>NZ_WSNW01000001.1:3259654-3607461 GCF_009767585.1 Coprobacillus cateniformis
GCAAGAAGCTCGTAAAAGAGAATTCTATGTTAAGCCTGGTTTAAAACGTAAAATGAAATCAGAAGCTGCTAGAAAAAATAAAGGTAAACAAAGATAAGAAGAACTATTGTTCTTCTTTTTTTTGTTTTTCATATAATAGGTTGAGGTGATTGCATGCTTCTTATAGATAAAAATCAATTATTTGTGAAAGATTATAAAGAAATACTGATGATGGACCAAAATCTCTTTAAGATACAAATGGATCAATATTGTTTGTGTGTGAGAGGAGAAAAATTGGAAATATATTATTATGACCAAAATGAAATACGTTTAAATGGTCATGTGAAAGTGATTGAATATGATGAAAATAGGGTATGATTTTTGTTGTATAGATGCACAATATATTTATCTGCTGTTAAGGTATGCAAAAAACAAAAAAATTAAACTTTTACATTTGAGATTAAAAGATGATATGTATACTTTCTATATTCCTACATATCAAAGGTACACATTACGAGCATTTGAACAACCAGTACATTATATCAAAACAATTGGACTCTTAAAATATGTTCTCTTTTTGTCTCGTCAATATTTAAATATTTTAGGAGTTATATGTTTTATGGCATCTGTGATTGCGTGTTCTTATTTTGTTTTTGATATTCAAATTATTGGAACAATGCCCCAAGTCAACAAACAAATGATTACGGATTTAAAGAAGGAACATGTTGATATATTATCTCCTTTAAAGAGTTATGAAAGATTAAATGAAATTCTTTCTAATTTTAAAACCATTTACAAGGATAAGGTTGAATATATTAACATTTATCAGGTAGGGAGCGTATTTCATGTTGAATATACAAAACGTAAACAGGATAAGAAAGAAAAAGATGACTATCAGAATTTGTATGCCAAAAAAGATGGTATGATTGAATCTTTTGATGTAGATAGCGGACTAATTAAAATAAAGAAGAATGATTATGTTAAAAAGGGTGATTTACTTGTTGAAAACACTTTAATATCTACCCAGAATGAAACAAAGATTATTCCAGTTAAAGGTCATGTATATGCGTACACATTTAATCAATATGAAGCAAGTGTAAAGAATGTAAATCAGGATCAAGGGGAAGTTTTTTATCAATTATTATTGTCTATTCGAGCAAAACTACCAACCGATGCAGTGATTGATAAAGAAAATGTTTTACAAATGACAAAGACTCGTAGTAAAATAACATTAAAAGTACACTATACCTTATTAGAAGATATAGCCATTAAAGGAGAAGAGAATGAAGGAAATCATTAAACTAGATTCTTATACAATAGATGAAGTCAAAAGATTCATTGGTCATCAAGAAGAAAATATAAAGATACTAGAAGATACTTTTCAAACAGAAATGATTGTTCGTGGTGATGAAATTGTCTTGAATGATGAGGATGACAAAAGAAAGCAAATTAAAGAAGTGTTAGATGCTTTATTGAAACTTGTAAAACAAGGGAAAACAATTAGCAAGAGAGATGTCATGTATACTCTTAAATTATCTGAAACACATAATTTAAAGGCGATAGATGAACTTTATCAGATTAAAATTGCGAGAACAATGAGTGGTAAACTTATTTATCCTAAAACATTAGGGCAAAAAGAATATTATTACGCATTGAAGAATAATGATGTGGTTTTTGGAATAGGACCAGCTGGAACAGGAAAAACATATTTAGCTGTTATATTCGCTGTTCAGGCGTTAAAAAATAACGAAGTTCAAAAGATAGTTTTGACAAGACCAGCAGTTGAGGCAGGGGAAAACCTGGGGTTTTTACCAGGCGATCTGAAGGAAAAAGTAGATCCTTATTTAAGGCCACTTTATGATGCTTTATATGATATGTTGGGCCAAGAGCAAACTGAACGCCTTATTGATAAGGGGACAATTGAGATTGCTCCACTCGCTTATATGCGTGGGCGTACATTAGAAGATGCCTATGTGATATTAGATGAAGCACAAAATACAACTGATGCGCAAATGAAAATGTTTTTAACGCGTTTAGGGTTTAATTCAAAGATGATTATTACAGGTGATATTACTCAAATTGATTTACCACGAGGAACAATGAGCGGATTAAGACGTGCTTTGCATATCTTGAAGAATGTATCAGGAATTAGATTTATTTATTTAAGTGCACTAGATGTTGTAAGGCATCCAGTTGTTCAACGTATCATTGAACGTTATGAAAATGATAATGAGACTCAAGACGATTAAAAGAGGTACAGAGTATTTTTATACTCTGTATTTTCATTATGCACGAGTTTGTTTGTATTATATAATAAAACAGCAATCAAAGATTGCTGTCAAAAAATCAATAAATTGAATTATTATTTCATATGTTTAAGGAATGATTTTAAAACTTTTAAATGTGCTGTTGATAATGGTAAGTTGTGAATGTCATCAAGTGTATAAAGACCTTTTATTGGTTTGTCTATAACAAAGTGATAAATGTGCATATGCCATGTACGATGTGTAAAGACATGTTTAATATCTTGAATATATGACACAATAGATAGAGGAAGATGATATTGATTTTCGAATTCTTCCTGAAAACGATATGGACTTTCACATTCATATTGTACAAAACCATAAAGATTTTCTAATAGACCTGGTGGATTTTGAAACAAAAGAAATTGATCTTGGTATGTAATGATTCCAGTAATATAGTGAAGCTCTTTGTGTTTTATATTTTTTATATTGATTGGTAAAACTTTTTGTTGATTGTTTTGATAAGCCAAACAAGTTTTTTGAATTGGACATTGATCACATTTGGGATTCAATGGACGACAAATAGTTGCTCCTAAATCCATTAAGCCTTGATTAAAAGCTGAAGCATCATATCCCATAAGTAACTCAGCAACAATACTGGTAATATGTTTTTGTGTCTTTGTTTCAGCAATATTATCTTTTAGTAAATATTGACGCGATATAATTCTTAAAACATTGCCATCAATGGCAGGAGTAGGCATATGATAAGCAATTGAACAAATAGCACCAGCTGTATATGGACCGATTCCCTTTAAAGCAAGAATTTCTTTGTGGGTATTTGGAAATATCCCATTATATTGATGAACAATGATTTTTGCAGTTTCATGGATATGTTTTGCGCGACGATAATATCCTAATCCTTCCCAGAGTTTATAAACGTCTTCTAGTGAAGCTATTGCCAAATCAGTAATGGTAGGAAAAGTCGTTAAGAAGCGATTGAAATAAGGAATCACAGCTTCAGTCGTTGTTTGTTGAAGCATGATTTCACTAATCCAAATAAAATAAGGATTTTCAGTTTCACGCCAGGGGAATTGTCGATGGTATTGATGATACCAGTTAATTAAATTGTTTTGCATATTATTTTGCATAAGATCACCACAAGTATTATACTATAAATTATAAAGAAATCAAAGGAAGTGATATTTTTGAAAAAAGAAGACAAAATTATACACACATCGTTAGTAGAAACAAGACTCATGGATGAAAGATTATCTCCTTATGCAACCAAAAACAGTGAGTGCATTAAGGTTAAACATACCCATAAGCCATTAATTGAATTTGATATTCGCTGGCCATTTGAAAAGGACATAGATCGTGTTCTTTATTCAAAAAGTTATTCAAGATATGTTGATAAGACACAGGCATTATCATTCTTTAGTAATGTTCATATTACAAAACGTTCTTTACATGTTCAATGGGTATCAAGAATTGCAAGACAAATTGGACGAGGATTAAATTTAAACTTAGATTTAATTGAAGCTATTGCATTGGGACATGATTTAGGTCATGCACCTTATGGACATGTTGGCGAGAAAGCCATTGATGATTGTTTGAAAGAAAGACAATTTGGATATTTCAATCATAATGCTAATAGTGTAAGACATTTGTTGTTTATTGAAAGAAAAGGAATTGGATATAATGTTTCTTTACAGGTTCTTGATGGAATTTTATGTCATAATGGTGAGATTCTTTCAAGAATTTATAAACCTGATAAGAATAAGACGATTGCGCAATTCTGGGAAGAATATGAGAAGTGCTGGCATGTTGAAGATTATTCTAAAAAAATTGCTCCAATGACTTTGGAGGGGTGTGTTGTACGTATTTCAGATGTGATTTCATATGTTGGTAAAGATATTGAAGATGCAATGACAGTTGGAATTATTAAGGAAGATGATTTGCCTGAAGAAGTCGTTAATGTTTTAGGAAAAGATAACAAATCAATGATTAATCGTTTAATTGGTGATATTGTTATTCATAGTTATCGTAAACCTTATTTGGAGTTCTCAGAAGAAGTCTATCAGGCCTTAGAAGTTCTTTTTGGATTTATTTCTACACATATTCATCATCATCCTACATTAGTTAAGGAAAACGAAAAATTGACAAGACTCGTCAAACAGTTATACAATGCTTTTTATGATGATTTAACAGATGATGGAAATGATGATTCTGGGATTGATAATCATGTGAGAAAAATGATTGAAACTTATCAAGAGACACCTAATGAATTAATTGTCAGTGATTATTTGTCTGGAATGACAGATAGTTATGCTTTACAAGTTTATTGTGATCGTTTTTTACCTAAGCAACATGGAGAAATGATATAAGATAATAAAAAATGAGTGTAATTATTTGGAAAAAGTGCTAATATATAATTAAGAAGGGGGTAATGTTATGAAACTTATAATTGCCATTGTCAATAATGATGACAGTTCTACTGTTCAATCTGCTTTAACAGAAGGTGGTTTCTTTGTAACAAAGCTTGCGACATCTGGGGGATTCTTAAAGAAAGGAAATACAACTTTCTTTATTGGAACCAATGATGATAAAGTTGATCCTGCATTAGAAATTATCAAAGCGCATGCACGAAAACGTGTTGAAAAAGAACCGACAGTTCCACCTACAGAAATGGGAGAATTCTTTACTCCAATTATGGTAGATGTTTTGGTTGGTGGAGCAACAGTGTTTGTGGTTGATGTAGATCGATTTGAAAAGATTTAAAAGCAGCTCAGGCTGCTTTTTTCTTAGTGAGGAGTATATATGGATATAAGAATATTAAGAGGACATGAGGTTAGCGAGGCCAATCAGTTAATTAAAGATGTGTTTATGAGACAGATAGCACCAACTTATGTAGAGGAAGGTATACAAACGTTTTTATCATCTTTTAATGATGAGCATATTCTCTCTTTGATGAAAGAACAGCATCTTTTAATGCTTGGGGCATTTGATGAAAAGTTGGTTGGAGTCATTGGGATTCGTGATTTAAAAGATATTCAAAGTCTTTTTGTTGATCCAACATATCAAGGTCAGCACGTAGGAACAAAACTTTTGAAATCTGCAAAACAACTCATGTATGGTGATATATATGTGAATTCTGCACCATCTGCAGAAACATTTTATCGAAGCCAAGGTTTTCAAAGAGTACATGATGAGCAAGTTGTTCATGGTATACGTTTTGTACCTATGGTGTATCATAGTGTTAATGAAGAAAAGTTTGGCAATTATGATCAAGTTCATGATTTTATAGCAAGTCAAAAAGACCGAGTTTATGCATTGGATAATTTTAAACGTTTTATGAATGATATGTGTAATCCTCAAACTTTGTTAAAGACAATTCATATAGGTGGAACGAATGGGAAAGGCTCTACTACTAATTATATTCGTTCTGTATTGCAAAAAGAAGGATATCGTGTAGCAACTTTTACATCTCCAGTTTTGGTCACGAGATTAGAAATTATGCGTATTAATAATCAGCATATTCAAGATGATGAAATTATATGTTATGCAAATCGTTATATGTCTTTATGGTTAGAATATGAATTATCTATGTTTGAGATTGAAGTTTTTATTGCAATTATGTTTTTTTTGAAACATCGTGTAGATTTTGCGATTTTTGAAGTTGGATTAGGTGGTGCATTGGATGCAACAAATATAGTCGCACCGATTTTGAGTGCCAATACAAATATTGGTTTAGACCATACAGAATACTTAGGAGATACATATGAAAAGATTGCTTTTACAAAAGGAGGAATTATTAAAGATTATATTCCTTTTGTAACAGGAGAAACAAAGCAGGGCTGCTTAAAGGTTTTTGAAGAATTATGTCAACAACATCATAGTCAATTCATTAAGGTTCAAGATATTCAAAATATCCAAGAAGATAAAAATAGTATTTCATTTGATTATGCAACTTATCATGTTGTCTTACAAACTGGTGCTCGATATCAATGTGAAAATAGTGCATTAGCAATTGAGATTTTGCTTTATCTTAAGAATAATGGATATATTGTTTTAGATAATGAAACTTTGTTGGAAGGTTTAAGAGAGGCTGTTTGGGAAGGACGTTTTGAAATTGTATGTCAGCAACCGTTGATGATTATTGATGGTGCACACAATAAAGAAGGCATTGAAGCATTTTATCAGTCAGCTAAGAAATATCAAAATATTAAAATCATCTTTAGTGCCTTGAGAGATAAGGATACTCATGCTATGATTGAAAAATTATTAAAATTAACACATGATGTGACTATCTGTGAATTTGATTTTCATCGGGCACAAAGTGCTGAAAAATTGGCTGAGAATTTTCCAGTAAAAATTGAAAAAGATTGGAAAAAAGCAATTGATGAATCGTATCATCATAATGGTGTTGTCTTTATTACTGGATCACTCTACTTTATTTCGCAGGTAAGACCATATATTTATCTGTTGCAGAAAAAAACTTCATGAAATAAAACTTGCTATTTGAGATATATTATGTTATTATCTCAATGAAGAAAAAATGCGACTGAAAAGACCAGGAGATCATTGTTCCTGGTTTTCTTTTTGGAAATCTTCAATATTGTAGGTATGAAATGCACAGTAGTAGTCGAAAATGAATATGTTTAGCGTTGACCTTGATTTGCAAAGAGTCTATCTTGTGATTGTAGGGAAATGCCAAAGAAAACATACATTTCCAAGTGGATAAAACAATACAATAGATACGTATGCAAAGAAAGAAGGAAATTATGAATAAAGTAACATTTAAAGATTTAGGGTTGTCAAGTGATGTATTAAAAGGGATTGAGATGATGGGGTATGTGAGTCCTTCACCTATTCAAGAAAAATCAATACCAGTTTTACTAGAAGGACAGGATATTATAGGACAAGCACAAACTGGGACAGGAAAAACATTGGCTTTTGGGAGTGTTTTGTTATCAAAAATACAAAAAGAAGGTAAACATGTTAAAGCTTTGATTTTATCACCAACACGTGAGTTGGCATTGCAAATTCATGAAGAATTAAAAAGAATTGGGAAATGCACAAATTTATCAATTGTCAGTGTCTTTGGTGGAAGTGATATTGAAAGACAAATCAAAGATTTAAAACGTGGTGCAGATATCGTTGTGGGAACACCTGGACGTGTGCAAGATTTAATGCGTCGTCGTGTTTTGAAAATCAATAATATTGATTTTATGGTATTAGATGAAGCGGATGAAATGTTAAATATGGGATTTGTTGAAGATATTGAAACAATCTTAGAAGCGACACCAGAAAATAAACAGACTGTTTTGTTTTCAGCAACAATGCCAGCAACAATCAAAAAGATTGCGAGCAATTATATGCAGGATGATTATATGCATATACAAATCAAATCAAAGACAAAAACAGCTTCTACCGTTTCTCAATATTATTTTGAAACAAGACCAACAAATAAATTTGAAACATTATGTAGAATCTTAGATTCAAGACAAATGGAAAATACAATCATTTTTTGTAAAACAAAAAGAAGTGTTGATGAAGTTGTGGCTTCAATGCAACAAAAACATTATGATGTTGAAGCTATGCATGGTGATTTATCACAAAATCAACGTACAAATACATTGAAAAGATTTAAGAGTGGACATATTCAATATTTGGTTGCTACAGATGTGGCTGCTAGAGGAATTGATGTTGATAACATTTCACATGTTATCAATTATGAGATGCCACAAGATGAAGAATTATATATTCATAGAATTGGAAGAACTGGTAGAGCAAATAAAAAAGGTGAAGCTTATTCACTTGTTACCAATCGAGAAAAGAATTTCTTAATGTCTATCCAAAAAAGAACAAATAGTCATATTGAAAAATTAGATGTTCCTTCAAATCAAGAAATATTTGATCAAAAAATAAAAGAGTTATTATTTGATGTACAAGAAGAGATGCTAAAGTCTCATAAAGATGTTTTTATGGATACTATTAAAGATATTCCTCACGATATGAGAAATGATGTGATGGCAACATTATTATCAATGTGTTACCAACAACGCGTTGGTTTTGATTATCAGGAAGAAACATCTGCAGGATCTCAATATGATCGTATTTTTATGACTTGTGGTTCAATGGATAGAATTAATGTTAAAGATGTTATTGAATTTTTAACGAAGTATGGAAAAATTAAAAGCAGTGATATTGGTGATATTACAATTAAGAGAAAATTCACTTTTGTTGATATTAAACCAAAAGTGAGTCATAAAGCAATGAAAGGATGTCAAAAACAGAAGTTGAATCAACGTCGTGTACAATTAGAGTATGCAAGTGATAGATAATTCATTTTTTGTTTAAATCTAAATTTCAATGATATATTAAGCATAATTTAAAATAGCAGAACAGATGTCGAAATGACTCTGTTCTTTTTTTCACAAATTCAGGTAATTAAAGGTTGAATGTAAGCACTCACATAGTGTATAATAGGTAAAGTAGTAATAAAGGAGGAATAGAAATGGAAAAATATGTCTACCTATTTAGTGAAGGTAACAAAGACATGAAAAACCTACTTGGTGGTAAAGGTGCTAACTTAGCTGAAATGACTAACATTGGTTTACCAGTACCTCAAGGGTTTACTGTCACTACGGAAGCTTGTACTAAATACTATGAAGACGGAAAAGTGATTTCTAAAGAAATCGAAGAACAAGTTTACGAAAAACTTGCTGAACTTGAAAAAATTACAGGTAAGAAAATGGGAGATGCTGCAAATCCGCTTCTTGTTTCTGTAAGATCAGGTGCAAGAGCATCAATGCCTGGTATGATGGATACAGTTTTGAACTTAGGTTTAAATGATGAAGTTGCAAAAGAGTTTGCAACAGCAACAAATAACCCACGTTTTGTATACGATAGTTATCGTCGTTTTATTCAAATGTTTGCTGATGTTGTTATGGGATTCCCAAAAAGCTCATTTGAAAGAATGTTTGATAAAGTTAAAGAGGAAAAAAATATTGAATTCGATACAGAATTAACTGCTGAAGATTTGATGGAAGTTGTTGAAATTTACAAAGCTGAATACAAAAAACATGCTGGTGTTGATTTCCCTCAGGATCCAAAAGAACAAATGATGGAATCAATTAAGGCTGTATTTAGATCATGGAACAATGACCGTGCTATTACTTATAGACGTTTGAATGATATCCCAGGTAGCTGGGGAACTGCTGTTAATGTTCAAGAAATGGTTTATGGTAATCGTGGTGAAACTTCTGGTACAGGTGTTGCGTTTACAAGAAACCCAGCAACTGGTGAAAAGAAATTATATGGTGAGTATTTGATGAATGCTCAAGGTGAAGATGTTGTTGCTGGTATCCGTACACCACAAACAATTGATACTTTGAAGGAAGTTATGCCTCATTGTTATGATGAATTTGTAAAAATCAATAAAGTTCTTGAAGATCATTATAAAGATATGCAAGATATGGAATTTACAATTGAAGATGGTAAATTGTTCATGCTTCAAACACGTAATGGTAAGAGAACTGCTGCTGCTGCATTAAAAATTGCTGTTGATTTAGTACAAGAAGGTATGATTACAAAAG
Organism: Coprobacillus cateniformis; assembly: GCF_009767585.1. NCBI lineage: Bacteria > Bacillati > Bacillota > Erysipelotrichia > Erysipelotrichales > Coprobacillaceae > Coprobacillus > Coprobacillus cateniformis. Next base: position 3,269,475 of record NZ_WSNW01000001.1, read on the forward strand.
AAGAAGCTTTATTAAAGGTTGAACCTAAACAATTAGATCAATTGTTACATCCTAACTTTGATGATGTTTCATTACGTTGTGCGCATGTTGTTGCAACAGGTTTAGCTGCATCTCCTGGAGCTGCAACTGGACGTATTTATTTCACTGCTGAAGACGTTATCGAAGCTCATAAAAATGGTGTTCAAGATATCTTGTTAGTTCGTCTTGAGACATCTCCAGAAGATATTGAAGGTATGAACATTGCTCATGGTATCTTAACAATCCGTGGTGGTATGACATCACATGCTGCAGTTGTTGCAAGAGGTATGGGAACTTGCTGTGTATGTGGATGTGGTTCATTAAAGATTGATGAAGAGACAAAAATATTAACAACACCTGATGGTAAAAAATATCATGAAGGTGATTATATGTCATTAGATGGAAGCACTGGTAATGTTTATGGTGAACAAATCAAAACTGTTGAACCAGAAATTAGTGGTGATTTCGAAACATTCATGGAATGGGCTGATGAAGTTCGTACATTGAAAGTCAGAACAAATGCAGATACACCTAGAGATGCATTACAAGCACGTAAATTTGGTGCTGAAGGTATCGGTTTATGTAGAACTGAACATATGTTCTTTGAAGAAGAAAGAATTTTCAACTTTAGACGTATGATTACTGCAGAAACAGTAGAAGCAAGAAAAGAAGCATTAGAAAAAATCTTGCCTTACCAAAGATCAGATTTTAGAGAATTATTTAAAGCTATGGAAATCTATCCAGTTACAATCCGTTTCTTAGATCCACCTTTACATGAATTCTTACCTCATACTGATGATGAAATTAGACCTTTAGCTGAAAGTTTAGGAATGACTTTTGATGCTTTAAAAGCACGTGTTGAATCATTAAAAGAATTCAATCCAATGATGGGTCATAGAGGTTGTCGTTTAGCAGTTACTTATCCTGAAATTGCTGAAATGCAAACAAGAGCAGTTATTGAAGCTGCAATTGCTGCAAACCAAGAAGGTCAAAATGTAATTCCTGAAATTATGATTCCACTTGTTGGAGATATTAAGGAATTACAATATGTTAAAAAAGTTGTTACTGATACTGCAGATAGTATTATTAAAGAAGCAGGAGTTGATTTACCATACAAAGTTGGTACAATGATTGAAATTCCAAGAGCCGCATTAACTGCTGATAAAATTGCAGAAGAAGCTGAATTCTTCAGTTTTGGTACAAATGATTTAACTCAAATGACTTATGGATTTAGCCGTGACGATGCTGCTAAATTCTTGGATGATTACTATTCTAAACAAATCTTTGAAGCAGATCCATTTGCAAAAGTTGACCAAGAAGGTGTTGGACAATTAATGAAAATTGCTGTTGAAAAAGGTAGACAAACACGTCCAGATATTAAATTAGGTATCTGTGGTGAACATGGTGGTGAAGCAAGTTCGGTAGAATTCTGCCATAGACTTGGATTATCATATGTTTCATGTTCTCCATTCCGTGTACCATTAGCTCGTTTAGCTGCTGCTCAAGCTGCTGTTAAAGAAAAAATGGGAGAATAAAAAATGGTATAAAAAGATGTATCCTATGTGATACGTCTTTTTTTATGATTATATGATTTTCATTGCAATAATAAATATATAAGAGTATTCTAAAACTGAAAGAAATGGAGGGAATATAATGAAGTTAGCTTTGGAAAGAAGAATGGAAACGGTTATTCAAGGATTGGTTTTTAATGAGTCTAATCATAAACTTGATATTATGAAAATTTTAAATCAAAAAACTTTTAGTGCAGAAGAAGAGAGTGCGAATTATAGTTTGGATGGTCAACAATTAATCATTAATTATCAAGATGGGCGTACGGAGATATATCATATGTTAGAAACATCGAATCACATTGTGTTAGAAAGTAGAGAGGGTTTAGATTCCTTATCAGGTAAATGGGAATATTCTATGAAGTCAGTAGAAAAAAGCGATGATGTTTCATCCAATAAACAGGATGATATTATATTATCTGAATGGATTAGTGCTTTAGATGATAAGATTCCACTTCGTAAAATGACAATTCCTGGAACGCATGATTCTTGTACGTTTGGAATTCATAGTTCCGCGCTTATTGAAGATATGTCAAAGTGTCAAACTCAACCAATTCATATTCAATTAGAAGAAGGAATTCGTTTTCTTGATCTGAGAGTTGGAATGACACATGACAGTGTACAACCAGAAATGTGGCACGATAGAATAAGTTGTCACGTTTCATTAGTTGATGTTATGAATTGTTGTTCAAAATTTTTGGATAAACATCCAAGAGAATTTATCATTTTGAGTTTGCAAAAAGAGAATCATACATCAGATTGTTCTTTGGCAATTGAAGTTCAAAAAGTCCTTCACAGATATTCAAGAGTGTGTGGTACAGAGAAAATGCCAACAATTGGGGATTTAAGGGGAAAGATACTCATTATAGGTGGTAGTAATAGTGCTAGTTTTGTTGGGTTAAAAGATAAAAATGGAATTTGTTATCTGCCATTTATAGATATGCAAATTAATCAAAAGACAGCTCATTTTACTATTTACGACATAACAGTTTATTACCAAAATCAATATAATGTTCCATATAGTGGGTTTGATTCTCAAACAGCTTATAAAAAGAAAATTATCGATGAGTTTTTGGCTAATCAAACATTTGAAGCAGAAACTTTGGATTATATAGGATGGAATATATATGATTGGAAATATAAAATATCAGCTCTTGCGTGGGCAGTAAATAGCCTGATGGATCGATCTTCAAGTTTTATGGGAACATGTGAACATGGGATCCAACTTTTAGATCATTATTGGGTTAGTCTTGTTAGCAGACTAATTAAGAATAATAATTTCATTAAATGATAGTGTCAATTTCTGAAAAATTACAAAATTAATCATATATACATTTTATTAAAAATGGTATGGAAATCTTGTTTTATAGGCTAAGATTTGCACTATTCTTCTATTTATTAGTTTTTGAAATATAATGAGTTTTCGTTATGTATTTGTTTATATAACAAGATATCTTATAGAAGAATGTTAAATGAAAAATTAATTTCCACTGTTATGATAACTGTAGAATTTAATTGGGTGAAAATATATTTGAAAATATCTAAAAAGTTGATTTGTGCTATTGGATATTCTGATTATTATTGATTTTATTTTGATATTAAGCTAGGTGTAAGATTAATATCATCTGTTTCTATGTAAGTTATATTAAAGATATTGAGAACTTCTTTTCCATATAATGTTTTCAATAATAAGTGTGGTGACTTATTATTTATTGTTTCTCTTACATAGGAATTGATAAGGGTCATCATTAAGTTGATGTCCCTTTGTGTTTAAGAATTCCATGAGTGACCTTTAGGATGGATTCTTCTTAATCTTTCTTTATCAAATTCTTTTGCACAGGGATTGGAAAACTTAGTTCCATTATCAGTTAGAATAATAGGGAAGAGTTTCATAAATAATTCTCTTCCTAGTTTTTCATAGATATCATTGAAAAAATGAATAACAGATTTTGAATTATTAGTATCTTTTTTGAAGGCAATCATGAAAGAAGATGTTGTAAAATGAAGAGTCAATAAACAGGATTCACCTTTCTTGCCTTCAACGGTATTCATCTGAACAATAGCTCTGTCAGGATGAATTTTTATAAAAGTTAGAAAGTTTTCATATTTTCATCCTGCTAGACAGTTTTTATCAATCTTGTAAGTTGTTGATTTTTTTCTACGAGGACGATATCTTTTTTTCTTATTTTCAATATATACTTGTTAATAAGCGAATATATGGTTTTCTCAAAGACATAATTTCATCCTTATGGTTAATAAAGACATGATGAACTGATTGGCCCTGATTTTTACAAAGAGGCACAAATAGATTATTAAGATGATTAATCACGTCTTCATTAATAATGAAGCTAGATCTAGATTTAGATAATCTTTTCATATATTGTTTATTTGCCTGTAAAGCAAAATACATTTGTTTAGAAGGAGTAGACTTTTGCTTATCTTCGCATCCATTACATGCATAAGGAGGCTTAGAAAGTCTGGGACAGATTTCTTCAACGAAGTCCTGACACTCATCTCTACAAAAATCAAATGAATGACAACGTTTTGGCTTTGATAAATGACAAGTATCACAAACATCTTCTTTTATACAAAAAGACCTATGGATACAGTTGTTAAAAACTCTACCATAATAGGAGATATCACAATGAACCATATTTGTACGAAGTTCTTTAGAAATAGTGGTACAATCCTTACCGAGTTTTAAAGTGATAGCCTTAAAGGAAAAACAATTATTTAATCCATTTTCAATGATAAGTCTATCATGTTGATTCATATGTTTATTTTTCATAGTATTCTCACTCCAAGATAATAAACAGAATATCCCAAAAAATAATAAACCTTTGAAAGATTAAATTCTATCCTCAATATGATATGAGTGGAATTTACTTTTTCAATTGAGTTATTATAGAAGAAAGAGAAATATTATTTATATCATATCGACTGAATGTCAGAACTATGTTATAATATCTAACAAAGTGTAGGTGGGTATAATGCGAATTCAATTAAATTTAGATAGTATGGCAGTTCTTTTATTTTGTGGTGACTTAGTTGTAGACAATACTGCACCCTTAACACAAGATGAATGGTATGATGTAGAGAAAAAATTGAAAAGTTCATCAAAAAAGTTGCCTTCTAAATTATTTGGAATGAATAAAGATACATTGATTCAAATATTAGGTATAGATGAATATATAGCATATAAAATGATTTCAAGATTATCAACATTAAATGATTTAATGTTTGCTTTAGCAAATTTAGAAAATGAAGGAATTTACATAACAACAAAATATGAAGAGAATTATCCAAGCTGTTTAGCAACTTCTTTGAAAAAAAGAGCACCATTATTCTTATATTATGTTGGTGATTTGTCACTTGCTAATAATATGGTTTCTATTGTGGGACCACAGAATGTAGAGAAAAGATTACATTCTTTTACTAAGAATTTAGTTACAAAAATCTATGATGAAGAGCGAACTTTAGTTTCTAGTGGTTTAAAAGGTATTGATGCTTATGCATTAAAAGTTCATTTACAATTGGGTGGAAAGGCAGTTTGTTTTGTGAGTGATCATATGTTTGATAAGAAAAAAACGTATGCAAAACCAATTAGAGAGGGTAAACTTGTATTGATGAGTGCAGTTGATCCATTTGCTTATTTTAATGTGACGAATGCTTTAGACAGAAATATCTATGTGTGTGGATTAAGTGAACTGCAGTTTATTACAGCAAGTCATATCAATAGTGGGGGTGTGTGGTTTACCACTATTCAAAATTTCCATTATCACTGGACTAAGCAATTGGTATTGGATGATGATAGGTATAATGGAAATATTAGATTGCTTGAAATGGGAGCGATTAAAGTGACTTATGAAGATATACTATCTTTATTAACTTTAGATCAAATTGTTGAAAATAATGAAGTTGTTGAGGAGGAAGAAGAGATTCTAATAGATCAAATGTCTATTTATGAGTTTCTAGATGAATAATATGAAAAAACAATTATTAAAACAATATAAAAGAGCACCTGTAACATCTGTTCTTATTGCTTTGTGTGTTGTTATTTATGTCATTTCATTTTTACTTTATGGTGAAGAAATGAATGTTTATGAAGGAATGGCTTTTGGTGGATATAATCCTGTTTTTGTTCAATTAAATCATGAATATTATCGTTTAATAACTGCTAATTTTATTCATTTTGGAGTTATTCATATTGCAGTTAATTGTTATTCATTATATGGAATAGGAATGTTTATTGAATCATCGTTAAAACCTAAGAAGTATTGCATTGTTCTATTGATTAGTGCTCTTGCAACAACGGGGTTGCCTTATTTATTGTACTTGATAAATGGTTTTGAGGCGAATACAGTCAGTGGTGGTATTAGCGGTGTGATTTTTGGTTTGATTGGGGCATTAGGGGCATTGGCACTTAAATATCGAGATATCTTTTTGGATGTTTTTAGACAGTTGGCTCCTAATCTATTATTGATGTTGTTCATATCGGTTGTTGTTCCATCTATATCATTATCAGGGCATGTTGCTGGTATGATTGGAGGATTTATTGCTACATATATTATATTACATATTCATACATATAAGAAAAAATCAAAATACAGTGATTTGATTAATTAAAGGAGAATATTATGAAAAGTCAAAAAGTGAGAAAAGCAGTTATTCCAGCTGCTGGTTTAGGAACAAGGTTTTTACCAGCAACAAAGGCTTTAGCAAAAGAGATGTTGCCAATTGTAGATATCCCAACAATTCAATACATTATTGAAGAAGCAGTAGCAAGTGGAATTGAGGAAGTCCTTGTGATAACAAATAGTAATAAGCATGCAATGGAAAACCATTTTGATGTGAATTATGAATTGGAAGAAAGATTGAAAGCTTCAGGAAAAGATAAACAAGTGAAACTAATTAGGGATATAGCTGATTTGGCAAATATATATTATATAAGACAAAAAGAACCTAAAGGATTGGGACATGCTATTTTGTGTGCTAAGACTTTTATTGGTGAAGAACCATTTGCAGTTTTATTAGGTGATGATGTTGTTGTCAATAAAAATAGTAAGCCCGCTTTAAAGCAATTAATCGATGCTTATGAACAAACAAAATCTTCTGTTGTTGGTGTACAAACAGTTGCAAAAGAAGATGTTTGTAAATATGGAATTGTTGAACTTGATAGAATGCATAGCCATGAGGGAAGGCTTGTAAAATTGTCTAGTATGGTTGAAAAACCAGAAATTGATAAATCACCAAGCCAAATGGCTGTCTTGGGTAGATATGTATTGACTCCTGAAATATTTGAGTTACTAGAAACTCAAGAATCTGGTGCTGGAGGAGAAGTACAATTAACTGATGCAATTAAGCGTTTAATGGATCGTCAAGCAGTCTATGCGTATGACTTTGAAGGCGTTCGTTATGATGTGGGTGATAAATTTGGTTTTATTAAGGCAACTATTGATTTTGCTTTAGATAGAGATGAATTGCATAATCAGGTGCTTGAATATATTAAAGAAATTGCAGGTGAAGAATAATGTCGTTTCAGGATAAGTTTAAGGAATATCAAGAAAAACAAGAAGCAAAGAAATACTTTAGATCAAATAATGACCAATTTCTAGATTCTTCTCAATGGGTGAAGACAATTTTAGGTGGTCTTGTAGTAGCAATAGCAGTTGGAATCATCTTAGGTGTTGTCATTTCGACATTACGTATAACATCGTCAATATTTTATTTGATTTGTGGATATGTTATTGCTATGGCAGTGACAAGAATTGCAGGTGTGCGTTCTCAACAGATTGCTATTGTGAGTGTGTGTGTAACTCTTGTTTGTTTTATAGTCGGTGAAATGACAATGATGTATTTGCCATTACAACAATTAGGAGTAGGACTCCAACATTTAAATTTGATTGATTTATTTGTGGCAGGCTGTAAGAGTCTTTTTATTGAAAATTTATTTACAACAATTATTGCTATATTAGGATTGTTTATTGCATATCAGCAATCACAATAATGATTTATAAATTAAAGAGGATGTTATGCATCCTCTTTAGCAGTTTTGATTAAAATCAGGTTGATAATATTTTTTAACATATTCATCATATAACTCTTTAAATCTTGCATAGTGGATAATTTCACGTTGTCGCAAGAAAGAAAGAGGTGCTAATAAATCTGGGTCATTAGTTAAATCCATAAGATGTTCGTAAGTCGCTCTCGCTTTTTGTTCAGCCGCTAGATCTTCTGCTATATCAGCAACTGGATCGCCAGTAACTGCAAAATATTGAACTGTAAAAGGCACACCATTTGCATCAGTTGGATAGAGTGAAACACCATGTTCAGTGTAGTTGGCCTCTAATCCAGCAGCCTTTATTTCATCAATTGTTGCTCCAGCAGTTAGCTGATGCACCATTGATGAAACCATTTCCATATGGCCCAGTTCCTCGCTGCCAATATCGGTTAATAAAGCTTTACCTTTGTCATCTGGCATAGCATACCTTTGTGTAAGATAACGTAGTGAAGCTCCTAATTCTCCGTTTGGACCACCGAATTGAGTGATAATATATTTTGCCATTGATAAATCTTTGTTCTTTATAGAGACAGGATATTGCAATTTTTTGCTATAAGCCCACATTCAATAAATTCCTCCTTTTAGTTTTGATATTCCCAAGGCCAAGGACCTTGAACCCATTCAAATGGGGTTTTGTTTGGTGTATCTTGTACAGACAATGGTCCAAATTCTTTTTCATAAGCAGCTGTAGCTTCTTTTGCTTTTTTAGCATATTCAGTATACAATTCTACCATTCGTTGGTTATTTGGATGCATATCAAGATACAAGTTTATTTCATGAGCAACAAATCCATACATTTGTACTTCTAATAAAGCTTGTTGTCTACGATTGTGTGGTTGTAAACAGTAGTTAGAAAATCCATTATAAGTCATATATAGATCTTTAAATAAATTACCTAACATGATAGCTTCTTGTGGATCGAATAGTTTAGGATTTTTTTCTTGTTGTATTGCGTTGTTCATAAAATAGGGTTGAAAACAATTTTGATTGTCTTGAAAAATGTTCATAAAAACCTCCTTCTCTTTACACTATTCAATTCTTTTTTTAGTGATAAGGACAAATGTTTATTTTCAGTTCATATTATCTCATTATAATAAGATGAGATGGAAAGGGTGGTCATATGAGAGTACAGGTCGTATATACAACTCATTGTAAAGAAGCAAAATTACTTGCTGAAGACATGGCAAGATATGCACGTACTTATGCAAAACCTATGACTGATTTTAATTTTCATGAAGAAATTGATTTACTGGTAATTGGGTTTGAGGAATATCCTTGTTTGAAAGATAAAGAATTAGAAGAATTTATTTGTAAATTATCTAGAGAATATATTAGAAATGTTGCATTGTTTAATTTGTTCTGTTTGAAAAATAAACAAATGGATCAAATTATTGAATTATGTCAAAAACAAGATTTACCTTTAATGAGAGAAACATATTCTTGTAAAAAAGGGTTACTTTCAAAATGTGTTTTAAGTGATGATATCATTTCTGATGGTCGCACTTATATAGAAGACATGGTTAATGTTTGTAATCATTATTATTAATTAGCATAGTATAGAGGAAAGATAACTTTCCTTTTTTTTGTAGTCTTGCATTTTAAATTCCTTTCTAATTGAAATTATCTATAATTGAGTATATTTTTAAAGGAAATAAAAGATTTATTGCTAAAAAAGAAATAAAAAATTTAATGCTCTTTTTTTTGTGATAAAGGTATGGTAAAATACTTAAAACAAAGGGGGATAATAAAATGAACAAAAATTATCAATTTGATACATTACAAATTCATGCTGGACAAAAACCTGATCCAGTGACTAAAGCAACTGGTGTACCGTTATGTTTATCAAATGCTTTTACGTTTGATGATGCTGATCAGGCAAAAAATATATTTGCATTAGAAGAAGGGGGATATTTTTATTCACGTTTGTCTAATCCAACAGTAGATGTTTTACAACAAAGAATGGCGGCTTTAGATGGTGGAGTAGGTGCTGTTGCATTTTCATCTGGAACTGCAGCCATCATGGGCTTAATCATGACTGTTTGTCAATCGGGAGATGAGATTATTGCAGCAAATAATCTTTATGGTGGTACAATTGGTTCTTTGTCAGGAACAATGACAGGAATGGGATTTCATTCTCATTTTGTGAATCCTCGAGATTTAGAACAAATGGAATCATTGATTAATGAAAAGACAAAGATGATTTTTGTAGAAGCTGTTGGAAATCCCAATGGTGATATGCTTGATTTTGAAGCTATTAGTACAATATGTAAAAAACATCAAGTATTGTTTGTTGTAGATAATACAACACCAACACCATATCTTTTCCAACCAATTCTTCATGGAGCTGATATTGTTGTTTATTCTACAACGAAATATATTGCTGGACATGGAAATGTCATGGGTGGAATCGTTGTTGACAGTGGAAAATTTGATTGGCATAACGAGCGCTATCCATTGTTTACGACACCTGACAAAGCTTATCATGATATTATTTATGCTGATATGAACGAAGGTGCTTTATGTACCAAAATGATTGCAAAAACATTAAGAGATTTAGGGGGATGTATGTCACCGTTTAATGCTTATATGACATTGTTGGGTTTGGAAACATTATCATTGCGTATGGATAAACATGTTTCGAATTCTAGAAAGATTGCACAATTTTTAAAGACATCAAAAGCAGTAGAATGGGTGAGTTATGCTGAACTTGAAGATCATGATTCTTATGAGTTATGTCAAAAATATTTCCCACGTGGGTTTGGTGGATTATTTACATTTGGCGTAAAAGGCGGTTTAACTGGTGGAAAGACAGTTATTAATAATATTAAACTTTTTACTCATGTAACAAATTTCGCAGATTCAAGAAGTTTATTAACACACCCAGCTTCAACAACACATGCACAAATGAGTGAAGAGGAACGACTAGCTGGTGGTGTACAACAAGGAACAATTCGTATTTCTGTTGGATTAGAAAACCCCATTGATTTGATTGATGATTTGAAACAAGTGTTTGATAAAATTGAGGCTTAATAAATCGTGAGGATGAATAAAGTAAGATGATTTTGTTTCATACAAATCATCTTTTTTGTTATAAATTATTATAAGGTTTAATAAAAGATGTATATATAAAGGCTACGAAACAAATAAAAATATCCATTATTAGAAGGAAGGTGTGTAGTTTATAATGTCAGTATGAAAGTGTATCTCAAAAGAATGGATAGAAGGGTATACGTGGGATGAATGGAAAAAGTTGAAAGAGGTTTTATAGACAAAAATAAGTTCTCATACAATTCTTTTTAATTTGTGCTGCTTAACATTTGGGTTTGGAATGTGCAATATATTGATGCTTGGATAGCGGTGATTAAGTATTTACTTCCACGATAAAAAATTAAATAATAAAAAAGACTCTTGTGTATTTTCTCTGCTTAAACAGATAAGAGTCTTTATATTATTCAATAACCATAGCATTAGGAATAGGTGCTTTCGGATTTTCTTTGTTAATACGATCATAGAAAAGTTTTCCATCAAAATGGTCTAATTCATGTTGTAAACAAATTGACAAATATCCTCTAGCGACAATTGTTACATTTTTATGTGTTAAGACATCATAGCCTTTTACAGTGACTTTGGCATGTCTAGGGACCAATCCTTCAACATCATCATTGACACTTAAGCAGCCTTCGCCATCTTTAAGGTATGATCCTTTTTCAGTATAAGAAACTATTTTAGGGTTAACCAATGCATAATCATCTGCTTTTGAAACATTTCCATCATCATCATATGATAGAACATGAATGGCACACATTCTTTTTAAAACTCCAACTTGAACAGCTGCTATTCCAACAGCGGGACGAAGATGATATTTTTCAGACATTTCTTCATCTTGCGAATTCACTAAGAATTCATGCATATCTAGCAATAATTGTTCATCTTCTTGACATATAGGCATTTCAACAGGTTGTGAAATCTCACGAATCAAAGGATGATGATCATCAATTATATCTTTCATTAATAACATTTACTTTCACCTCGCTGCATTATTTTATCACAAAAATAAAAAATATGCTAGATTCTAGCATATTTTTCTTAAATTAACAGATTTTAGTACATCCACAGATGATGAGTAATAAGAAGACAACTAATACAATAGCAAACCAAGTGCATCCGCTTCCGCCACCGAATCCGCCACATCCACAGTTGTTGAATGATTGACATCCACATCCACCACAACCGAATGGGTTACAAGGAAATGTTGGCATATAGCTATTGCATCCGCAACCTCCATAGTTATAACAAGAGTTCATTGAATTCCCTCCTTTCAATTTAACATATTCCTGTTTTACAAAATTGCTAGTGTTTCTACCCAATTCTTATTTTATTTTTTTTAGATATCATGTATAATGGTTAGGACAAGGAAGTGAGAGACATGTATGATTATCCATTGGATCCTTATTGGAGTACCCAAGACATTATTGATGTGATGTCATTATATAATGCAGTTGAGAAAGCTTATGAGGAAGGAATTTCTCAAAAGGAATTTATGGAATGTTATCGTCGTTTTACGATGGTTGTAGATTCAAAAAGTGAACAAAAGAAAATTAATGCTGAATTTGAAAGAGTATCACATTATTCTATATATAAAGTGTTTCAAAGATCAAAAAACAGTGATTGGATTGACATGCGATGATTACTTTAATTAGAAGGATATTTAAAAGTCGAGGTGTTGATAAAACTGTTTATGCATGCGTTGTTATTTTAACTATTTTTGGAATTGTTATGATTGGAAGTGCATCAGTTGGTCAAACAGCTTCTATGGGAGCTGCGTATGCAACAATTAATATGGTTAAGCAAATTATATTTGTTGTTACTGGTTTTTGTTTTATGATTTTTTTAACACGTTGTTTTAAAAAGAGTTGGGTGAATTCTAGTTCAACATGGATTCTTTATTTTATTGGAATCGCATTAATGCTTTCATGTTTGGCATTTACCGCTGTTAAAGGATCTCATGCCTGGATTCGCTTTGGTTCTTTTACAATTCAACCAGCAGAGTTTATGAAAATTTTTATGATTCTCTTTTTATCTTTTCATTTTGGTGAGATGGAAGAATTTTGTCAGATACCTAAAAATATTTCTAAGTCTAAACGTGAAGTTTTACAGCAAAGAAAATTTATGTATTGTGTTGCTAAACCTATTATGGCCATTGTTTTTGCGTTTGCTATTGGAGCATTTGTCCAAAAAGATTTAGGAAGTGCGTTGATTTTGGCTTTTGTTTGTATGGTATTATTTTTTATAACTCCAAGGCCGTATTACTCTAAATATAAAAAACTTGCATTGATTATTTTATTGATTTTTGGTGTTATGGTTCTCTTTGGAGCAGCGTTTGTTTTAAAACCTCACCAGTTAGGGCGTATATATACATGGTTGAACCCTTTATATGATGTTCAAAATGATGGTTGGCAGTTAACAAATGCTCTTATTGCCTTTACAGCAGGCGGATTGTTTGGAAAAGGGTTTGGAGCATCGCGTCAAAAATATGGATACATACCAGAATCCCATAATGATTTTATAGCTCCAATTATATATGAAGAATTGGGATTGGCTGGATTTATGTTGTTTTTAATTCCATACTGTATTATTATATATAAAATGTTTCAGTATGGTATGAAAGTGAAAGAAACCAAAAGTAAATTAATACTCTATGGTGTTGGAATATATTTCTTTACACATCTGGTTGTTAATGTCGGAGGGGTATCTGGATTGATTCCAATGACTGGTGTTCCTTTGTTATTAATATCATCAGGTGGTTCATCAACATGGGCGGCTATGATAGGTATTGGAATAGCACAATCTATTATAGCAAAATACAATCGTGATACTTTAAAAGAACAAATCTAGACTTTTGGCATATTCTAATATGGGTGAGAATATGGAAATAGATGATTTTAAAGCGTTTGTTAGAACGATACCATCAGTAAAAGATGATGTTGTGAGTGGTCGCTATACTTGGCAGCAATTATATGAGTTTTATGTTTTATATGGTGAAAATGATAAAATGTGGGAACCTTATAAAAAGTCACAGATGGATTTAAGCGGTATATTAGATATTGTAAAGAATGTGGATTTGAATGCATTATCAAAAAGTTTTGATGGTATTCAAAAGATTTTAGATTTAGTTAGTGGATTTGTTGTGAAAGATGATCAAAAACCTCAACAAAAACAATGGTATGATGATTAATGATGAAATTCGGATGTATTTAAGATTACATCCGAAATGGTATTTAATCCTTTCACGATATCCACAAGAATTTCCGACAATGATAGAACAATATAAAGTTGAGAACAAATTAACATTTGCTGATCGAATTGAAAAAGTTGGAACAATGCTGCAAATGATTGAAATGTTATTATAGGAGAAACAATGTATAAAGAAATAGATGAATTAATAGAAGCAATTTATGTTGATGAAATTTTTCAACAATATTTACAATCTGAAAAAAAACTACATGATGAAAAAATAGTATTGCTGTTATCAAGGCATCAAATGTTACAAGAAGATTATTTGAGGGTGAAACAATATCAGAACTATATGACTTCTGATGATTTAAAAGAGCAGTTAAAAGAAGTAAAAAAAGAACTGTTTGAGCACCCTCAGATTCAATCTTATTATCAAAATTATTATGCCCTAAATGATTTACTAGAAAAAGTTACAGAAATCATTTTTCAAGGTATAAGTGAAGAATTATCTTTTCATCAGTTGACATTATGAGGTTATTATGAGAGTTATAGCAGGTAAATTTAAAAGTAGACAATTAAAAAGCGTGGATTCTAAATTGACAAGACCAACAACAGATAAGAATAAGGAAAATTTATTTAATATGATCGGACCTTTTTTTAATGGTGGAGTCTGTTTGGATTTATTTGGAGGAAGTGGTGGCTTAGGAATTGAAGCCATCAGTAGAGGAATGGATGAACTTTATAGTGTTGATAAACAATATAAAGCTTTTGCTACGATTAAAGAAAATATTCAAACTTTAAAGATTCAAGATGTTGCTCATGTTTATAAGATGGACTATCAAAAAGCTTTGCAACAATTCGCCAATGAGAATATTCAATTTGATTTGGTTTTCTTAGATCCACCATATGGTTTGAAAATCAGTCAAAAAATACTTGATTTTCTGGTTAAAAACTGTATGCTTAAACAAGGGTGCTTACTTGTTATTGAGGATTTAAATGAAGAAGTGATTGAAATAAAAGAACCATTTGTATTAAAAAAACAGCAATCTTATGGAATTACAACTTTGCAGATAATTGTATATGAGGAGTAAGGAATGAAAAATATCAAAGCAGTATATGCTGGAACGTTTGATCCAGTAACGAATGGACATTTAGATATTATAGAACGTGCAAGTCGCATGTATGATCATTTATATGTGACTATTTTTAACAATCCATCTAAACAAACTATGTTTACATTAGAAGAAAGAATGACTCTGTTAAAAGAAGTTACATCTCAGTTTGATAATGTGACTGTTGATAGTAGTGAAGCATTGGCTGTTCAATATGCTAAAAAAGTTGGAGCAAGTGTATTGGTTAGAGGGTTACGTGCGACAATGGATTTTGAGTATGAGTTACAACTAGCTTTTTCTAATCAATATTTAGATGATAGTGTAGATATGGTTTTTTTAATGACAAGACCAAATCATTCTTTTATCTCTTCATCATCAGTAAAAGAAATAGCTTCACATCATCATAGTGTTTCTGGTTTAGTACCACACATTGTAGAAAAAGCATTAAAAACAAAAATAAATGAGTAGAATAAATTGTCAAAATATTATACATTTGATATGATATTAAGGATAAGGGTATATCTATTCATGAAGAATCAATATACCTACAGAGGTATATTTTTTTTGAGAGGAGAAGGACATGAAGAATATTGTGAATTTGAGTGATTTGAGTTTAGAACAAATTCATCATTTAATTGATGAAGCCATTGCATTTAAAAATGGAAAAACTGTTGATTATCATCAAAAAAAGGTCGTTGCTAATTTGTTTTTTGAACCATCAACAAGAACACATTATAGTTTTGACATGGCAGCTGGAAATTTGGGATGCCGTACACAAAATTTTGAAGCCAGTAACTCTAGTTTAAAAAAGGGTGAGACTTTATATGATACATGTAAATTGTTTGAAAGTATAGGGTGTGATGCTTTAGTTATTAGACATACTGATGATGATTATTATAAGCAATTAGAAGGAATTCATATTCCTATTTTAAATGCGGGTGATGGAAAAGGAAATCATCCTTCACAGTCGCTGTTAGATTTAATGACAATCAAAGAAGAATTCGGTCATTTTGAAGGATTGAAAGTTGTTATTGTAGGAGATATTTTACATTCAAGAGTAGCTCATTCTAACTATGATGTTATGCAAAGATTAGGAATGCAAGTTTATACATCTGGTCCTTTAGAATATAAGCAAGATGGCTATAACTATGTTGATTTTGATGATGTAATTGAAGATATGGATGTTGTTATGTTATTGCGTGTACAACATGAACGACATGCTGGTGATGAAGATTTTTCTAAAGAAAATTATCATCGAATCTATGGCTTATCATTAGAACGATATAAACGATTAAAAGAGACTGCAATTATTATGCATCCAGCTCCTATAAATAGAGATGTTGAAATTAAAGATGAACTTGTAGAAAGTGGAAAGAGTCGTATTTTTAGACAAATGCATAATGGTGTGTTTATAAGAATGGCGATGATTCATGAGGTGTTAGAAAATGAATAGTTATTTGTTAAAGAATGCTTCTTTATATAGAAATCAAAAATTTGAGAACGTAGATATATTGATTGTTGATGGAAAAATCAAAGAAATTGCTCCAGATATACAAACTGATATTCATACATATGATTTAAAAGGAAAAATGGTTTCACATAATTTTATAGACATTCATACACATTTAAGAGAACCTGGATTTGAACATAAAGAGACAATTGCAACAGGGAGTTTAAGTGCGTTGTATGGTGGTTATGGAACGATTGTTGCAATGGCTAATACCTTACCATGTATGGATGATATAGAAACAATTCAAGATTTTCAAAAGCGTGTAGAAAAAGATGCTTATGTGAATGTTTATACATATAGTGCCATTACAAAAGACCTCAAAGGCCAAGAATTAGTAGATATGGCGCATGTTGTTGAAGAAGATATTGTTTTAGGTTTTTCAGATGATGGAAAAGGTGTTCAAAGTGATGAGATGATGGAACTGGCAATGCAGCTTGCAAGCAATATAGATTCAATCATTGTGGCTCACTGTGAAGATGAGCGTGAACTTCATGGAGGATGTATTCATGATGGCAAGTATGCCAAAGAGCATCATTTGATTGGGATTAATAGTGCTTCTGAATATCAGCAGGTGGCGCGCGATTTAGGAATTGTCAAGATATATAACAATAGATATCATGTGTGTCATATTTCAACAAAGGAAACTGTTGAACTCTTACGACAAGCTAAAAAAGATGGATTGCCTGTATCTGGAGAAGTTTCTCCACATCATTTAATTCTAACAGAAGAAAATATTAAAGATTGTCATCCGAATTATAAAATGAATCCGCCATTGCGCTCAATTGAAGACCATGCTGCTTTAATTCAAGGACTCAATGATCATACAATCAAAGTTATTGCAACTGATCATGCGCCTCATGCTAGGGAAGAAAAAGATCGACCAATACAAGATGCTCCATTTGGAATTATTGGCATTCAACATGCATTTCCACTTCTGTATACATATTTAGTTAAGAAAAATTTAGTATCATTAGAAACAATTTTGGATGCATTAACAATAGGACCAGCACATGTTTTGAGATTAAAGGGAACAGTTGACATTGGTGATGTCGCAAATTTATGTATTGTGGATCTGGATAAAGAATTTGAAATAAGAGAAGCAGATATTCAGTCTAAGTCTATCAATACACCCTTTATTGGAGTGCATTGTCAAGGTCAGATTGTAGCAAATATTATGAATGGAAAATTAGTGGAAATGGGGGAATTATAGTGGCAAATTATCAAGGAATGATGACTATTCTTTCTAAAAAAGAACTTGTCAAAGATGTTTATGAAATGATTTTAGAGGGTGAAGCTGCTAGCTATGTCACTGCACCAGGTCAGTTCATTAATATTAAAATTACAGATTCATTACAGCCTTATTTAAGAAGACCAATGAGTATCTGTGATTATGATGAGTCTCATATTACAATTATTTTTAGAGTAGTCGGTGAAGGAACTCAAATACTTTCAAAAAAGGAAGTCGGGGATCAATTGGATTGTTTAACTGGCTTGGGTAATGGTTTTATTGATTTGGACCATCAATCAGCAGTTGTGATTGGTGGTGGACTTGGAGTTCCGCCAATGTATAAATTAACAAAAGATTTATTGGCAAAGGGAGTTAAAGTAACGGCTATATTAGGGTTCAATGGTCAAAATGATGTATTTTATAAAGAAGAGTTTGAGAAATTGTGTCCAACATATATTGCTACAATGGATGGCAGTTTAGGGATGAAAGGAACTGTCGTTGATGTTTTACAACAGCAACGATTTGATATGGATGTTTATTATACATGTGGTCCTGAAAAAATGTTAGATGCTTTGGTTGAGAAGTATCCTGATAATGGCTATCTTTCATTTGAAGCACGAATGGGATGCGGATTTGGAGCTTGTATGGGGTGTTCATGCAAGACCAAAACAAAGCCATATAAAAGAATTTGTGTAGAAGGACCGATTTTGCATTCGAGTGAGGTGATTGTTAATGGCTAATTTAAGAGTGAATTTACCAGGGTTAGATATGAAGAATCCAGTTATTCCAGCAAGTGGAACATTTGGGTTTGGTTATGAGTTTGCTAAATTTTATGATATCAATCTTTTGGGATCGATGATGCTAAAAGGCACAACACTGGAACCTCGATTTGGAAACCCTTTACCAAGAATTGCTGAAGGACCTAGCGGTATGTTAAATGCAATTGGTTTGCAAAATCCTGGGGTTGATGCAGTTATCAATGAAGAATTAGAGAAATTACGTCCGTTATACACTGATAAAGTAATTGCCAATATTGGCGGAAGTGCAATTGATGATTATGTAGAAACAGCCAAATGCTTATCTGCCCATGACATGGTAGGAGCCTTAGAATTAAACATTTCTTGCCCAAATGTTCATTGTGGAGGCATTCAATTTGGTACGAATCCAGAGATGGCTGCTGAGGTTACAAGAGCAGTAAAAGCTGTAAGCCGTAAACCAGTTTATGTCAAATTATCTCCAAATGTTACTGATATTGTTGATATGGCTTTAGCTGTTGAAGAAGCAGGTGCTGATGGCATTACTATGATCAATACGATGATTGGTATGCGTTTTGATCTGAAAACGGGGAAACCAATTATTGCTAATAAAACTGGTGGATATAGTGGGCCAGCGATTTTCCCTGTTGCTTTAAGAATGGTTTATCAAGTTTCACAAGCTGTTTCTATACCTATTATTGGAATGGGTGGAATTTCAAGTGGTAAAGATGCTATTGAAATGATGATAGCGGGAGCAAACGCTGTTGCTGTAGGGTGTCAAAATCTTGTTGATCCATATGCATGTCCAAAAATTATTCAAGAGATGAATGAAATCTTAGATGAAATGGGTATTAAAGATATTAATGAAATTGTTGGAAAATCTCATCAATATTAAGATGCATTATGCATCTTTTTTTATGTCTTGACTTTTACGGTGTAAAAGAAAGTGAGGGGATTGATTTTGATAATTAAAGATGTTGAAAAAAGAACATGACTATCAAGCAAAACAGTTCGATTTTAGATATTCAAGAATTGTTACAAATGAAATTGTTGGTAATTTGGAATCGGATGGGTACAAGATATTTATTGAATGTATAATTGAAGAAGAATGACCTTCTTTAGCAAAAAAACAGTATGGATATTTGGGGATAGTTTTTCTCTTTCTCTTATTGCTTATAGTTATTATAACGACAAGTTGGCAAAATTTTTATATTATATCAATTTCAAAAAGAATTATTTTAAGAAGCAATCAAGCATTTTTAAGAATTGGTTATGCTGTTGCTCTTGTTTGTCATTGGGGTTCTCTTATTCTTTATTCTTATCGATTAATTGCAAATTGTTATTTTTATGAAAGGCTATGTATTTATTTTGTTTATTCTATGTATATTAGAAATACCTATGATGGTTTTAGAATTGGAGATCGTTTTGATTCTATCGTCTTTTATTGGTCAAAAATTCACACATTGAGATTATTATTAATATCGTTTTCTACTTCCTTTTGCAAAAAAGTATAAATGGACTTTTCTCGTTATCAATATTATTGTTTTCTATATATCATTTGTTAATTTAACTGCAATTTCTCTTGATGAAATTATTGATTGCTTATTGTTATATCCCATTGGAGAAAAAATATGCATTAGAAAAAATTCAAAAGGCAGAAACTATTTTTTATGATTTGCGTTTGTTATTTATTATATGATAAAGGAGATTTCTATTGTCAAATCAAATTTAAAAATAGTAAAACAATCTCTAGGTGACTGTATCCTCTTGCTCATATCAAGAATAAGTAGAGGTCTCTACAGGTACCACACAGATAGCATATAAATTAAAACAGCCAATAAATCGGGCGCTTTTGGATGCATACAGACAGTATACGATGTTAGATAAAACTGCTGACTTTTCCATAAAAACGCAAAAATGTCGTGAAAAACAAATAGAAAGTGACCAGTTATCATGAAGCATAATTGGTCATTTTTTAATATATATTTGTTGTTGAAAGGTAAAAGTGATATGATGAAGATAAGATTACAAATTAGAATTTCGTACTATATAAGTGTAGATGGTAGTTACATTCATCTGCACTTGCTTTTATAATAAGGGTGTAGTGGTCTAACGTAATTAGAATAGGGATACTCCAGTACTCCCGTCCACAAACAGTTAGCCATTCCCTTATTATTTATACTCGATTAGGCAGGTTGTGACTTTTATTATAAAAGATTACGTGTCACCAACGAAAATGAGTTATAGTAAGTGTAAATGGGTACCACTATAATCTACATTTAGGAGGTGTTTTTTTAATGATTAGTGTAGGGATTGATGTTTCAAAAGGAAAAAGTACAGTATGTGCTATGAAAGCATATGGCGAAGTACTGCTAAGTCCAAAAGACTACAAACACACTACAGAAGAGTTGGATCGATTGATTAAAAATCTCAGTAAGTTTAATGAAGAAATCCATATTACTCTGGAAGCAACAGGTAATTATCATTTACCTATTTACATGTACCTCAAATCTAAAGGTTATTTTATTTCAATAATAAATCCTTTAGAGATGAAGCGTTATCGTTGTCAGGGAATCCGTAATCCAAAAACAGATCGTATTGATTCCATGATTATAGCGCAGTATGGCATAGATTTTTGGTATCGTGTAAAGCAACAAAATGATAGAGTGCAAGAACGTCAAGAGTTACGCTTATTGGGAAGACAATATGAGCAATTTATGAAAAGTCGAGTGGCACGTTGTCAGGCTCTCAATGGGTTACTAGATCAAACAATGCCTGGTGTTTATGAATTATTGAGTGGTTTTAATCGTAATAATGGTAAAGATAAACTGTCAGATTTTGCTTATGACTATTGGCATAACGATAATATTATAAAGAGTTCTGAAAAAGTATTTATTAAAAAGTATCTCAATTGGCTAAAGAAAAAAGAATACCATCAAAACGAAAAAGAAGCACGCCAGCTTTATGTTCTCGCTAAAACAAGTATCTCAACATTATCTTCAACTGCACAATCAACCAAATTACTTGTACAAGAAGCAGTTAATGTTTTGAAAGGAATCAATCTATCTCTCTTTACTATTTTAAACCAAATGAGAGAATTAGCCAAGACCATGCCTGAATACAGTACAGTACTTTCCATGGGAGGTGTAGGAGAAACATTAGCACCAAGATTAATTGCAGAGATAGGTGATACACACATGTATCATAGTGGTAAGGCGCTTGTGGCATATGCAGGGATTGATGCACCACCATATCAATCTGGTCAATTTATAGGAACAAAACGTCATATATCAAAACGAGGATCATCAACGTTAAGAAAGATTGGATATGAACTGATGGATTCCATCAATAAGCATCAAGTGAAACTTAATGAAGATGCAGTTTGTCAATTCTTTATGAAAAAACGAGCTGAAGGAAAAGCCTATAGAGTAGCAATGATTGCAGGATATAATAAATTTTTAAGAATCTATTACGCTAAAGTAAAAGAGGTATTGAATAAAACAATACAATAAATCCTAGCTGAGAGGATAAAATAAAAAAAACCAGTCTTGCTGGTCTTTTTGGCGTGGTGTATAATCATAAGTAAATAAAGTCAAAAATATGTTGACTTTTATTAGCAGGTTTGTAGGAGGGAGCATATGATTAAAATAAATTTTATAACATTGGAAGCAGGTTGGATCAAGGGTGAAATTGTAACCGAAGAAAAAAAGATGTATTTTGATTATAGTTGGATTTCAAATTTTTTGAATGACTTATTAAAAGCAACATTGTCTATAGGTGGGTACATTGAAGGAATGAATAGAGAAAAATTTACTGCATATTGGGAACCTGCTATTGATGATTGGTTATTATATAAGAAAGAGAATAATTTAATTATACAAATCAATTGTTTTGAAGATGAAACTAGAAAAAAACAAATAGAAACAACAAAAATTCAATGTGATTACATTGAATTTATAAAAACTCTTTTTGATAGTTTGACAAAACTAATTGAGAGAGTTGGAATATACGGTTATCGGACTGAATGGGACGAAGAATTTCCACTTAGTTTATATTTAAAATTATATGATATTATTTATGACAGAAATTATCTTGATTTAAAAGAGTGGCCCTTAGAAGAAACATATTGTCAAGGTAGTCATGTTTCAAATGTTTCTAATGAATTAGCACTATTAAATGAAATTTTCAAATAAATAAATAAATTCATATAATGGAATAGGTTTTTTATTCAGAAATAATTATACAAATTCCAGTTTATCGAAGTGATAAATTAGAATTTGTAGTTAAGATTGGGAGGGAATGATTATGGGGTTATTTAGCAAAATAAAAAAGAAAGAAAAAGAGTCTTGGAAAGTTTATCAAGATATGCTAGGAGATCAAAAGTTAAGTGTAAGAGTTGATACTAAATATGTTAATAAAAATTACAATAATACTTTCTATATTCAATTAAAATATAGTGGAGAAGAAGTCAACGATTTACCAAATAAGGAATTTCTAAATGAATTAGCAGTTTTGGAAGAAAGAGTGCTTGAAATGGTAAAGAATACATTCGAAGATAATGTTGTATTTTTGGGCACAGCCACATTTGGTGGAAGCAGTTATATTACATTTGCTTCAAATTTAGATATTAAGTGGAATGATTATATTAAAGAAACAATAGATACAGACTTAATAACAGGAATTTATCCAAATGATAATATGGGATATTATAAACATGTCTTATATCCTGATTTTTTGAGGTATTGATTGTGAAATTCTAGTTTATAGAGTTGTGAAAATGAGAATTTGTGGAGGAAATTATGATACAGGGCAAAGAGGGACTTCTTGGATTATTTTTAATTATTATGGGGTTATCAATGTTTTTGATGTGTTCAGTATATTATAAAACAAGGAAAATGCAATATGCGTGGATGACATTTGGTTTCCTTTATACTTTTGGTATTCTTATGTTGATGACTGATAATCCTATAAAGTCATATTTGAATGTATCATCAAATAGTAATTTTTATTCTATACCTTCTCTTATAATTTTAATCATAGGTATTATGTTATCTTATATTTTGTTAGGTAACAAAGGTGAAAAATATGTAATTGTAGGAATTTTATTTAGTGTAGGAATACACTTTCTACCATTTAATTCAATTTATACTATTATTTTAAGTATTCTAGTTACTTTGAATGCTATATATTCTTTTGTCAAAAAAGATAGTTCTGTTTATATAACACTTTTAATAGATGCACTATTGAAAATTGTTATGGGGATTGCATTATTGTTTATATAGAACTACAAATTTCAGTTTGTCAAACTGTAAAATTATAATTTTTTAAGGGAGCAAAGCGTGATAATGAATGATAAATTAAAGCCCAAAAAGGTAACAAAAATTGTATATAATTTTTTGATTTTATTTGCTGCTATACTAGCATTCACACGTTGGATGAGTGTCTTTAATAATGACATAATAGTGATTAATGCAGAAATAAATTCTCATATTTCAAACTTTGCATTAAGTTTGGTGTTCTATTTAGGTGTTGGTTTTACTTGGATTTTGCAAAAAAAGACATTTCATAAAATCATTTTATTGGGAGTGTTTATTATTGTTGCAAATATTTTATGCGAAACAGTAATGGGTTTTATGAACACAACTGATATCTTAGATGCAGTATATGGTATAGTTGGAACTTTAATAGGTTTTTGTTACTTCTTAGTGATAAATAAATACGGACTAGAAGTTATTCATGATGAGAGTTGAGTTATATACAAACTGGCTAATAGAAATTAAGTATATTTTTAAAATATTTTATAGTTTTGCTACGGAATAATGAAAAGGCAATAGAAATGTGTATTTCACTAGTTTGTTTGGTGTTACTTATTTCTGATTCATTCAATATTTTTGATACACGTGGATGATATATCTTTAAAAATTTATTATGGTCAGCTATCAGAGATACTCTATACACTTTTCCTTCTTCACGTTTCTTTAAAAAGAATTGACATCTAATGCCATCAATCAATGCTTGTTTATAGATTCCAATAATTTATATCTTATTTTTCTTAATGTTGAAGAATCGCATTTTGATATATGACGTTTAGTGCCTGTGAATTGATTAGATGATAGAGGGCATCTACACCCAGCAGTACTTTAGTGCTATGAAAATAGCGAGATCTCCTATTTCTGCAATATGTCTTGGGGCTAGTGTTTCTCTAACGCCACCCATCGAAAGAACTATGCTGTATTCAGGCGTATTCTTAGCTAAATTTCTCATTTGGTTTAAAATGATAAAGAGGGAAGAATTAATTTTTTTTAGAACTGTTACCGCCTCTTGGAAAAGCATTTTTGTTGATGCTAAGTAAGATGGAAATGTGGTGATACTTGATTGAAATATGAAACAGAGTTTGTGGGCTTCGTTTTCATTGTGGCGGTATTCATTTTTCTTTAACTAATTAAGATACTTTTTAATGAATAATTTCTTTGAACTCTTTGCAATATTATCGCAATGCCAATAGTCAAAAACGAAGTCATATAGCTTATCTTTGCCATTATAGCGATTGAAATATCTAATAATCTATATACATTAGGCATGGTCTGAACAATCAGTTGATTGAGTAACTAGCAATAAGCGATGCATTTCATATACTGCTCGTATTGTTTCCCTAATAGACAGAGTTCCTGATGCTCTTGAGTTCTATCGATCTGTCGCATTATGCGATATCAAAAAATCAATGTCATATTGAGCTATGATTAATGAATCAATACAATCTGTTTTATGGTTATGAATATCTTGGTATCTATACCGTTTTATTTCTAATCTAAAAATAAGAGATAGGCAAATGATAACAACTTGTGGATTCCATAGTGATATGAATCTCATCTTTAAAGTTTTTGAACTTTTCTAAAAACATCTCCTTAAATGTAGATTATAGTGGTATCCATTCATAATTACTACAATTCATTCTCGCTGGTGACACATAAGCATATATGTAATATAAAAGTCACAACCTGCATAATCGAATACAGATAATAAGGGACTGGTTGTCTTTTTATCAATGGAAGTAATTAAATTTTTATCTATTGTGCAGAATAAATAAGCAGATTTTCTGCTTATTTTTTTGTTAAATTATAAATAAGTGTGCATACTTATCTTGGTGATTCTATGTCTATATATATACAACTTTTATTGGCAAGTTTTTTTTGGGGAAGTAATGTTATTGTTATGAAACTTCTTCTGGATGAAATACCATTTTTATTATTGGCTACAATGCGTGTTTTTTTATCTCTTATTTTTTTAGGGATTTACTTAAAGTGGAAAAAGATTTCTTTTGATTATGATTATAAGAAAAAAGCATTGGCTATTGGGATTTTAGCGATTTACTTGAATTTCTTTTTTACTTTTTTAGGAATGAATCAAGTGAAAGGGATAGATAATGCGTTTATGAATGCTTTGGCGCCTATACTTACTTTTGTGTTTTCTTTGTTGTTATTAAAACAAAAAGGCAATATGAAAGAATATATTGCGATTGGTATGACAGTTTTTGCTTTTTTATTATCTATACGCTTTAAAATATTTTCAATTAAAATAGGTTTTTGGTATTTGTTTCTAGGAATGGTTTTATATATGTTAGCAAATGTATGCATTCAAAAATGGAAATTACATAATTCCTTGATTCTCTCATTTTATGAATTATTATTTGGTTTTTTCTTTTTAACTATTCATTGTTTTGTTCAAGGACAATTTCAATTACAACCATTATTTGAAATTTCTTTGTTTCATTGGTTATTGTTTTTGATAATATCAGGTATTGGATTTGCATTTATACAGGTGACTTATATGCGTTCTATTGGTGTTATTGGGGCTTTGAAGACAAGTTTTTTTCTGAGTTTAAATCCTATTATTACTTATATTGAGTCACTGCTGTTTTTGAATGAGAAATTTGATATTATTCATTTTATAGGATTTGTTATTTTGGCAATTGCGATTTATATGATGAATGGGCAAAAAGAAAAGAGAACTAATTCTCTTTCTCGTAGTGATGAATAAGCGCTTGTGTTCCTAACTCATCTTCATTTAAGTTTGTATACATTTCTAAAACTTTATTCAATATGTCTAATTGGATATCACGATCGCTCATTTCTTTTTGAGCGATTTTCATATCTTTGATAAAGTGTTTGATATAGAATCCTGGATTAAAATTGTTATCTAAAATGGCTTGCCCATTATGTTCTAATTGCCAACTTCCAGCTGCACCCTTGCTAATACATTTCATCATTGTATCTGTTTCAAGACCAGTTTGGTGAGCGTAATGAATAGCTTCTACAACACCTGCAATTGTTCCAGCAATCACAATTTGATTTGTCATTTTCGTATGTTGACCAAGTCCTGCTTGACCAACATAATTGATTGTTTGACCAAGAATTTGAAAAAGGGGATAAACATCTTCATAAACATTTTTGTCGCCTCCAACCATAATTGAAAGTGTTCCATTTTTAGCACCTATATCACCGCCAGAAACAGGAGCATCTAAACTTTTTATATTTCTGATTTTTGCATCAGTATAAATCTTTTGTGCTAAAGCTGGAGCAGATGTTGTAAAATCAATACAAATTGCATTTTCCTTAGCATTTTCTAGGATTCCATGATTTCCATAATAAATATCTTCCACATCTTTTGGATAACCTACCATTGTCATAATAATATCTTTATTTTGGACACATTCTTGGATTGAGTTACACCAGTCTATACCTTCATTTATTAAATCATTCACTTTTGATTTTGTACGTGTAAAAATTGTGATATGATATCCAGCTTTATTTAAATTGCGAACCATCGATTTTCCCATAACACCTACTCCTATAAATGCTATATTTTTCATTATATATTCCTCCTTAATTTTTTTATATTTTATCATGGATAAAGTTGATTGGGTATCTTTCTTTATGCATTATAGCAAATTTGATGTCAAATAAACCAAAAAGAAGTTATATAATGGAATCAGGGAGGTTGGTAGGATGAACAAATCTACAAACAAAGAATTGATAGAAGAGATTTTAAATTTTATTGAATGTCATCTTTATGATGAGAATTTAAATCTTGATCGTATTGCATTACATTTTGGTTATTCAAGGTATCATTTGCATCGTTTATTTACTGCTTCAACACATTTTTCTCTTCATAATTATATTCAAAGAAGGCGGTTGAGTGAAACAGGAGAATTATTGGTGAAAACAGATCAAAGAATTATTGATATTGCCTTACAAGCTGGTTATGAGTCTCAACGTTCTTTCTCTAAAGCTTTTAAGAAATTACATCATGTGACACCAAATGCTTATCGTCACAAACAAAAGTATGATCCTGTGCAAGTGAAATATGAATTATCAGAGACTTGTCTTTCTTTAAGTGAAACAAAAATATTTGATGTCAGAATTGAAGAAAAGAATTCAATGATATTTGTTGGGATGAAAGCTAATACTTCTAAAGGTTTTTATGTCATTGGCAAATGCTGGCATCAATTACATAAATATAAACATCTCATTTTAAATCGAATGGATAATGATTTTTTGGTTGGTATCAATGACTATTCATTCTTTGAAAAAAATAAAGAACAGCCTCATTTTGATTATTATGCAGTTGCTGAAGTGGTGGATTTAAAAGATGTTCCAGTGAATATGACAACAAAAAGCTTACCTGCTTCACAATATATTGTATTTTCCTTGAAAGGGCATAATGAAGAAAGTATGCAAGATATTATAGAATACATTTATAATCATTGGTTTCTAGAAACAACTTTATTATTTAATCAAAATTGTATGTATGATTTTGTGAAGTATGGTGAACAGAGTGATGAGCAAGGTATGAGCTTAATAGAATATTGGATACCTATTCTTGACTCCTGTTTAGATAATGATACAATTAAATTTGGTGATAATAATGAATGAAAAAACAATTCCAACTTGGGAACTTTTACAAAAAAGAATAACATATAAACAATTAGGGCGAATCAAGAATAAGAGAATTCTTGATTTTGGAAGTGGGAATGGTGTCATGTCTTCATATTTAGCTAAAGATAATGAAGTCATTGCAATAGAGCCAAATCAAAATATGTTCAAAGATATGCTTTATCAGAATTCATTTATTCAAATTATTGGCGGATTAGAGGAATTAAGAAAGCAAACAAAAGAATCCTTTGATGTCATTGTGTGTCACAATGTTTTAGAATATGCTCAGTGTCGAGAAGAGATTGTTAAAGAATTTTATAGACTTTTAAAACCGGCAGGATTCTTATCAGTTGTTAAACATAATAAGAGAGGAAGAGTCATGCAAATGGTTGTTTTGCTAAATGAATTTGCAACTGCTCATCAAATTTTAGATGGTCAAAATGGATATGCACAAGATTTTGGTGAGATTCATTACTTTGATGATCAGGATATTTGCAGATGGGAAAAACGTTTTGTATTAGAGAAAACTTTAGGGATTCGTACATTTTGGGATTTACAGCAAAATCAAGATGTTCAAACAGAGGAGGAGTGGCAGGAAAATATGATTGAAATAGAAGAAAGAGTCAGTACAATTCCTGAATTTCAATCCATTGCTTTTTTTCATCATGTCTTCTATCACAAAGAGATTTAACGAAATTATCTTGACTTTTTCGTATCTTTCTATATAATAACAAGTGCGGCTATCTCTAGGATATAAGAGTCCTCGACCTATACCTTGGATTTGGCTAAGTTAAATAAAAGGAGGAAACATAAATGTTAACTAAAGAAGAAAAAACTGCTATCATGAAAGAATATGCAACTAAAGAAGGAGATACAGGTTCTCCAGAAGTACAAATTGCTGTATTAACTGCTGATATCAACAAATTAAATGGACATTTTAAAGTTCACAAAAAAGATCATCATTCTAATAGAGGTCTTTTAAAGAAAATTGGTAGAAGAAGAGATTTGTTAAAATATTTAAAAAATAAAGATCTTGATAGATATACAACATTAGTTGATAAGTTAGGATTAAGAAGATAGTCATGAGGGATATTGTTGAAAAAACAATATCCTTTTTGTTTTGATTTTGTTATAATAATTGATGAATTGTGACGAAAGGATGTGATTGCATGTTATATAAAGATAATGATGTTCCCGAGCCCAGTTTTATAGACAGCAATCAAATTCAGGAGGAGCAATTATGGAAGAAAGAATTGAAGAATTGGAAGTTAAGATTAAAGAACTTTTAGATGATAAAAAATATCATCAAATTAGAGAATTGTTGATGGATCTTAATGAGGCAGACATTGCTGAAATTATTGAGACAATAGAGATAAAAGAAGATGTTGTACGTGTTTTTAGACTTTTACCTAAAGATAGTGCGGCTGATGTTTTTTCTTATATTCCAGTGGAATATGAGCAAATGATTATTGAATCTTTGACAATGCGTGAAATCGGACAGATAATGAACGACTTGTATTCAGATGATGCAGTAGATATGCTTGAAGAGATGCCTGCTAATGTTGTAAAAAAAGTATTGGCAGCAACGGATAAAGAAACACGTCGAGATATCAATAACTTATTGAAGTATCCAGAAGATTCTGCTGGAAGTATTATGACTGTTGAATTTGTTGATTTACGTGCATATATGAGTGTGATGGATGCTATTGAACGTATTCGAAAGACAGGTGTAGATAAAGAAACGATTAATATTTGTTATGTTACAGATGTTCAAAAACATTTGTTAGGTATTGTGACATTAAGAGAAATTATTTTAGCAGATGCTCAGGAAAGCATTAAGGATTTGATGAATGAAAATATCATTACTGTACACACATTAGATGATCAAGAAGAAGTTGCAAAACAATTTCAAAAATATGATTTTGCAGCTATGCCAGTGGTTGATAACGAAAATCGTTTAGTTGGGATTATTACTGTTGATGATGTCATGGATATATTAGAAGAGGAAGCAACTGAAGATATTGAAATGATGGCTGCTATTACGCCAACTGATCAGCCTTATATGAAAACCAGTGTTTTTGAAACATATAGAAAACGAATTCCATGGTTATTGTTATTGATGATATCTGCATCAATAACAGGGAAGATTATACAGGGTTTTGAAGCGGCTTTATCAACATGTGTAATTTTAACTGCTTTTATTCCAATGCTAATGGATACAGGAGGGAATTGTGGGTCACAAGCTTCTGTTTCAGTCATTCGTGCTTTGTCACTAGACGAAGTTGAGTTTAAAGAATTGCCACAAATTATATGGAAGGAAATGCAAGTTTCTGTTCTTGTTGGGGCAACTTTATCACTTGCAAATTTTGGAAAAATTTTACTTATTGATCGTACATCAATACTTGTGGCTTTTGTTGTTTGTATGACATTGTTTGTAACTGTTGTTGTAGCAAAGCTGGTTGGCTGTACATTACCGATTTTGGCAAGTAAAATTGGATTTGATCCAGCTGTTATGGCGAGTCCGTTTATTACAACAATTGTTGATGCTCTATCATTAATTGTTTATTTCAATGTTGCAGGAATTTTTTTAGGATTATAGATATGGAGAATATATATATTTCAATTGTTGGCATTGTTTACTTATTTATGTTATTTATTCCTAATATGATATGGGTTAAAAATACACCTGAGAATTATGATTCAAGTCATGAAAACAAAATTTTATTAATGTTTGAAAGGTTTGGCGAAGTACTTGTTTGCTGTTTTGGAGTTATTATGTTTGAAACTATGGATTGGAATATCTTTGTCTTGGTTTCGTTTGTCTTCATGCTTATGTATGAAGGGTACTGGATTCAATATTTTAAAAGTGAAAAGAAATTGTCTGATTTTTATTGTAGTTATTTAAAAATTCCTTTGGCTGGAGCGACTTTGCCAGTTATAGCCTTTCTTATTTTGGGATTATCACAGGGACACTGGCTACTTGTTTTTTCTACAATTATTTTAGGAATTGGTCATATTGGTATACATAGAGAACATTTCTTAGAGATAAAAAGATAAGTATTTTCATAAATGCTTTTCTTTTTGTCTTTTTTTGGTTATAAAAAAAAGAAATGTTTTGTTATTAAAGTAAATTATGCTATAATGACTTAGATAATGAATGAGGTGGAAATATAATGTCAAAACAAGTGTTTAACTTAGAATTTTATGGAAAGACATTAACTGTAGAAGCAGGAGAACTTGCGAAACAAGCCAATGGTTCTGTTTTAGTGAGATATGATGATACGGTTATTTTGTCAACTGCTGTAGCAGGGAAAGAACCAAAAGATGTGGACTTTTTCCCATTGACTGTTACATATGAAGAAAAATTATATTCGGTAGGAAAGATTCCTGGCGGATTCTTAAAAAGAGAAGGACGTCCTAGTGAGCATGGTACATTAACTGCTCGTATGATTGATCGACCAATTCGACCATTGTTTGCTGATGGTTTTAGAAATGAAGTACAAGTTGTGAATACAGTGTTATCTGTTGATCAAAATGCATCTCCTGAAATGGCAGCTATGTTTGGAGCATCGCTTGCATTATGCTTATCTGATATTCCATTTAATGGGCCAATTGCTGGTGTTAATGTTGGATTGATTGATGGTGAATTTACAATCAATGCTGGTCCAGAAGACATGGAAAGAAGTTTGATTAATCTTGAAGTTGCTGGGACAAAAGAAGCAATTAACATGGTTGAAGCTGATGCTAAGGAAGTTGATGAAGAAACAATGTTAAATGCTTTAATGTTTGGTCATGAAAAGATTAAAGAATTAATTGCGTTTCAAGAAAAAGTCGTAGAAGCTTGTGGGAAAGAAAAAATTGAAATCCCATTATTTGAATTGGATTCTGCAATAGTTGAAGAAGTTGAGTCTTTAGCAAAAGAGCGAATGATTAAAGCTGTTTCTATTCCTGGTAAATTAGAAAGATATGGGGCTATTGATGATATTAATGCAGAAGTTGTTACATTATTTGAAAACAGAGATTATGCTGATTTAAAAGAACAAGCTAAAGTCTTAAAACAAGTAAAAATTGTTCTACATGATTTAGAGAAAGATGAAGTCAGAAGATTAATCACAGAAGATAAAATCAGACCTGATGGTAGAAAAATTGATGAAGTGCGTCCATTGAATGCACAAGTTGATTTATTGCCAAGAGTTCATGGTTCTGCATTGTTTACACGTGGAGAAACTCAAGTTCTTTCAGTATGTACTTTAGGAGCTTTGGGAGAACATCAAAAAATCGATGGTTTAGGTTTAGAAGATCAAAAGAGATTTATGCATCATTATAACTTCCCACCATATTCAGTTGGTGAAACAGGAAGAATGGGTGCACCAGGTCGTCGTGAAATTGGACATGGGGCTTTAGGTGAAAGAGCATTGGCTCAAGTTATCCCTAGTGAAGATGAATTCCCATACACAATTCGTGTTGTTTCTGAAGTGTTAGAATCTAATGGGTCTTCTTCACAGGCATCTATTTGTGCATCATCTATGGCATTAATGACTGCTGGTGTACCTATTAGTAATCCAGTCAGTGGTGTCGCTATGGGACTTGTCAAAAAAGGTGATGATTATACAATTTTAACTGATATTCAAGGTATGGAAGATCATTTGGGTGATATGGATTTCAAAGTTGCAGGAACTAAGAAAGGTATCTGCGCATTGCAAATGGATATTAAAATTGAAGGAATTACAAAAGAAATTTTACAAGAAGCATTGGCTCAAGCTAATGTTGGTAGACAACAAATTATGGACTGTATGTTAGGGGCAATTTCTGAACCTAAAAAAGAATTAAGTCCATATGCACCAAAAGTCTTCATGATGAGAATCGAACCAGAACAAATTAAAGACGTTATTGGACCTGGTGGTAAAAACATTAATGAAATTATTGAAAAGTCAAATGATGTGAAGATTGATATTGAACAAGATGGACGTGTCACTATTTATCATTTTGATCAAGAGGCTATTCATACTGCAGCTAAATTAATTGAAAATATTGTTAAAAAAGCTGAAGTTGGTGAAGTTTATGATGGTAAAGTCGTGAGAGTTGAAGATAAGTTTGCATTTGTGGAATTGTTTGAAGGAACAAATGGTTTCTTACATGTTGGTGATGTAGCTCATGAAAGAATTAATAAAGTTTCTGATGTTTTAAAAGTAGGAGATACAGCTAAGGTTAAAGTCATCAAGATAACTGATAAAGGTGTTAATGTTTCTAGAAAAGCATTGTTACCTAAACCAATTGTGAAAGAAGAAAAAAAAGAAAGTGAATAAAATTATATTGGCAAGTACTTCTCCAAGAAGGAAGGAATTACTTGAAAGAGAAGGCATCGATTTTATAGTCGATGCTTCTTCTATAGATGAAACGATGGATGAGACATTACCAATCAAAGAAAGATTGTGTCAATTGTCTAAAGACAAAGCAGAACCTATTCATCATAAATATCCACAAGATATTGTTATTGGAGCAGATACGATTGTTTATTTTCAGGACTGTATTATTGGGAAAGCAAAAAATCGTGAAGATGCATACCAGACATTAATGATGTTATCAAATCAAAAACATATTGTTTATACAGCTGTAGCTATTTATAATGGTAATAGTTTACATACCTTTTGTGAAAAAACAGAAGTTTATTTTAAAGATATTTCTTCAATGATAGATGAATATCTTGATTCTGGGGAATGGATGGGGAAAGCCGGATCATATGGTATTCAAGGCAAAGCTTCTGTATTTGTTGAGCGTATTGTGGGTGATAAGGATACTGTTATCGGATTACCAGTAATGCGTATCAAAGAATTCTTAGATTATCTTCAGGGTAAATCATGAGGTTAGAATATAAAATGATTTGATGTTATATTGAAATGAGGGCAGAGAGAATTCTGCTTTTCTTTTTTTATAAAAATAATTGATAAATAGGTGTAAATTTGTACTGTAATCATCAATAAAGGTTTATCAAGGTTAAAATGATAAGAATTTTCTTTTTTAGAAATGTTGTTTTTTATTTCAAAAATGATGTAAACGGATACATTTCTTGTTGTTTTCTTGTTGAAATTTTACTATAATAGATAAGTAGGAAAAAAACGGAGGATAAATATATGGAAAAGAAAGTTAAAAGAATTGCATTACTTTCAGGGGGCGGAGATTGTCCTGGATTAAATGCCGTTATTAGAACAATAACAAAAACTGCTATCTCTAAATATGGTTGGGAAGTCATTGGCTATGTTTATGGATATAGAGGCTTATATAACAATAATTATATTGAATTAACAGAAGAAAAAGTTGAAAATATTTATAAAGAGGGAGGAACTATTCTATTTAGTTCTAATAAGGATAATCTTTTTGATTACTTAGTAGATGATGGAAAAGGTGGAAAAATAAAAAAAGATGTAAGTGATGTTGGTGTTCAAAATCTAAAAGATGCTGGTGTTGATGTATTGGTTGTTTTAGGTGGTGATGGAACTTTAACAAGTGCTCGTGATTTTTCAAGAAAGGGTGTGCAAGTTATTGGTGTGCCTAAGACAATGGATAACGATTTATCAAGTACTGATTTGACTTATGGATTTATTAGTGCTATGAGTGTGGGAACTGATTTTATTGATCGTTTACAAACAACTGCAAAATCTCATCATCGTGTTATCTGCTGTGAGTTGATGGGTAGAGATGCAGGATGGATTTCTTTATATGCTGGTTTGGCTGGGAATGCAGGTGTATGCTTAATTCCTGAAATTCCATTTACTATTGAAAATATTGCTAAACATGTTGCTAAACGTGACGAACAAGGAATGCCTTATACAGTTATTGCTGTTGCTGAAGGTGCTAAATATGCTGATGGTACAAAAGTTATTGGTAAAATTGTAGAAGATTCTCCAGATCCAGTTCGTTATAGTGGTTTGGCTGCAAAAGTTGCTGATGATTTGGAAAAGGTTATTCCAAATCATGAGGTTCGTTCAGTGAATCCTGGACATATTATCCGTGGTGGAGATATTACTCCATATGATAGAATCTTATCTATTCGTTTTGGTGTTAAGGCCTGTGAACTTATTGATGAAGGTCAATTTGGAAATGTTGTCACTCTTCATGGTGAAACTATGGATTATACTTCATTGGAAGAAGTGATTGGTGATGCTAAATTTGGAAAGCAAAAACGTGTTGATCCTAATGGTGAACTAATAAGAGCTGCAAAGGCTATTGGTGTTTGCTTTGGTGATGAATAAGATATGAGACAAAAATAATCCTCTGAAATGACTCAGAGGATTATTTATTTAGAATAAATCTTTCGGATTTCTATAAGGTTTATCTAAAGCTTCAGCAACTGCCTGACAAGTGCAAAGTCCTTTATAGGTATTAAGTCCTAATAAGAAACCTTCGTCTTGTTTGAGGGCATCTAAACCATATTCAGCTAATTTTATAATATATGGTAAAGTTGCATTCGATAAAGCTATCGTAGATGTTCTTGGAACTGCTCCTGGCATATTAGCCACTGAATAATGAAGCACACCATGTTTTGTGAATGTTGGTTGATCGTGCGTTGTTGTATGATCACAAGTTTCTATACATCCACCTTGATCGATTGCAACATCAACAATCACACTTCCATCTTTCATTTCTTTGACCATGTCTTCTGTTACAATCTTAGGGGCACGAGCACCAGGAATTAATACCGCACCAATCACAAGATCGGCTGTTTGAAGAGCGTTTCGAACATTATATTCATTGCTGTATATAGTATGAATTGTTCCATTGCTGATATCATCAATATAAGCCATTCGTTGGGCATCGACATCAAAAACATGAACTCTGGCCCCTAGACCGCTAGCAATACGGGCAGCATTGAAGCCAACAGTACCACCACCAATAATAACAACATCTGCTGGCATAACTCCTGGAACACCACCAAGAAGCAAGCCACTTCCACCATTTGTTTTTTGCAATAAATTTGCACCAACTTGAACTGACATACGTCCAGCAACTTCACTCATTGGTGTTAAGAGTGGAAGACTGTTGTTTTTGCCAATAACTGTTTCATAGGCAATTGCAGTTGTTTTTGATTTCATTAACGCTTCTGCAAAAGGTTCATTACTTGCAATATGCAGATACGTAAAGACCATCTGATCTTCACGTAAATATTGATATTCACTCTCTAAGTATTCTTTGACTTTGACAATCAGGTTGGCTGATTTGAATACTTCTTCTCTATGACAAACAGTTCCACCAACTGTTTGATACTCTTCATTTGAAAAACCACTACCTAAACCAGCATTTTCCTCAATAAGGACAGTATGCCCTAATTTGACTAATGAAAGAACACCTGCTGGTGTTAATGAGACACGATTTTCATTGTTTTTGATTTCTTTTGGAATTCCAATAATCATATTTTCACACTCCGTTTCTATTGCCACATTATAACATGAACTTACAGATAAAGTAAATTTATTTTGGATAGGTATAGTGGTTATCTATTGAATTTCGTTGAAAATATTTGTAGTTTTGGTTGATGAAAAGAAATAACTTTGATAGAATGTCTATTGCAAGTCAAGGAGGTTAAAAGATGATTGAGGAACTAATTCAATGTGGAAACTATCAACAGGCTTTAACGATGCTAGAAGATATGAATGATGAAAGTGTAAGATATTTAAGATTGGTGTGTTTGGTAGGAATGGGAGAATATCAACAAGCTAAAACAGAAGGGGCATGGGCAAAAGCAAATGCTAAAGAAACTTATTATGATGTTGTTTCTATGTATGTGACAACATTAAAAGAATTGGGTGAGTTTGAAGAAGCTATTAATATTTTGATTGAAGAGTTATCTATGCCTTATATTCCTTATCAATATGAAACTTTATTTAATACTGCGTATGATGAAGTTCTGTTAGATAAACAAGAAGCAAACTATGAAGTTGAATCGAAAAACCAAATTTTCTCAATTGAAGAAATTTCACAGGTCTTAAAAAACAAGGAATGTAATGAAGATTTGTTATATATGGCACTAGATCAATTACAACAATTAAATGTTCGCATGATTATTCCCGTTATTCAAGATTATTTGATGAATCCTCAGAATCATTTTTTTGCTAAAACATTACTGATCGAAATTATGATTGACCAACAAATAGATGAAGATATACAGGTTGAAAAATTTGGTAGATATTATGATATCAATCCAAGTTATATGGCATTAGTTCTTGAACAAACTCAGTATGCTGAGACTTTAAAATATTTACAAAACGGTATTGAAGATGAAAATCCATCACTTTTTGAGCAATGTGTTGAATATCTTGAATATACCTTATATGCGTTATATCCACAAGATATATATGAAGAAGATTGTCATGTTTTAGCAGCAGCTATTCATTATTATGTTGCAACTTTGCAGTCTATGGATATTGACTTGAATGATTTAGAAGTGATGTATTATTGTGATAAAAGTGAGATTGAACAGCGAATTTTAGCACTCAAACAAATAGAGTGTTAAAATGGTTGCATTCTTATAATGATTCATGTATAATATG
This sequence comes from Coprobacillus cateniformis, assembly GCF_009767585.1. Classification (NCBI taxonomy): domain Bacteria; kingdom Bacillati; phylum Bacillota; class Erysipelotrichia; order Erysipelotrichales; family Coprobacillaceae; genus Coprobacillus; species Coprobacillus cateniformis. Next base: position 3,307,438 of record NZ_WSNW01000001.1, read on the forward strand.
CATGTTGAAATAATGGAGGAAGTATAAATGGAAACAGTTTGTAACAAACTAGAAAAATGTATGATGGAAGTGAAAGTGACTTTCACAACTGAAGAATGGAAAAATGCTCAAGAAAAAGCATTAGAAAAATTAGCTAAAAATGTAAAAATTGATGGATTTAGACAAGGTAAAGCTCCAATGAAAATGGTTAAATCTAGAGTGGGGAAAGCTGCAATCTTAGAGGAAGCAACAGATGTTGTTTTGAAGAAAAGTTATGCTGCTATCTTACTAGATAACAATATTCAACCAGTTGGTCAACCTCAAGTTCAAATTGATGAATTGACAGAAGATGTTTTAAAAGTAACAGTCACTGCTCCTGTTGCTCCTGAAGTAACTTTAGGACAATATAAAGGATTAGAAGTGAAAAAGGGAACTGTTAAAGTAACTAAGAAGGAAATTGAAGCTGAATTAGCTAACTATCAAAATCAATTTGCAGAATTAATCATTAAAGAAGAAGGAACTGTTGAAAACGGTGATACTGCCGTTATTGACTTTGAAGGATTTAAAGATGGTGTTGCTTTTGAAGGTGGAAAAGCTGAAAATCATTCATTAGAAATTGGATCAGGTTCATTTATTCCAGGTTTTGAAGAACAAGTTATAGGTATGAAAGTAGGGGAAGAAAAAGAAATTAATGTTACTTTCCCAGAGGAATATCAATCAGCTGAATTAGCAGGACAAGAGGCTGTCTTCAAAGTGAAAGTACATGAAATTAAAACGAAAGTTTTACCTGATATTGATGATGAATTAGCAAAAGATGTTAATATTGATGGTATTGAAACATTAGCTGATTTGGAAACTTATACAAAAGAACAAATCAAGAATAAAAAACAAACAGAAGTAGAATCTAAATTTAGTGATGATATCTTTAACGCGGTTATTGAAAACACTCCATTAGAAGTTCCAGAAGCAATGATTGAAACAGAAACACAAACAATGTTAAGAGAAGTTGAACAAAATTTATCACAACAGGGTTTGAATATGGAACTGTTCCAACAGTTAACTGGAAAAACAATGGAAGATATGAAAACTGAAATGAGCGAACAAGCTGAAAAACGTGTAAAATTTAATTTGATTTTAGCTGAAATTGCTAAAGCTGAAAACATTGAAATTTCTGATGAAGAAGTTGATGATGAAATCAAAGAAATTGCGACTTATTATGGTAGAGAATTTGATGAAGTCAAAACAATTTTTGAAGCTCAAATGGGACAAATCAAATCAGATTTAGCAACTCGTAAAGCAGTTCAACTAATCAAAGATAACGTGAAATAAGACGCTTGATGCGTCTTGTTTTGTTAAGTCATTTGATTAGACAAATGTGATATTATTATATATAATGATGTCGAATGAAAAGGAGGTAATGAATTATGGAAGAGTTAGATATTGTAGTTGATTTACCTGTCATTTGTACAAGAGGAATGATTGTTTTTCCTAACCATGAAATTTCTTTAGATGTTGGAAGAGATTTTAGTCTTAAAGCTATTGAAAAAGGTGTGAATGAATTTGATGAAAATATTGTCTTTATTTCTCAAATCAATCCACTTGATGAAAATACAGATTTTGAACATGTTTATCACTTTGGGACTTTATGTAAAGTGAAAAGAAGAATTAAAAGAGATAATCATGGAACAATCAAGTTGACTGTTGAAGGTCAAAAAAGAGTAGAAATTTTAAGTCTTGACGAAAAAGATGGATGTTTATTTGCAAAGACAAGATATCTTGAAGATATTGAAAGTGAAAAAACTGAAGAAATTGCATTGGTTCGTAAGGTTAGTGAACAAATGCAGTCAATGAATAAAAATCTACAAATGTTCCCACGTGAAGTTTTTTCGAATCTTTCACAAGGGATGAGTGCAAGTGCATTGGCAGATACAATTGGTCAATATATCAATGTAGAATTACAAACAAAACAGAAAATCTTAGCTGAATGTGATATTAATAAGCGTTTGCTTCTTGTTTTAGGAAGTATGGAAGAAGAAAAGGTTATTAATGAATTAGAAGAAAAGATTAATTTAAAAGTCAAGGAAAGTATTGATGAAAATCAAAAAGAATATTATTTAAGAGAAAAATTAAGAGCTATTAAAGAAGAATTAGGGGATACTCCTAATAAAGAGGATGATGCTGATGCTATTCGTGAAGAGTTGAATAATCATCCATATCCTGATTATATCAAGGAAAAGATTGAAGAAGAGTTAAGACGTTATGATATGATGCCATCTGCTTCATCAGAAGCAAATGTTGTAAGATCTTATATTGATTGGGTTATGAAAACACCTTGGTATCAGGAGACTGAAGATATTCAAGATATCAATGAAGTTGAGAAAGTCTTAAATGAAGATCACTTTGGATTAGAAAAGCCAAAAGAAAGAATTGTAGAGCATTTGGCTGTCAAGCAAATGACACAATCTTTGAATGCTCCAATTATCTGTTTGGTTGGCCCACCAGGTGTCGGGAAAACATCTATTTCTAAGTCTATTGCAAGAGCACTAGGTAGAAAATTTGTGAAAGCATCATTAGGTGGAGTCAAAGATGAAGCTGAAATTAGAGGGCATCGTAGAACTTATTTAGGATCAATGCCTGGTAGAATTATACAAAGTATGAAAAAAGCCGGAGTTATTAATCCAGTTTTCTTATTAGATGAAATTGATAAGATGTCTAGTGATTATAAAGGTGATCCTACAAGTGCAATGTTGGAGGTGCTTGACCCAGAACAAAATCAGTTCTTCTCAGATAATTATTTAGAAGAACCATATGATTTATCAAAAGTTCTCTTTATTGCAACTGCAAATGATTTAGGAAGCATTCCTGAACCATTGCGTGATCGTTTAGAAATTATTGAAATTTCTTCATATACTGAACAAGAAAAATTAGAAATCGCTAAACGTCACTTATTAAAGAAGGAAAGAGAACTGTATGGTTTAAAAGCTGAGCAATTAAATATTCCTGATGAGACAATGATGTATGTGATTCGTCATTATACAAGAGAAGCAGGGGTTAGACAATTGGAAAGATTGGTTGCTCAAATCTGTCGTAAATCAGTCTTAAAGATTTTAAAACAAGGTAATTTAGAGTTAACATTACAAGTGAGTGATTTAGAGGATTATTTAGGAAAAGCTCCTTTTGAGCATACTAAGAAAATGGATAAACCTCAAATTGGTGTTGTTACAGGAATGGCATATACTCAATATGGTGGAGATATTTTACCAATTGAAGTCAATCATTTCAATGGAACTGGTAAATTTATTATTACTGGGCAATTAGGCGATGTTATGAAAGAATCTGCTTCTATTGCGCTTGACTATATGAAAGCAAATCGCGAGAAGTATGGTTTGCAGAATATTGCTTTTGATAAAGAAGATATTCATATTCATGTTCCTGAAGGGGCAGTCAAAAAAGATGGCCCAAGTGCTGGAGTCAGTTTAACAACAGCAATTTTATCAGCATTTAGTAATCGTCCAGTGAGAGATGATGTTGCAATGACAGGTGAAATTACTTTGCGTGGACAAGTCTTACCAATTGGTGGCTTGAAAGAAAAATCTATTTCTGCGCACCGTAGTGGTATTCGTAAGATTATTATTCCTAAAGATAACGCCAAAGATATTGATGATATTCCAAAATCAGTACAAGCGGATTTAGATATTGTTTTGGCTGATCATATTGATACAGTTTTAGAACATGCATTAGTAAAATAAATGAAAGGGGCATGATTATGTCCCTTTTTACATGCCAAATAATTGTATGATAATATGTATTGTTAATGAGTTAAAGATTGTTGGAATATGTACTTTCTTTTATTCATTTTACGATTTAATTTAATAATTTCATAAAAGGTTTTTATTTTGTTGACATAAGATAGAATTCATTGAAATCATAGGAAGGCAAAAATGATTGAAATTCAATATTAAGATTTATGTTTCAAAAAAGAATTTAAGATGAATAGATATTTTTTCTAATAGTTATTTTATTTGAATTATGATAAGATGAATAAGAAAATAGAAATAGGAAATAATAGAATGGAGGAAAACAATGTATAAAATTCATAAAGCTCAATTTATGCTATGCGCAGCCTGGAAATCACAATGGCCAGAAAATGATTTGCCAGAAATCTGTTTAGCTGGTCGTAGTAATGTTGGAAAATCAAGTTTTATTAACACTATTACAAATCATAGTAAATTGGCAAAGGTATCTGGAACGCCTGGGAAAACAAGAACACTCAATTTTTTTAATATTAATGATGAACTTAGACTGGTAGATGTCCCAGGATATGGATATGCTAAAGTCAATGATAAAATTAAAGAAAGTTTTGGAGATATGTTAGATACATATTTAAGAGAACGGGATGTTTTAAAAGGTTTGGTATTAATAGTGGATTATCGACATAAACCAACTCATGATGATAAGATGATGTACGATTATGCTAAGCATTATCATATTCCAGTTATTGTTGTGGCAACAAAAGAAGATAAATTAAAAAGAAATGATTTAAAAAAGAATGAAAAAATCATTAAGGATACTTTAGGATTTGATAAGAATGATATATTTTTGCGTTTCTCAAGTTTAAATAAAGTGGGTATTGATGAGGTTTGGGAGAAAATTTTAGAGCTTTGTGAACAATAAATCCTTAACAAATATTCCTAAATAATGTATAATTGCGACTAGGGGGTAATGGAGAAATGATTAATATTATGTTATGTTGTGCATCGGGGATGTCAACAAGTTTATTGGTAGAAAAAATGAAAAAAGCAGCCTCTCAAGATGGCATAAAGGTTGATATTTGGGCTGTAGGGGCAAATGAAATAAGAGAAAATGCTGATAAGGCAGATGTTATTTTGCTTGGACCACAAGTAAGATATGCACAAAAAAAGATAGAGTCTGAAGCACCTGGTGTTCCAGTTGCCAATATTGGTATGAGAGAATACGGAATGATGAATGGTGCTGTTGTTTTAAAACAAGCCTTAGATTTGATTGAAAAGAAGTAAGCAATGTAACTTCTTTTTTTTCATATTCTGAACTTTTTTGCATACAGTTTGATAGGAGGGAAAGTATGCAAAAGATATATTTTAAGAAGTTAGTGGATTTGAATCATCAATTAAAAGAATTGGTATCTATTTCAGTTGATGAATCAATCAATTATAAAATGGAAAGCCAAGGAATGAGAGCAGTAGGTAGTATTATGATGAATGGAGATTATAAAGATGAAAAAGGTAAACATAGTTTCCATGAATCTATTGATTTAGATATTATGGCCTTGTTTGAAAAAATCACTGATAAAAGAGATTTTCATGTAAAAGTAGAAGATTTTGATTATGTGATCAATGAAGGTAATTTATCACTTGTCATACAGGCCTGTGTTTATGGTGTTTTAGATGATGAAGACCGTGTTATTGAAACTTCTGCTCCAAGAGTTGAGGAAACGAATGATGAAGCAGTTGTAGAAGAAATTGAAAGTTTATTGCGTGAAGAAGATGTTGTAGAAGAAGTGCCGGAGGTTGAAATTCCCGTTGTTGAGATTCCTAAAGAAATAGCTATACCAGTCGTAGAGACAGCTCCAGTTGCTGCCATTAAAGAAGAAACGGTAGAAGTGAAAAAAGAAATGCCTGAAGAAGATGATGATGAGGATATTGGTACTTATTATTTATATGTTGTTCAAGATGGGGACAGTTATCAATCTGTAGCAGCTCATTATCAAGTAGATGAATATAAGCTTAAAGACTACAATCACGATCGTCCTTTGACGAAAGGAACTATCGTTATTGTTCCTTATTATTCATGAATGAACTGATTTTACAATACTATAAGATTCAAGTTGTTGGATTGATAAAACTGACTCAAAATGTTTATAAATTGAAAACAAATGATGGTTATTATGTTGCTAAATGTGTTGAAGATAAACACATTGAAACAATCTATGAATATATTGAGACTTTGCATATCCATTGTTTTGTTCAAATATTATTAAATAAAAACAACGAACTTCTTACACCTTATCAAAACAACTATCTTTATCTCATGCCATATGTAGACAACAATCAGGGATTACTGAAAGAAATGAAGATTAAATATTATTTTGAAACATTAGCTTATCTTCATTATAACAGTTTTTATTTCACTAAAGTGAACCAGCAATATTTTGATACACTTAATTCTGATATCTTAAGAATTATTAATGAACGAACTGTTTATTATGAACAGATGATTCAGAATTTTGAGAATATTGCAATGAGATCGCCAAGTCAATGGATGCTTGTTATGAATTATTATCGCATTTATGAAGCATTGTGCAGTGCTCGCCAATATTTATCACAATATTTAGAACATACCAAAGATTATCATCAGGTTCGTGTATGCTTGAATTATAAACATTTTGATTATGATCATATCTCATTAAAATCAAAGGTTTTATTATCAATTGATAATGTTTGTATTGATTTACCGATTTATGATTTGTTTGATATTTATCAAAGAATTCCAGATATTCTCTTTGATTTAGATTGCTTTAGTGAATATTACTTTAAAAAGATAGAAATTAGAGAAGATGAGAAGTTGTTATTGTGTTGTCTTATGAATGTTGTTCCTCTTATTGATTATGGCCCTGATGAAATTGAAAATATCATCAGATTATCAAGATTATTGTACTATTTAGACTCAGTTCATAACTTTATAGGTCAATTATAATTGACTTTAATCTACAGCTTTGTTAAAATAAACATACGTTGATGAGGAGGAGTACATTTTGTATTCTTTAAGAGAGTTTCTGGCAGGTGTGAAGAGACAGAAGAAAAAATGGAAGGTAGCCTCGGAGTATGTTTATTGAAATCATGTAGGTAAACACGTAGAACTGCGTTAAAGTTTTGAGGTATACGAAAGTATATAAATTAAGGTGGTACCACGAGCATTCGTCCTTATACGAATGCTCTTTTTTATTTAAAGGAGGAAGAGATATGAGAACTGTTGATTTGGTTGTTTGGGTATTATTTATTGGAGCGCTTATTTTTTTAGGTTATTTCTTTACAAAAAGAGTCAAAGATAATAAGAAGATAAGACAACAAATGCAAATGGAATATTTAGAAAGAAAAGAGAAATATACATATTTAAGACCAGGGATTTTTGATACATGTCCTAGAGAAGATGTTTCAGCAGCCGCTATTTTTCATTGTATAAGAAAAGAAGATGAAGACTTTGATCATTATTTTGAAAAAATGAATTATAGTGAAAAAGTTGTTTTTGGAATCTATCAGGTGTCTTTATCTTTGGAAGGACAGGGGTCTTCTATTCATAGTTTTTTCTTGAGCCCTTCAAACCGTCCATTTGTTCCTATTGTTGTGGATATTTTTGAAGAGGTCGGTGCTCATGATATAGCAGAATTAATGAGAGCAGCAAGACGTTTTGCAGAGATTATTGAAAATGATGAAGAAGATGATGAAGATGATCCTGAAATGGGAGATTTTTCAAGATATAATTTCTCGGATTTTACTAATGAATTTGTTTCATTGGTGAATACAACTAACTTGAATGAAAAAATCACAAGATTTATCTTAGATCATAAGGAAGATTTTTATGATACAGATATTCCTAAAGAAATTGATGGAAATGGAGATGAGATAGATGAAAGAATTAGCGACTAAATACAATCATCAAAAAGTTGAAGAAGGTAAATACAAAACATGGATTGATCATCATTATTTTGAGGCTGGTGATATTTCTAAAAAGCCATATAGTATTGTGATACCACCACCGAATGTTACTGGTAAATTACATTTAGGACATGCTTGGGATACAACACTTCAGGATATGATTATTCGTTATAAACGAATGCAGGGATTTGATGCCTTGTGGCTTCCTGGAATGGATCATGCAGGAATTGCAACGCAAGCTAAGGTTGAAGCAAGAATGCGTGAAGAAGGGCTTTCTCGATATGATTTAGGAAGAGAGAAATTTCTAGAAAAAGCGTGGTCTTGGAAAGAAGAGTATGCTTCTATTATTCGTAATCAATGGGAAAAACTAGGGCTGTCTTTAGATTATTCTAAGGAACGCTTTACATTAGATGAAGGTTTGAGTGAAGCAGTTAAAACAGTTTTTATTACTTTATATGAAAAAGGATTAATTTATCAGGGTGAACGTATTATTAACTGGGATCCTGTACAAAGAACAGCTCTGTCTAATATCGAAGTTATTCATAAAGAGATTGAAGGGCATATGTATTACTTTAAATACAAAGTGGTAGAAAATGATGAGACATTGATTATTGCAACAACACGTCCAGAAACAATGTTTGCTGACCAGGCTATATTTGTTCATCCGGATGATGAACGTTATACACATTTAGTAGGGAAACATGCAATAAATCCAGCTAATGGGGAAGCTTTGCCAATTATGGCAGACAGTTATATTGATATGAGTTTTGGAACTGCGGTTATGAAATGTACGCCTGCTCATGATCCTAACGATTTTGCTTTGGCTAAGAAATATGGATTAAGTATGCCTATTTGTATGCATGATAATGGAACGATGAATGACATGTGTGGAAAATATGCCAATATGGATCGTTTTGAATGTCGTGCTGCCCTTTTAGAGGATTTTGAGGAAGCAGGAGTTGTTGATCATATTGAAACACATATACATCAAGTTGGTCATTCGGAACGTAGTCATGCAATCGTTGAACCTTATCTATCAAAGCAATGGTTTGTTAAAATGAAACCTTTGGCCAAAGCTGCTTTGGCCAATCAGGAGAAAGATTCTAAAGTCAATTTTGTTCCAGGACGATTTGAAAAAACGTTTAAACAATGGATGGAAAATATTGAGGATTGGTGTATTTCTAGACAATTATGGTGGGGGCATCAAGTACCAGCATGGTATCATAAGGAAACAGGTGAAGTTTATGTTGGAAAAACTGCTCCAGAAGATATTGAAAATTGGAAGCAAGATGAAGATGTTTTGGATACATGGTTTTCAAGTGCGTTATGGCCATTTTCAACAATGGGTTGGCCAAATACAGAAAGTGAAATGTTCAAACGTTATTTTCCAACTGATACTTTAGTTACAGGATATGATATTATTTTCTTTTGGGTATCTCGTATGATCTTTCAATCCTTGGAGTTTACTCATGAAAGACCATTTCAAGATGTTTTAATTCATGGTTTGATCCGTGATGAGCAAGGTCGCAAAATGTCTAAATCTTTAGGCAATGGTGTTGATCCAATGGATGTTATCGATGAATATGGTGCTGACACATTACGTTTTTTCTTAACAACCAATTCTGCTCCAGGCATGGATTTGCGTTATATCCCAGAAAAGTTAGAAGCATCTTGGAATTTCATTAATAAAATTTGGAATTCAGCAAGATTTGTATTAATGAATATTGATGAAGATATGAAATATGAGGATTTATCATTTACATATTTAAATTTATCAGATCAATGGATTTTAAATCGTCTTAATGATGTTATTCAATCAGTTGATGAAAATATGGATAAGTTTGAGTTTGTGAATGTGGGAAGCGAACTTTATAATTTTATTTGGGATGATTTTTGTTCTTGGTACATAGAATTATCTAAAGCTCATTTAAATAGTGATAATGAGATTGAAAAACGTGCAACACAAGAAACATTAGTTTATGTTCTCAATGCTATTGTTCGTTTATTGCACCCATTTATGCCATTTGTGACAGAAGAAATTTATCAGTCTATTCCACATTTAGAGGAATCTATTTGTATAGCAAAATGGCCTGAAGTGAATACTTATTTTGAAAACACTAAGATTAATGGACAATTTCAATACTTATTTGATATTATCAAAGGAATTAGAAATATTCGTGCTCAATATATTATTAAAAACTCTATTGAAATAGCTTATAGTATTCAAACAAAAGATGAACAATTATCTGAACTTTTGGAAGATATTGCTTTATATGTTTCTAAATTATGTAATGCTCGCTGTATTGGTTATAATGTGGAAACATCATCTCATGTAGCTACTGAAATGATTAAAGGTGGACATGCTTTAATTGTTGAACTTGGTGATTATATAGATTTAAATGCTGAAAAGAAAAAACTGGAGGATGAACTTAAAAAACTTGAAGGTGAAATTAAACGTTGTCAGGGAATGCTTTCAAATCCTAATTTCACTAGTAAGGCTCCACCAGAAAAAGTTAAAGCAGAGGAAGCTAAAATGGCTGATTATCAATCAAAATATAATGCTGTTCAAGCTAAATTAGAGGAAATGGAAAAGGTGAAATAAAAAAATTCACCTTTTTTTATTTTTGAGAAGAAAAATCTTATAAAAGAAGTGAATATATATAGTAAGGGGGCTAATAGAAAGGAAGAAGAAATTATGAGAGAATTATCATTACAACAGCAATGCGAGATTCAAGGTGGCTCATTTATAGGAACAGCACTTCTTTATTTGTTATTAGGTGCTGGAGTTTATAAAATTTTGAGGTCGAAAAAAGGGCGTATTTCGATACCAAGATTAGTGAATTTGGAATGGCGTAATTAATGATATGAAAGGCATTTTGCCTTTCATATTCTTTGTTGTTAGAGCATATAATTGGTGAGGTGAAGAAAATGAAATTTGAAGTGAAAGTTGTTATTATGAGTATTATTTTTTCTATAGTATGTATGTTTGTGTTTACATATGCAAGTTCATTTACCCAAAAGACAATATATGCTTATCAGGTTGGGATTTATAAAGAAGCAAGCAATAAAGATGCTAAGCTGGCTGAACTTAAAGAATCTGGCATTGAAGGGTATTGTTATAAAAAAGATGGACAATACTATGTTTTATCAATGATTAGTGAAGATCAAAAGAAAGTTGAAAAACATGCGGTTGATATGAAAGGGATTATGAAAACTTATGTTGTATCATCCGATACAACAGTTAAAACTTTATTAGACAACTTATCGAAGGGAGTTATACATGATTAAATCATTACCAATAGAAGAAAATCCACGTGAGAAAGCGATTGTCAATGGGATTGAGTCTTTAAGCAATGTTGAGTTGCTGGCACTTGTTTTAAGAACTGGTAATAAAGATGAATCGGTTATCCAATTAGCACAAAGATTATTAAAGGAAATCGGTGGTATATCACAATTATCTCATATTTGTTATGCTGATCTCATTGCGCTTAAAGGGATTAAAAAGGCCAAAGCCATTGAATTATTAAGTGTTATTGAAATGAGTAAGCGATTAAAACAAAAAGAATCACATGAATCATTGTTATCACCAAGCGATATTTATGATTATGTTAAAAATGAAATGATGATGTTGAAGCAGGAACATTTTGTGGTTTTGTGCTTAGATATTCGTAATCGTGTGATTAAGAAGAAAACAATATTTATAGGCTCATTAAATATGAGTATTGTTACGCCACGTGAAGTCTTTAAAGAGGCTATTGGAGTCAGTAGTGCTAAAATGATACTTTTACATAATCATCCCAGTGGTGATGCCTTGCCTAGTCAGGAGGATTTGTATTTGACAGAGCAATTTGTTAAACTTGGCGAAATGATGGCTATTGAAATAATGGATCATATCATCATTGGCTGGAATCAATTTTATAGCATAAAAGCGAAACAACTCTATTATGATAATCATGGTTGAAATGTTTATCCTTTTTTAATTTGCTTTTTTTTATACCAGATATTATAATGGTATGAGACTAGGGGTGATATTTTGTATAAAAAGAATAAATGGAATAAGCATAATAAAAGAATTGTAATTGTTACAATTATATTGGTACTCTTTTCTGTTGTGACTTTAGTCACAAGTCGTTCTGCTTCTGGAATTGAAACAATTTTTAAAGATACCATTGCAAATATTGAATATTATGTGATTAAAGCACCAATTGAATATGTAAGTGGTCTTTTTAATGAATATAGTGAGATGAAGGATGTTTATGAAGAAAATGCAAAGCTTAAGCAGAAATTAGATGATTTAGCTCGTGAATCAGCCATGAATGATGTTTTAACTTCTGAGTTGAATCAATTAAAAGATATTACAAAAATCAAATATCTACCAACTGATTATCAAGTGAAATATACAACAGTTATTACTAGAGATGCTGAAAACTGGACAAATGAAGTAACTATAAATATTGGAAAACTTTCAGGGATTAAAGAAGGAATGGCGGTGATAACTGCCCAAGGTATGATTGGAACAGTGACAAGTGTAAGTGAAATTTCATCAACTGTTTCACTATTATCTTCTGAAAATTCAAAGAGTCAGTTACCGGTTATGATCTTGAGTGGTGATAAAGAATATTATGGTCTTTTAAATCGTTATGATTTATCTACAAAAAGTTATCGTATTACACTGTTAAGTGATGTAGAAAAACTCGAAAATGGTGCAAAGGTTGTAACGAGTGGATTAGGTGGTCCTGGCAAGAGTCCTAAAGGGATTTTGGTAGGGACAGTAGATGGTTTTACATTGGGTGATGATGCAACTGAGTCTGTATGTACTGCAAAACCAAGCGCAGATTTTAATTCATTAAATTATGTTGCTGTGGTTCAAAGGGTGAATGAAGAATGAAAACAAGAATGACAGATAGTTATTTATTCAAATGTATTATGCTTGTTATCGCTTGTTTTGTTTTAGATAGTACAATCAGTTATTTTTTGCCTTATAACTATACAAAAGTTGGGATGACAATAGTCCCTTGCTTAGGTTTGATGATGTTTTCAATGCTTGTGAGGACTGTTGATGGTGCAGAGAGATATCTTTTTGCAGCTATATGTAGTGTTTATTATTCGATTGTTTATTCGAACTCTTTAGCTATTTATATACTTATTTATTGTTTAATCGCCTTTGTTCGATCTTATCTTTTCAAATTAGAGTCTTTAAGTTTGATAGAATCTATGATTTTCTGTATTTTGACAATATTTGCGCAAGAATGCGTGGTATATTGGCTGATGTGGATTACCAATATGACAAGATATCCTATTGTTTCATTCTTAACAATGAGGATGTTACCTACTTTAATAGTTAATCTTGTATTATCTGTAGGTGTTTATTGGGTCTATAATAAAGTTAAGATAGAGGTGGAATAATGAATATTGAAGTTAAAGGTGTAAATGGTGTTTTGGTTTTGAAAGTGAATCAGTTTTGTGATTTTGATACAGTATTAAATGATTTAAATATGCTCTTGGAACAACCTATCTTTCAACAAGATGGTTATTATCCAAGGGCATATTTTGATTTTGGGTGTCGATATTTGAAAAAAGAAGAATTAAATCATCTGATTATGTTGATAAAGCAAAAGAAGAAAATCTTGTTTGATGGTTTGTCATTGCCGCATGTTCAGAATCAACTAGAAATCAAACGACAACAATTGCGTAATGGGGAAGAACTTTTCATTGATAAAGAAACTTTATTTTTAGGGACAGTGAATCCTGGAAGTTATGTTTATTGTTATGACAATGTTTATTTTTTAAATACTGTACGTGGCACAATAGTTGCAATGAATGAAAATGTAAAGATTTATGGTCATGATTTTCAAAACGCTCAAATTGTCATAAATCAAGAAACTTTGCATGATTTGACAACATCTGCACTAACAAGTGTCTATTATAAAGATAATTGTATTAAAGCCAAGAAGGAGGATGGTTATGAGCAGAACTATTGTAGTTACATCGGGTAAAGGTGGAGTTGGAAAAAGTAGTATGACAATTAATTTAGGGTATGCATTAGCATCGCAGGGACAGAAAGTGTGTTTGATTGATGCAGACTTTGGATTAAAAAATCTCGATGTTATGATGGGATTAGAAAATCGTGTTATTTATGATTTGAATGATGTCATTTCTAATAAATGTTCTTTGAAACAAATTTTAGTAAAAGATAAGAGGATGGATTCGTTGTATTTGTTGCCAGCATGTAAATCGTTATCATTTGAGAATTTGAATGTTGATTATATGATGAAAATGATTGAACAATTAAAAAATGAATTTGATTTTATTTTAATAGATAGTCCAGCTGGAATTGAAAAAGGTTTTCAATATGCAAGTGGATTATCACAAGAAGCTATTATTGTTGTGACACTAGATGTTGTTTCATTAAGAGATGCAGATCGTGTTGTGGGATTGCTATTGAAGCAGGGAGTCACTAACTTACATATGCTGGTGAATAAATATAACGATGAAGATATACATAAGGGAAGAAGTTTGACATTAAAAGATGCCTATGACATTTTGTCAATTCCTTTGCTGGGACTTGTTTATGATGATCATGAAATGTTAGAGGCAAACAATAAGGGAATGCCAATTTATTTACAGAAGAATTTGTCTATTAGTGGATGTTTTGATCGAATTATTAAGAGATTAGATGGGCAGGAAGTTCCTTTTCAAAAAAATAAGAAAAAACCGTTGTTTGAAAGAATATTTGGATAATAATTTTATATTTTTTTCATAAGTATAGATGAGGTGACATACTTGTGAATGAAATAGATGAAATTAAAAGACGTATGGAAAAGCGTAGGGCACACCATCACCCAACATTAACTGATCGCCATTTTTCAAGGTTGTATAATGGAATGATCAAATGTATGGTTGTATTATTGGTGGGAGTGGCAATTTGTGCTTATGTGAAGGTGAGTCCAAATGGCGAATATATAAAAGATTATGTTTTGAATGATATGCATTTTACCGAATTGACAAAATGGGTGAATAATCAATTGTTATCTTTTAATAAAAAGAATGATAATGCAGCAACCGTTTCTAGTCAAGTATCCTATAAAAATATTAAAGATAACTATTATACGAATCAATCTAATGAAGTTTTGAATTTTGATAAAGGTCGTGTCATTTATGTTGGAAAACAAGATATGCTTGGGCAATATGTTACTGTTTTATTAGAAAACAATATTGAAGTGACTTTTGGACAGATGACAGATGTCTTTGTGAGTGCTTATGATCAGGTTGATGCGGCAACGATACTTGGAACATATCAAAATCAGGTTATGATTATCTTTACGCAAGGTGAAAAGGAAATTGACTATTCAACGTTTGAAGAACTTATTTCATAAAATTGATATTCACCCAGTTACACTTATATATTTTGTACTTGCATGGATAGGGGGATATTTAAAATGGTATCTTTCCACTTTGCTAATTGTGTGCCTTCACGAAATATGCCATCTTTTGATGGCATATTATTTTGATTTTGAAATTGATAAAGTTGAGATTTTACCATTTGGAGCCTATTTGTCTTTAAATGATTTTTATTTTCACCCTATACGTGAAGAGATTTGTGTGGTTTTGGCTGGACCGTGCAGTCATTTGCTAATCTATGGGCTCATTCTGGTGTTGAGTTCTGGTGTCTATCAAGAATATCTTTTAACTATGAATATGATGGTATTTGTATTTAATCTTGTACCTATATACCCAATGGATGGGGGTCGTATTATCGGTTTGATTCTCCAAAGTGTTATGGACTTAAAAAAAGCTTTGTATTTAACATTGAAAATATCTGTGTTTGTTTTTTGTATATTATTTTGTTTTTATTGTCAAATGAATACATTTGTTATACTTAGTTATTTGTTTATCCAGCAATTTTATTATCTGAAGTTTATACCAGTCTATTTACGGAAATACTATACTCAGATACCAAGCTTATATCCGCGTGATAAGATTGTTTTAAATCGTACCTTGACTTATCGGAGAGGATTTCATAATTATTACCAGGTAGATGGTTTGATATATGATGAACAGGAAATGGTAGGAGAATTGATTAAGAATGTAAAAAAATAGGAAATATGAGATTATATCTTGTTTTTTTTGATAGATTATGATATCATACTACAGGTATTTCAAATACACACATTGTGAATTCGTGAATCGAGTGCTCTGGTAGAGTGGTTTATGTTAGAAGCAATGGAGGAAAAAAACAAAAGGAGGAAGTTACAATGGCAGTAATTTCAATGAAAAAATTATTAGAAGTTGGTGTTCATTTTGGGCATCAAACAAAAAGATGGAATCCAAAAATGGCTCCATACATTTTCACTTCAAGAAACGGTATTTATATTATCGATTTAAAGAAATCATCTGATAAAATCGATGAAGCTTATGCAGCTATGATGGATATCGTTGCTAAGGGTGGAAAAGTTTTATTTGTAGGAACTAAAAAACAAGCTCAAGAAGCTGTACAATTAGAAGCTCAAAGATCTGGAAGTTTCTATGTAAATTCTCGTTGGTTAGGAGGAACTTTAACAAATTTCAAAACTATCCAAAAGAGAATTAGAAGATTAAAAGAATTAGAAAAAATGGATGAAGATGGAACTTTAGAATTATTTACTAAGAAAGAAGCAATCTTACTTAAAAAAGAACAAGCTAAGTTAGAAAAGAACTTAGGTGGTATCAAAGAAATGAGAAGATTACCAAATGCTTTATTTGTAGTTGATCCTAAAGTTGAACATAATGCAGTTGCAGAAGCAAAAATCTTAGGAATTCCTGTATTTGGTATTGTTGATACAAATTGTGATCCTGATGAAGTTGATTATGTTATTCCAGCAAATGATGATGCAATCAGAGCTGTTAAATTAATCGTTGCTGCAATGGCTGATGCTGTATGTGAAGCAAAAGGTGAACCTTTAACTGTTGCATATGTAAAAGATGAAGATGATAAAGAAGTATCTATGAATGATGCTGTCGCTTCTGTAGAAGAAAGCAAACAAAGAGGACCTAGATATAAAAATCAAGGGCGTCCTAGATATAACAGAAATGCTGAAGTAAGCAAACCAGCTGAAGTTAAGGAACCAAAAACTGAAGCATAGTGAGAACAAGGGGAGGCTTATGTCTTTCCCTTTTTTATAAAAAAACATAAATGGAGGATAAAAGAATGGCTATTAGTGCAAAATTAGTAAAAGAATTACGTGAAAAAACTGGTGCTGGAATGATGGATTGTAAGAAAGCATTAGAAGCATGTGATGGGAATTTAGAAGCATCATTTGACTGGTTAAGAGAAAAAGGAATTGCAAAAGCTGCTAAAAAAGCTGACAGAATTGCTGCTGAAGGTTTAACTGCTTTTGTCATTGATGGAAATGCTGCATCAATCGTAGAAGTGAACTCTGAAACAGATTTCGTTGCTAAAAATGCTGAGTTCCAAGAATTAGTAGCAGATATTGCAAAAGTAATTGTAGCAAATCAACCAGCAGATTTGGATGCTGCTTTAAAATTACAATTAGATGGTAAAGATTTAGAAACAGTGATTGCTGAAAAAAGTGGTAAAATTGGAGAAAAATTGAGTTTAAGAAGATTTGCTGTTTTAACTAAAGAAGATGCTGAAGTTTTTGGGGCATATTCACATATGGGTGGAAAAATGTCTGCATTAGTTAAATTAAGTGATTCTGATGAAGAAAAAGCAAAAGATATTGCTATGCATGTTGCTGCAAGTGCACCACAATATATTGATAGAACTGCTATTCCAACTGAAGTTTTAGATAGAGAGTTAACTGTATTAAAAGCTCAAGCAATGGAAGAAAATGCTACAAGTGCTAAACCTAAACCAGAAAATATTATTGAAAAAATGGTTGAAGGTCGTTTGAACAAAAACTTAAAAGAAATGTGCTTAGTGGATCAAGAATTCATTAAAGATCCTGATCAAACTGTAGCTAAATACTTAGGAAATGGAAAAGTTTTAGAAATGGTTCGTTTCCAAGTTGGTGAAGGAATGGAAAAAAGAGAAGAAAACTTTGCTGAAGAAGTTGCTGCTCAAATGAAGGGATAATAACTGAATATAAGGGGGAGGACACTTTTTGTGCCCTTTTCTTGTAAAATGAAGGAGAATTATATGAAGTACAATAGAGTTTTGTTGAAATTAAGTGGTGAGGCATTGGCTGGAGAGCAAGGATTTGGGATTAATCCAGTTGTTGTCGCTGATGTAGCAAGACAAATTAAAGATGCAAAAGATTTAGGTGTTGAAATTGCTATTGTTTGTGGTGGCGGAAATATCTGGCGTGGAAAAACTGGTAGTGATATGGGTATGGAAAGAGCAGCAGCAGACTATATGGGAATGCTCGCTACAGTTATGAATGGTATGGCTTTACAAAATGCCCTAGAAGCTATTGGTGTTAATACAAGATTATTATCTGCTATTGACATGAAGGAAGTTGCTGAGCCATATATTAGAAGAAGAGCAGTTCGTCATTTGGAAAAGGGAAGAATTGTTATCTTTGGTGCTGGTACAGGGAGTCCTTTCTTTACAACGGATACAACTGCGGCTTTACGAGCTGCTGAAATGAATGCAGATGTTATTTTAATGGCTAAAAATGGTGTTGATGGTGTTTATTCAGCTGATCCTAAAGTTGATCCAACAGCTAAAAAATATGATCACATCACTTATTTAGATGTTTTAAACGAAGATTTACATATTATGGATCAAACAGCTATTACTTTATGTAAAGATAATGGTATTGATTTATGTGTATTTAATATGCAAGAAGATGGAAACATCGCTAAAGCTTGTGATGGTGCTTCTATTGGAACAATTATTTCAAAGGGAGGAGAATAAATATGTTAAATTTGATTTTAGAAGAAACAAAAGAAAAGATGGACAAATCTATTGATGCTTTTAAAAATGAACTTTCTACAGTAAGAACAGGACGTGCTAATCCAACAATGTTAGATAGAGTTATGGTTAATTATTATGGTGAGAAGACACCATTGAACCAAATGGCTAGTATTTCTGTTGTTGAAGGTCGTCAGTTAATGATTAAACCATATGACAAATCAACATTAAAAGATATTGAACATGGTGTTTATGAAGCTGATTTGGGATTGGCTCCACAAAATGATGGAGAAGTCATTCGTATCAATGTTCCTGCTTTGACTGAAGAGACAAGAAGGGGTTACGTGAAACAAGCAAAAAAATTTGCTGAAGATGCTAAAGTTGCATTGCGTAACATTAGAAGATCAGCAAATGATGATGTTGATAAAGCTGGTTTAACTGAAGATGAAGTTAAACAAGGAAAAGAAAGAGTTCAGAAGTTGACTGATGAATATGTAAAGATTATTGATCAATTAGCAAAAGATAAAGAAGAAGATTTGATGAGTGTTTAATAACGATTGAGATAAAGGTTTTATACTTTTATCTCTTTTTGTTTGATATTATAATCATCTTTAAAGGAGGAGTTAAGATGCTTAAAATTGGAGAATTTTCGAAACTAACGAATATTTCTGTTCGAATGCTTCATCATTATGATGAAATTGGATTACTAAAACCAATCAAAATAGATGCTCAAAATGGGTATCGGTTCTATTCTGTTTCACAAGTTCCAGACTTGCAAAAAATTGTAATGCTTCGTGATCTTCATTTTCAAATTCCAGAGATTCAAAGTGCTCTTCATGATTGGTCAAAGGAAACGCTTATCAAAAAGATGAAATGCAAGATATTAGAAAAAGAGACTTTAATTGAAAAGGAAAATAAACTGATTAAGCAAATAGAACAGACAATCCATAGTATCGAAACAGAGCAACTTGATTTACACTATAATGTTATTTTAAGAGAAGTTTTTGATCAATATGTTATTTCATTAAGAAAAAAATACCACATTATCATAACGAAGGTATTTTATGGAAAGAACTTTATCAATATGTAAGGAAAAATCATATAGAAATATTAAAGCAGAACAATAATAATATAGCTATTTATTATGATGAAGAACATAAAGAAGGACAGGTAGATATAGAAGTTTGCTTTTTAGTTAAACATTTTGTTGAATGTTCAACGCCTTATCAATGCAAGGTGATAAAAGGTGTTCAAACTATGGCTTGTATGATGGTAAGAGGGAGTTATCAAAATTTAAATCTTGCTTATCAGTCTTTTGCTAAATGGTTAGAAGATAACCCTCAATATCAAATGAATGGTCTTTCAAGACAAATATGTCATCGAGATTATACGAATGAGAATAATGAAAATGACTATCTAACAGAAATTCAAATTCCTGTTCATATTATGAATGGATAAAAATATTTTTCCTTGACTCTTACATGATGTGAGGGTTTATGCTCAGTTTATAAAGAGAAAAAGATCTCTTTAACTAATGAACAAAGGAGTGAAATATGAAGTGAGTCAAAATCAATTTCAAATGAATCCAATTGGAACAATTGATAAAGAACATATCATCAATGTGAATTCAAAGTTTAATAAAGGTTTAAAATATCTTTCTATGTTTAGTCATGCTATTTTAATTTATAAAAATGGTGAAAATTCAAATATATTAAATACAAACCTCTGCCAAAAAACAGTTTTATTAAAAGAGGTTCACGAATATCAAGGGAAAATAATTGTAGAGGGTCTGGATAAATTTGATAGAGAGAGCCTTTTGTATGATATAAAACCATATTTTCCAAACGAAGATAGAGTTAAAGATGCAGTTGTTTTTGAAGAAAGGAATTATAAATTTTTATTAAAGAATTCTGTATCACAATTAGGTGTAATTAGAAAACAAGCAGGACAATATTATATTGAAATCAATAAGTGTTTTGAGGACTATGCGGATATTTTAAAAGACTATTCTCATATTAAGATTGTGTGGTGGTTTCATAAGTTTGAAACTGATAAGTACAGAAGAATATTAGAATGTGATCCGCCGTATGAAAATGCTCCTAGAACGGGTGTCTTTGCATCACGTTCACCCGTCCGACCTAATCCCATAGCAATAACAACAGCAAAAATATTAGATATTGATGAAGATATGAAGCGCATTAAAGTTTCTGCGTTGGACTGCTTTGATAAGACAACATGTTTAGGTATTAGTCCGTATGTGCCAGATAGAGATTGTGTTGTTGAATATCGTTTGCCAAATTGGCTAAATCATTGGCCAGAATGGCTAGATGATAGTGAATTCACAATAATGCATGAACCAATTTTGTTAATAGCAGATTCTCATAAATTTGAAAAATATATTGATCAATCTCGTAAGAACATATCAACAAGAATTTCTTTTGATGAAGCTACATTACAACCAGTGTCTCACAAAGGAATTATGATCAAAGGAGCGCGACAGAATAATTTGAAGAACATAGATGTTATGATACCATATCATAAAATAACTGTTATAACAGGAGTGAGTGGAAGTGGGAAATCTAGTTTGGCTTTTGAAACGATTTATGCAGAGAGTCAACAAAGATTTTTAGCTAGTATGTCGCTTTCTAGAAGAAATCATTTTTTACAATTAGAGAAACCGGATTGTGATCAAATTATTGGATTACCGCCTGCTATAGCAATTTCACAACAAAATAATAACAGAAATCCTCGTTCAACAGTTGGAACAGTAACAGATATAAATAGTTTATTGCGAACACTATTTGCGAATATAGGAATGAGACATTGCCCAAAATGTGGGCGTTCTATTGAGAAGTTATCTTTTGAGGAAATTCTTCAACTTCTTTCATGTTGTCGTGCTGGTACTTCTTTAAAGATAAAACCAATATTTGAAAAGGAATATGAAAAATCGATAATTGTTCTTGATAAACGAAATGAACAATATGATGATGACATTCAACTGCTAGAAACTCAAGTTAAAAAATGTTTACAGTATGGAAAAGGGGCAATTCAAGTCTTAGTAGATGATGATGATGACTTGTTGACTCTACAAACCACTGAGAAATGTTATGATTGCAATCATATCTTATTTGAATTAACACCTGCTGATTTCAGCTTTAATCATCCTGAAAGTATGTGTCCAGTATGCCGAGGATTAGGTGTTATTATGGATGTTGATGTGAAACGTATTGTACAATATCCGAATCTATCTATATTAGATGGAGCTTCATTGTTTTGGGGAAAATTAAGGAAATTTCAGAAAAACCCCAATGCCAATTGGATGAAAGGAGAAGTTCTTGCATTGGCAGAATTATTAAATGTTAATTTGGAATTACCATGGAATGATTTACCAGAAATATTTAAGAAACAAGTGATTTATGGGACAGGCAATGATAAAGTTACATGGAGGTATACAGGAACTCATGGCAGAACAAATTCGATTTGTAGGCCAGTTGAAGGAGCGTATTATATTTTAAAAAGATTATCTCAAAATAGGGAAGGTATTTCTCAAAAATCTATGATTACCCATTTTTTAACTTCACAACTGTGTCATTGTTGCCATGGAGAGAGGCTGAAACTTGAAAGTCGTCTTGTCACTGTTGGAAACAAACGTTTTCCTGAGGTGATTCAAATGAATATGGATGAAATGAACAATTGGATAATGAATTTACCTGAGCAGATTCATTTGCATGAAATTGAACTTGTCAATCCATTGTTAAAAGAAATACATATTAAGCTAATGCATTGTATTAAAATTGGTGTCGGATATTTGACTTCTGACAGAAGTATACCATCACTGTCTGGTGGTGAATGGCAAAGATTACAACTGGGCAGTCAGTTAAATACTGGACTCTCTCATATTCTTTATATTTTAGATGAGCCTACTGCTGGATTGCACCCTAAAGACTATGCTTTGCTTTTAGAAATTATAGAGAGTTTAAAAAAGCTTAATAATACTATTATTATGGTAGAACATAATAGAGACATGATGTTGGCGGCTGATCATATTATTGATATAGGTCCTAAAGCAGGAACGATGGGTGGGTATTTAACTGCTCAAGGAAGTCCTCAAGAGATTTTAAAGAGTTCTCAAAGCCAGCTAGGAAAATATTTATGTGGTCAAAAAAATATTACAAGAAGCACAGCATCTTCTTTAAATCATTGGGTTGATATAAAGAAAATCAATGGGAATAATCTTCAAAATATTCATATAACTTTTCCGTTGAATGCATTAACTTGTATTACAGGAGTGAGTGGCTCAGGAAAGAGTAGCCTCATTAATTATGGAATAATTCCTTCAGTACACTCAGTTATTGAAAATTCTATTGATAAAAATAGATATTATGAAAGCATAACAGGTGGCGATTCAATTCGCCGTATGGTTCATATTACGCAGAAGCCTATTGGTCGTTCTTCCCGCTCTACACCTGCCACTTATACTGGTCTTATGGATGAAATTCGTATGCTTTTTTCAAAAACTGAGATGGCAAAAATCCGAAACTATTCAATGAGTCATTTTAGTTATAACAGTAAAGAAGGACAGTGCCCAGCATGTCATGGTTATGGTTATAAAACCATTGAAGTACCATTTATGCCAGAAATGAAAACAAAATGTTCAATGTGCAAAGGGAAAAAATTTCATTCACCTATATTACAGATTTTATATAAAGGAAAAAATATTTCTCAAATATTAGATTTCAGTATGGAAGAAGCCCTTCTGTTTTTTTTAGAACATAAGAAAATATCTCAAATAATTCAATCTTTTATTGATATAGGATTAGGTTATATTTCACTAGGACAAAGTTCACTGACTTTATCTGGAGGAGAAGCACAAAGAATTAAATTGGCAGCTGAACTCCAAATGCCAAATCCACAGCATACCTTATATTTATTAGATGAACCTTCAACTGGGTTGCATATAAGTGATATCCAGAAACTTATAAACATATTTGATCGTTTGATTTCAAAAGGGCATACAATTATTTTGGTGGAACATCATCTAGATGTTATTAAAAATGCAGATTGGATTATTGATATGGGCCCTGAGGGTGGGGAGAAGGGTGGCAATGTGAATGTTCAAGGAACTGTTTATGATGTCCAACAATGTTCTCAAAGTTATACTGGTCAACTTTTAAAGCAATGTTATATCGATGAAAATATTTAGAGACTTTCTAAGGAGTCTCTTTTATTTGTGTTACTTTTATCAATTTAATACTTCAAGTAAACGGGTGAAGTAGTGAATGAAACAGACTTCTTTTCTGTATTTTGTTTTCATAATGAAATGTTTATGATATAATACAAAAAGATTATGAGGTGAAAGTATGTTTTTTAAGAAAAAAATGCAACATGATTATGATTTAGACATGCATAATATTCCTGGTCATATTGCTTTTATTATGGATGGTAATGGCAGATGGGCGAAGAAGCGAAAGATGCCAAGAACTTATGGGCACCATGAGGGCACAAAAACTATTCGTACTCTAGCTTTAGAAGCAAATCGTTTAGGTGTGAAGGCAATGACTGTTTATGCTTTTTCTACAGAAAACTTTAAAAGAGAGGCTAGTGAAGTTGAGTATATTTTTAAATTGCCTAAAGAGTTCTTTAATTTATATCTAAAAGAATTAATGGAAAATAATGTTCAAATTCGTTATATAGGTCATTTAGAAATGGCTCCCATTGAAACTCAGAATATTATTAAGGAAGCAATCCAAAGAACTTCTGTTAATAGTGGTTTGATCTTAACTTTTGCTTTTATTTATGGTGGACGTGATGAAATTGTTGAAGCAACTAAAGTGATTTGTGAAAAGTATAAGAATGGTGAGATTTCTTTAGATGATATGACTGAGGACTATTTTGAACAGCATTTAATGACAAAAGATTTACCACCAGTTGATTTGATGGTGAGAAGTAGTGGAGAATGTCGTTTGTCTAATTTCTTACCTTGGCAATTGGCATATGCAGAATTTATTTTTGATGAAACATTGTGGCCTGATTTTGATGAAGAACATTTACATAGAGCAATAGCTATTTATCAAGGCAGAGAAAGAAGATTTGGAGGAGTATTAAAATGAAAACAAGAATTATTACAGGACTTGTCTTAATTGCAATTATTTTACCTTGTGTTATTATTGGTAATATTCCTTTTCAAGTTCTTGTAGGAATTGTTGCGGGAGCAGCGGTTTTTGAGATGCTCTCTATTTGTGATCGTCCAAAAGCAAATATTTATTTGTATCCATTAGTTGGTGTATTTGTATTTTATTCATTATTTTTTATGAATTCTTTGATGATTTCAACTGAAATCATCATGGTATATCTGATTACTTTATTGGCCTGTAGCATGTTTGATAATGGTATGAACTTTCATCGTTTATGCTATTATTTTACAGCAGGTGTTTTGATTGCTATGGGGTTACATATGATTTATCAGTTGCGTTTAACATATGGTGTTGAATATCTTATCATATTGGCATTGGCAACGTTTGGGACAGATACGGGTGCTTATTTTGCTGGGATGATGTTTGGTAAACATAAACTTAATCCAAGACTTTCACCTAAGAAGACTATTGAAGGGTCAATTGGCGGTATGTTGTTTGGAACTGTTCTTTCTGTTGCTTATGGTGCATATATTCAAGTGAACATACCTTTGACATTATTGATTGCTGTGTGTTTAATTTTAACAATAACTGGACAGATTGGTGATTTGACTTTTAGCAGTATCAAGAGAACTTTTGAAGTGAAAGATTATTCACAGTTATTACCAGGCCATGGTGGTGTCCTAGATCGCTTTGATTCCATTTTATTTAATGCAATGGTTTTTGGGCTTTTACTTCATTTTATAGCAATGGCGGTGATATAGTATGAAAAAAATAACAGTATTGGGTGTAACTGGTTCAATTGGTCAACAAACAGTTGATGTTGTTGTGCATCATCGTGATGAGTTTGAAATTGTTGCTATGAGTGCTGGTCGTAATATTGATGCTTTAGAAGAGATTATGAAGCAATTGAATGTTTCCCATATTTGTGTTCAAAATAAAGAGGATAAAGAGTATTTAGAGAATAAATACAAAGATTGTCATTTTTATTATGGACAAGATGGCTTAATGACAATTGCAACTTTACCAGAAGTTGAGATTGTTTTGAATGCCATTGTTGGATTTGCTGGATTACTGCCAACGATGGAAGCTATCAAAGCACATAAAGATATTGCTTTAGCAAATAAAGAAACTTTAGTAGTGGCTGGTCATTTAATTTGTCCTTTGGTTAAAGAGTATCAAGTTGCATTGTTGCCAGTTGATAGTGAGCATTCAGCTATATTCCAATCCATGAATGGTGAGAATCATCAAGATATTTCTAAAATTATTTTGACTGCAAGTGGTGGCAGTTTTAGAGATAGGACTCGTGATGAACTTGCCGATGTGACTGTTGAGCAGGCATTGAAGCATCCGAATTGGTCTATGGGTGCTAAGATTACTATAGACAGTGCAACATTATTTAATAAAGGCTTGGAAGTTATGGAAGCAAGATGGCTGTTTAATGTTGATTATGATGATATAGAAGTTTTAATTCACCCTGAGAGTATTGTTCATTCTATGGTTGAATATCAGGATACATCTGTCATTGCCCAATTAGGAACTCCAGATATGCGTTTGCCAATTCAATATGCACTCACATATCCTCGTCGTCAGCCATTAATTAATGGTCAACGTCTTTCTTTAAATGATGTCGGAAGTCTTCATTTTTACAAGCCTGATTTGAAAAGATTTCATGCTTTGGCATTAGCATATGAAGCAGGACGTCAAGGGGGCTCTATGCCCTGTGTTCTAAATGGCGCTAATGAGCAGGCTAATTCTTTATTTTTAAATGGTCGTATTCGTTTCTTAGATATTGAAAGATTGGTGGAAGATGCTATGCGAGCTCATGAGTGGGTTGATCATCCAACATTAGAACAATTATTAGAAATAGACCAATGGGCAAGAGATTTTGTTTTGAAAAGAGTAGGAGAAGATTAGATGCAAAATATTATTAACGTTTTAGTCTTTTTATTGATTTTAGGATCTATCATTATTATTCATGAATTGGGACACTTTTTAGCTGCCAAATTCTTTGGCGTTTATTGTGGTCAGTTTTCAATTGGTTTTGGTCCTAAAATTTGGTCAAAAAAAGGAAAAGAAACTGAATATGAGATTCGTGCTTTACCGTTTGGTGGATTTGTAGCTATGGCTGGTGAAGAGAATCAAGAAGATAATGAAGAGATGCAAGATATTCCAATTGAAAGAACACTGAAGGGAATTAAGGCTTATCAAAAAGTCATTATATTCTTAGCAGGTGTATTTATGAATTTCATATTGGCTATTGTTGTGCTTTTGTCTGTGAATGTTTTTGCTGGACAGTTACCTGTGAATGTTGCTCAAGTAGGAACAATAAGTCAAGGATCTGCTGCTGAAAAATCTGGTTTGCAAGTTGGAGATATCATTCAACAAGTGGATATTGTAGAAACAGGGCAAACGATTCTGATTTCAAATTATGAAGATATATATTTTACTCAAGAAAACTTAAAAACAACGGCTAATGAAATTACTATGAATGTGACTGTGCAAAGGCAAAATGAAAAGAAAGTTTTGACAATGAAAGTACAATGTGACCAAACAGATGCGCGATATCGCTTAGGAATTACACAAGCAACTCGTCCAATGAATTTTGTAGAAGCAGTTCAACATACATTTATTTCATTTGGTGAGATGAGTGTTGCTATATTTGTAGCAGTTGGACAATTAATCACAAAGTTTACTGATACAGTCACACAGCTTTCTGGGCCAGCAGGTATTTATCAAATTACTGCACAGGTCACAGAATCTGGACAAGTGACTTATATTCTAAATTTATTAGCAATGTTATCAATTAATGTTGGGATTTTTAATTTATTGCCAATCCCGGGATTAGATGGTTGTCAAGTTATCTTTGCTATAGTTGAAAAGATGATAGGTCGAGAACTTCCACAAAAATTAAAACTGACTTTACAGATGATTGGGTTAGGGTTAGTTATGTTGTTGATGGTATTTGTAACATATCAAGATATAATGAGAATATTTGGATAAGGGATACTATATCCCTTTTCATATTGAAAAGGAGGAATCAAAATGAATAAAATGTTAATTTTGTTGGAGCAACTTCATCTGGAAAATGATGTTCGACAGTTAAAGAATGCTAATATAGATAGAGTTGTTGTTAATGCTGATAATTCATATGTTTTTTATGTATCTGCTTCACATATTGTTCCATTAGAGGAAATAAGAAAATTATTTTCTGCTAAGAATGAATTTCCTTATCCAAGTGATTTTGTTTTTGATTGGATGTCATCATATACTGCAGAAGATGTTCAGGATTATGCGATGTTTATTTTGAATGGTTTAAAAGGACGTTTTCCTCAAATAGATTTTATTAATGAAGGTTCGTTATCTTTTGAAGAAAATACATTAAAAATAGAAGTTTTAAATGACATTCAATTGAATCAAATGCAACAGCTTTATAAGATATTTGATAAGTATTTTAATAAATTTGGAATTCAAATTGGATTTGATGCTTATATTGATCAAAACAATGAAACATATCAATCAATTCAAGAAGAAATGAATGCATTAAATGAAGTGAAAGTTGATCAAAAAACCTTTGATCAAGTTGATGAGGTAGTTATAGATAGAAAACCAAAGTTCCAAAGTTATAAAAAAGAATATTTTTCATTAACAATCGATGAGATAGATGAAAATGTAAAAGAAGTACAAATTCAGGGTTATGTATTTAATGAAGATTCTAAAAAGGTTAAAACTGGTAAAACAATTCAATCCTTATATGTGACAGATTATACAAACAGTATAGTCGTTAAACGTTTTGAAAATAAAGGTGGCAATAGCCTTGAAGAAATGAACAAAGTGAAAAAGGGTGGTGTTTGGGTTCGGATTAAAGGGAATGTTGAGTATGATACATATGCTAAAGATACTGTCATTATTGCTAGAGAAGTAGAAGTGATTCCATCACCTAAAGTTCGTCAAGATGATGCAACAAAAAAGCGCGTTGAATTGCATACACACTCTAAAATGTCAGCAATGGATGGTATTGGGAGTATTACTGACTATATCAATCGAGCAGCATATTGGGGTCATCAAGCTATTGCAATTACTGATCATGGAAATGTACAGTCTTTTCCAGAAGCGCAAATGGCAAGTATAAAAAATAAAATAAAAATGATTTATGGTGTCGAGATGTATATGATAGACCCAGAATTTACTGTTGTTTTCAATGAAAAAGATATTTCACTCAAAGATTTGACTTTCATATCATTTGACCTTGAAACAACTGGGTTATCTGTTATGGATGACGATATTACAGAATTTGGAGCTGTCAAGATTAAAAATGGTCAGGAAATTGGTCGTTTGCAAAGTTTAATTAAACCAAATAAACGTATATCACAAAAGATTACTAATTTAACTCATATTACGAATGAAGATGTCAAGGATGCACCAACTATTCAGGAGTATATTCCAAAAATTTTAGAGTTTTTTGGAGATGATGTTATTGTTGCGCATAATGCGACATTTGATGTTGGCTTTTTAAATGAAATCCTTCAAAGACATGGTTATGAGAAATTAAAAAATCCTGCAATTGACTCATTAGCTTTAGCATGGAAATTATTGCCTCAACTCAAGGGATTCCGTTTAGGAAATGTTGCGAGATATTATCGTATTGCTTATGATGGCGATGATGCTCATAGAGCTGATTATGATGCTGAAGTCTTGGCAGGTGTGTTTAATATGATGCTTCATGATATGATGCAAAATCAGCAGTATTCACTTTTAGATATGAATGCAATGCCATGTGAAAGTGCATATAAAATTGTCCGTCCTAAACATATGTGTGTTCTTGCAAAAGATAAAACAGGTTTAAAAAACATGTTTAAATTGGTTTCAGAAGCCAATACAACATATTATCAAAAAACTTCACGTATTCCACGTGAACGACTTGAATTTTATCGTGAAGGCTTATTGTTTGGAAGTGGTTGTTATAACTCTGAAATCTTTGATTTAGCAATGACACGAAGTATTGAAGAACTCAAAAAAGCTATGGCTTTTTATGATTATATAGAGATTCTTCCTTTGGATATCTGTGATTATTTTGTGGAACGTGGAAGAGTTGATACAAAAGAGGATTTACAACGTATTTTGCGACGTATTGTTGATACTGCAAAAGAGATGGGAAAAATGATTGTTGCGACAGGTGATGTCCATTATCTTGATCAAAAAGATAAAATTTTTAGAGATGTTTTTACATGTAATCCTAAAATTGGATTAGGTGGTACACTTCACCCTTTAACTGATCGTAATAATCCTAGTGCCTGGACACCAGATGAGTATTTAAGAACAACTCAGGAAATGATGGATAGTTTGCCATATCTTACTGATGATGAAAAATATGAATATGTTGTCGAAAATACAAATAAAATTGCTGATATGATTGACGGAAGTTTTCATGTTGTACATGATAAACTTTTTACCCCACATATTGATAATGCTGATGAGAACTTAAGAAAATTATGTTTTGATAATGCTCATAAACAATATGGAGAAGTTTTGCCAGATATTGTTGAAAAGCGTTTAACAAAAGAGTTGGACAACATTATTAAACATGGTTTTGGAGTTATTTATTATATCGCTCATAAGTTAGTTAAAAAGTCAAATGAAGCAGGGTACCTGGTAGGAAGTCGAGGTTCTGTAGGTTCTTCGTTTGTTGCTACGATGGCTGAAATTTCAGAAGTTAATCCTTTGCCTCCGCATTACTATTGTCCAAATTGCCAATATAATGAGTTTTTGCCAGATGGCTTTATAGCTAATGGATTTGATCTTCCTAATAAAGTCTGTCCAAAATGTGGCAAACCACTCAAAGGTGATGGCCATAATATCCCATTTGAAACTTTCTTGGGGTTTAATGCTGATAAGGTACCTGATATTGACTTAAACTTTTCAGGTGATTATCAGCCAACTGCTCATGCCTATACAAAAGAAATTTTTGGAGAAAGCCATGTTTATCGTGCTGGAACAATTTCAACAGTAGCTGAAAAAACTGCTTATGGATATGCTAGAGGTTATGCAGAATTGATGGGGAGAGAGAATTCAATTCGTACAGCTGAATTAGAAAGAATTGCAAAAGGATGTACTGGTGTTAAGCGTACAACTGGACAGCACCCAGGGGGGATTATTGTTATTCCTGAAAATATGGATGTCTATGATTTTACTCCATATCAATATCCAGCTGATGATTTAAGTGCTGAATGGAAGACAACTCACTTTGATTTCCATGCCATTCATGACAATGTTTTGAAATTTGATATTTTGGGTCACGTTGATCCAACAGTTATTAGAATGCTACAAGATTTAACTGGCATTGATCCAAAGGATATTCCAACAAATGATCCAGAAGTTATGAGTTTGTTCAACTCAACAGAAGCGTTAAAGATTGATTTAGGATATTTGAATTGTAAAACAGGTGCTTTAGGTTTGCCAGAGTTTGGTACAAAGTTTGTTCGAGGCATGCTTGAACAGACACATCCAACATCATTCAGTGATCTTGTTATTCTTTCTGGTTTGTCTCATGGAACAGATGTTTATCTGGGAAATGCAGAAACATTGATTTCATCTGGAACATGCACCCTTAAAGAGGTCATTGGATGTCGTGATGATATTATGGTTTATTTGATTGAAAAAGGCTTGCCAAATAAAGATGCATTTGACATTATGGAATGCGTACGTAAAGGAAAATCGCCTGTTGTTTTCCCAGAAAAGAAATATGAAGAATTAATGCGTGAAAATGATGTACCAACTTGGTATATTGAATCATGTAAGAAAATCAAGTACATGTTCCCAAAAGCCCATGCAGCTGCTTATGTTTTAAGTGCGGTTCGCGTGGCGTGGTGGAAACTTTATTACCCACGTGAGTACTATGCTGTTTACTTTACGACACGTTGTGATGCTTATGATATTGAAACGCTATTACAGGGGAAAGATGTTATTTATGCAAAATATCAACAAATTTTAAATGATAAACAAAATGGAGTGAAAATTTCTAACAAAGAAGAAGCTTTGATTTCTGTGTTTGAAATCGCATTAGAAATGTATGAACGAGATATTCACTTTAATAATATATCTTTAGAAAAATCAGATTCTCGTAATTTTATTCTTGATCCTGATGATGAACATGGTTTGCTTCCGCCATTTACATCAATTGATGGTTTGGGGGCAGCCGTAGGCGATAGTGTAGTTGAAGCACGTAAAGTGAATTCATTTTTATCAAAAGAAGATGTTACAAAGCGTACGAAACTGACGAATACACAAATCGATTTCTTGACGAAAATTGGCGTATTTGAAGATATGTCAGATGAGAATCAGCTATCATTGTTTGATTTATAGAAAAAATATGATGAAAGCATTGTTTTTTTGATTCATCTGTGCTATATTATATCTGTAATAAGTGATTTACGAGAGGGGTAACCCTCTCGTTTATATTTGTAAACGGAGGGTTATATGTTAGAGAAAATCACAAGTTTAATTCAACCGATTTTAGATAATCATGATGTTTATCTTGATGATATTGAATATGTCAGCGAAAAAAACGAGTGGTATTTGAGGATCTTTATTGAAAAAAATGATGGACACTTAGATATGGATACTTGTGTTGCTGTTAGTGAAGATATTAGTTTGAAGTTGGATGAAGAAGATATCATTACAAATGAATACTATTTAGAGGTTTCTTCGCCTGGTGCTGAAAAACCATTAAAAACGTTAGAAAAAGTTCAACAATCTATTGGAGAATATGTTTATATTCAATTTAAAAAACCAACACTTGGAATGGATGAAGTCTATGGAACTCTTTTCAATGTTGATGGTGAAATGATTGAACTTCAATATATGGTTAAGAACATTAAAAAGAAATGTGATATTAAATATGATGATATTGCTTTCATCAGATTAGCTGTTAAGTTTTAAGGAGGAAAATAAAAATGGCTAGCAAGAAGTTTATTCAAGCTTTAGAATTATTAGAAAGTGAAAAAGGAATTGAAAAAGAAGTTGTATTAGAGGCATTAAAAGAAGCTTTAGAAAAGTCTTATAAGAAAAATTATGGTGGACCTGAATCTATTATTCGTGTTGATATTAATGAAAATAATGGAAAAATTCGTTTATATGAAATTAAACATGTTGTTGATGATGTCAATGATGAAGATTTTGAATTATCTTTAGAAGAAGCTCAAATGATTAATCCTAAGTACCAAATAGGTGATGATGTTGTTAATGAGATTGATCCAGAAGTTTTTGGTCGCTTAGCAGCAGTTCAAACAAAACAGTTATTAAAACAAAAGATTAGAGAAGCTGAAAAAGAAACACTTTACAATGAATTTGTTGATAAAAAAGATGATATTATTACAGGTATTGTAGATCGTGTTGAAGAACGATTTGCGATTATCAATATTGGCAGAACTGGAGCTTTGCTGCCATCTAATCAACAAATTCCTGGTGAAACAATCTACGAAGGACAACACTTAAAAGTCTATGTCAGTGATGTTGAAAGAAATACAAAAGGAACACATATTGGTGTTTCTAGAACTGAGCCTGGTTTAGTCAAAAGATTGTTTGAAATGGAAGTTCCAGAAATTTATGATGGGACTGTAGAAATTAAGTCTGTTTCTCGTGAAGCTGGAGATAGAAGTAAAATTGCTGTCTATACAACTAATGAAAATGTTGATCCGATTGGTTCTTGTGTTGGTCCCAAAGGGAGCCGTGTGCGCAATGTTGTTAATGAACTCAATGGTGAAATGATTGACATTGTTGAATGGAATGAAAATCCAGTTATCTTTATATCTCATGCTTTATCACCATCTGAAGTTGTAAATGTTGATATTAATGAGAATGACCATAGTGCACTTGTTATTGTCCCTGATAATCAATTGTCATTAGCAATTGGTAAGAAAGGACAAAATGCGAGATTGGCTGTAAGACTGACTGGTTGGAAAATTGATATTAAATCAGTAAGTGAAGCTGCTAGAGAAGGTATTATTTATGGTCAGGATGCTGAATTTGAAAAAACATTTGTAGAAGAAATGACAAAAGATGAACCTGTTATTGAAGATGTCATGATTGAAGAAAGTTTTGAAGAGTTAGAAGATATAATCGAAGAACCAATCACTGAAAATATCATTGTTGAAGAACCAGTCGTTCAACCAATTGTTGAAGAAGTCAAGGCAGATGTGGAAGTAACTGAGCCTGAAATACTTTTAGATGATGAAGTTGAAAATGATATGGAGACAAAAGTGATTGAAGAGGAGATATTTACTGATTATAGTGATCAAGATTATGATGACGAGGATTATGATGATTATGAAGATTATGATCCTAAATATGATGAAGATATTGATTATGATGAATTTGACAAATATTATGATGAAAAATAGAGGTGAAACTTATGAAAAAAGTACCTTTAAGAAAATGTGTGGCAACTGGTGAACAATTGCCAAAAAAAGAATTAATTCGCGTTGTTAAAAATAAAGAGGGTCAAGTTTTTGTTGATCCTACTGGAAAAATGAATGGTAGAGGAGCTTATCTGAAAAAAAGTCTTGAAGCTATTGAAATAGCACAAAAGAAAGCTATTTTGAAGCGTTCATTAGAAATTGATATTCCTAATGAGATATATGAGGAATTAAAGTCTTATGTTAAATAGTGATGTTTTTTCTTTATTAGGTCTTGCTGCGCGAGCAAGAAAAATTTGTTCAGGTGATGTCTTGCTTAAAGATATTCGTTCAAAAAGTGTTTCACTTGTTATTATAGCTGAAAATGCAAGTGATAATTCAAAGAAAAAATGGAGTGATAAATGTACTTATTATAAGATTGATTATCGTATAATAGGTACAAGTGATGAATTGTCTCATGCAGTTGGAAAAGATAACCGAGTTGCTGTGGGAATAAAAGATAAAGGTTTTGCAGATAAAATCAAATCAAAGTTAGGAGGTTGATATTATGGCAAAAAAGAATACTTCAACAAAAAAGAGAGGTAATCAGCATAAAAAGAAATTGATTTCTAATATTCCAAATAAAGCCAAAGAAGAAAAGAAAATTATTGGTGATGGAATTGTGGAATATGAGGAAGGGATTACTGTTGGAGAGTTAGCAGAAAAGATTGGACAAACACCTGCTAATGTTATTAAAGTTTTATTTGTGTTAGGAACAATGGTGACTATTAATTCATCTTTAGATGATGAACAAGTAGAATTGATTTGTCTTGAATATGGTTATGAAACAAAAAAGAAAGTTGTTGTCAGTGAAATTAACTTCGAAGAGATTGAGATTGTTGATGATGAAGCTGATTTAACAAGTCGTCCGCCAGTTGTGACAATTATGGGACATGTTGACCATGGAAAAACAACATTATTAGATTCAATTAGAAAATCTAAAGTTGTTGATGGTGAATTTGGTGGAATCACGCAGCATATTGGTGCATATCAAGTAGATGTGAATGGGAAAAAAGTAACTTTCTTGGATACACCAGGGCATGAGGCATTTACAGCTATGCGTGCACGTGGGGCACAGGTTACTGATATTGTTATCATTGTTGTAGCAGCTGATGATGGTGTTATGCCACAAACAAAGGAAGCTGTTGATCATGCTTTGGCCGCAAGAGTACCAATCGTTGTCGCTGTCAATAAAATTGATAAAGAAGGTGCTGATCCTGAACGTATCAAGGGTGAAATGAGTGAAATTGGATTAAT
Organism: Coprobacillus cateniformis; assembly: GCF_009767585.1. Classification (NCBI taxonomy): domain Bacteria; kingdom Bacillati; phylum Bacillota; class Erysipelotrichia; order Erysipelotrichales; family Coprobacillaceae; genus Coprobacillus; species Coprobacillus cateniformis. The sequence continues at coordinate 3,342,803 of NZ_WSNW01000001.1, forward strand.
GCCAGAAGAGTGGGGTGGAGAGACAATTTATTGTAATATCTCTGCTAAGCAAGGAACTGGTATTGATGAATTATTAGAAACATTAACTGTTGTTGCAGAATTGGCAGATTTGAAAGCAAATCCAAAACGTTATGCATATGGGACAGTTGTTGAGGGTAGACTTGATAAGGGACGTGGACCAGTTGCAACTTTATTAGTTGAAAATGGGACATTAAGATCAGGTGATCCTATTGTTGTAGGAACAGCATTTGGGCGTGTTCGTCAAATGTTAAGTGACAATGGAAGAGAGATCAAACATGCTGGTCCATCTACACCTGTTGAAATTACTGGGTTAAATGAAGTTCCTGTTGCAGGTGATAAGTTTATGGCTTTTGAAACTGAAAAAATGGCACGCCATGTTGGGGAAGAAAGACAAAAAGTAAAACAGGTTAAAGATCGTGGTATGAATTCAGCGATGAGTTTAGATGATTTATTTAATCAAATTAAAGAAGGACAAGTTGCTGATTTGAATATTATTGTTAAAGCTGATGTGAATGGAACTGCTGAAGCAGTCAAAGGATCATTGGAGAAGATTGATATTGATGGAGCAAGAGTCAATGTTATTCGATCTACAGTTGGTGCTATCAGTGAATCTGATGTTTTATTAGCAAGTGCTTCAAAAGCTATTATTTATGGTTTCAATGTCCGTCCAGATGCAAATGTAAGACGTAAGGCTGATGAAGAGGGCGTTCAAATTAGGTTGCATAACATTATTTATAAAATGGTTGAAGAAATTGAAGCAGCTATGAAAGGAATGTTAGCTCCTGAGTTTGAAGAAGTTGTAACTGGACAAGCAGAAATCAGACAAGTTATCAAGGTATCAAAAGTTGGGAATATTGCTGGATGTTATGTAACTGATGGTTATATTCGTAAAGACTGCGGTATTCGTTTAATTCGTGATGGTGTGGTTATTTATGAAGGTAAATTAGCTTCTCTTAAACGTTTTAAAGATGATGCAAAAGAAGTTGCAACTGGATATGAATGTGGTATGACAATTGAAAATTACAATGATATTAAAGAAGGCGATATTATTGAAGGTTATATCATGGAAGAAGTTGAAAGAAAATAGGAGTTGATTTCTAGTGGTATTAAAAAAAGAGAAAATGAATAATATTATTCAAAGGGAACTTTCTACTATTTTACAAACTGAAGTAAAAGATCCATCAATTGGCTTTTGTACAATTACTGGTGTTGATACAACAGCTGATTTATCAATTTCTAAAATCTATGTTTCATTCTTAAATAAAAATACTAAGAAAAGCATGGAGGCTTTAGAAAGATCTAAAGGGTTTATTCGTTCGTTATTAGCTAAGCGTTTGACAATTCGCAAATGCCCTGAACTTCATTTTGTTTTAGATACATCTTTGGAGTATGGAAATAAAATTGATAATATTATTGAGGAATTGAATGAGAAAGGTGAGTCGTAGGCTTGCCTTTTTTTATAATATACTATGTGAAATAATTGACATAGTATAATAATGAGTATAAAATATAAAAGACAATACAGAAAGAAGGAAAAAGAAAATATGTTATTAGAAGGAAAAATTGCAGTTGTCACTGGAGGAACAAGAGGAATTGGCTATGCAACAGTAAAAGCTTTTTTAGAGCAAGGAGCAAAGGTAGCGCTTTTTGGGTCAAGAGAAGAAACTGTCAAAATAGCTTTAGAAAAATTGAATGAAGAGAATGCTGATTATCCTGTCATAGGGCTGCACCCTAATTTGATGGATCCCCAAGAAGTGAAATCAGCGTTTCAAACAGTTGTTGATGAATTTGGGCGTATTGATATTCTTGTCAATAATGCTGGTATTTCACAAAGAGATAAAATATTTGATTATAATATTGAAGATTTTGAGATGATTATGAATTTGAATGTTAATGCTGTTTTTATATGTTCAAAAGAAGCAGCTTCTTTGATGAAGAATCAAGGTGGCGGAGTTATCTTGAATACAAGTTCTATGGTCTCTTTATATGGACAACCAGCTGGCGCAGGTTACCCAACATCAAAATTCGCAGTTAATGGGATGACAAAATCATTAGCACGAGAATTGGGAAAAGATCATATTCGAGTGAATGCTGTGGCTCCTGGTGTTATCAAAACAGATATGGTTGCTGCTTTACCAGATGAGGTTATCCAACCAATTATTAATACAATTCCACTAAGAAGAGTTGGAGAACCAGAAGATGTTGCGAATGCTTTTGTGTTTTTAGCGAGTGATATGGCTAGTTATATTACAGGTGTTATTTTGTCAGTTGATGGTGCAACAATGTCGTAAGAATTGGGTATACTTTTGTATACCTTTTTCTGTGTATTTTATTTGAAGATATGAAGAGAAGTGGTATAATATAACAAGGAGGACAAAATTATGAAAAAATGTATTGTGAACGGGAAAGTTATTCTACATGATGAAATTGTAGAAAAAAATATTTTTATTGAAAATGATAAAATAGTGGAAATAAGTCAGCGTCAGCCTTGCGATGAAGAAGTGATTGATGCTCATGGATTATATGTTGCGCCTGGATTTATTGATGTCCATACACATGGTCGTGCTGGAAGTGATACAATGTATCCAACTTTTGAGGATTTAAATACGATTTCAAAGGCTGCTTTAAAAACTGGTGTTACAACATTGTTGCCAACAACTATGACTATGCCTGCTGTAGATATTGCAAAAGCAGTAGAAAATCTTGCTATAAATAAAAATAAAGTTGAAGGTGCTCAGATATTAGGGACTCATCTTGAGGGACCTTTCTTCAATAAAATTTATAAAGGTGCTCAACCAGAAGAATGTATGATTCTTCCAACTGTTGAAAATTATTTATCTTTTGTAAAAGAACATCAAGATATAGTTAGAAAAATTTCAATTGCACCAGAATTAGAACATTCAATAGAATTAATTACTTATTTAAATGATAAGAACACAGTTGTATCTTTGGGACATACAAATGCAACATATGAAGAGGCTCAGGTGGCTATTGATGCAGGAGCAACTTCTGGAACACATACTTTTAATGCTATGACACCATTGACACATAGAGCACCTGGCGTTGTTGGTGCTATTATGGTGAATGATAGTGTTTATGCAGAACTTATCTTGGATGGTATTCATGTTAATTTTGCTGCAGCACAAGCTTTATTGCGTGCAAAAGGTAAAGATAAAGTGATTTTAATCACAGATTCAATAGAAGCTGCTGGATTACCTGATGGAACATATAAGCTTGGAACACAACCAGTATATGTTAAAAATGGTGAAGCAAGATTGGCTAATGGGGCATTAGCGGGAAGTATTGCTAATATGAATGATTGTGTGAGAAATGCTTTTGAGCATCTTGGGTTGACTTTAAATGAGGCTGTGAATTTAGCTAGTTATAATCCGGCACAAAGTTTAGGAGAACCATTATTAGGTGAAATTAAAGAAGGTAAGTTTGCTGATATTATTTTCTTTGATGATCGTATTAACATCCAAAAGACAATGATAAAAGGTGAAATGAAATAGGAGAATTTATTTATGACAATTTTGAAAAATGATTTGTTGGAAGTAGAATTAAATGCTAAAGGTGCAGAGATAATTAAAATTGTTGGTCAAAAGGACAATATGAATTATATGTGGAGAAGAGATCCTGTCCAATGGGCAAATAGTGCACCTATCTTATTTCCAATTGTTGGTGCTATTAATAATAATGAATGCCGTATAGATGGAAAAACCTATACAATGACGCAACATGGTTTTGCAAGGCATAATGAGTTTATGACACATCAGTTGTCAGATACGTGTGTAGAATTTGAATTGACTCCTAATGAAGATATTTTAAAACAGTATCCTTATTTATTTGATTTGAAGGTAATTTATACACTAAATCAAAATCAGCTAGAATGTCATTGCATTGTTAGGAACACAGATTCAAAAACAATTTATTTTCAAATTGGTGGACATCCAGCTTTTGCTTGTCCATTTATGGAAAATGAGTCAAGCAATGAATACTATATAGAATTTGAAAAAGATGAAACTTTAGATCAAAAAATCATTAATGTAGAAGAGCGTGGTATGTCTCATGAAACGAAACAACTCTTTGATCATGAAAGAAGATTTTTTATAAGACAAGCTCTTTTTAATAACGATGCAGTTGTTGTTAAAAATTTTCAATCGAAATGGGTTGCATTAAAGTCTATTCATCATCAAAAATCAATTAAATTTTATATGGAGAATTTTGAACACTTAGGAATTTGGGCTGCTAAACATGTAGGTGGTTTAATTGCTATTGAGCCTTGGGTTGGACATAATGATTATGTTGGATTTACAGGAGAATTTAAAGAAAAAGAAAGTATCGTTGCGCTTCCACAAAATCAGGAGTTCGAGTGTAAATTTACTGTAGAAATCAACCAATAGTGACAAAAAACTTAATTATGATTTGATATCATAGTTTTATGAAGATAAAAATAATTGAAAAAACACATGAATTAGATTTAGAAGATGCAGTTAATGATTTTATTGAGAAGGAAAATCCGACAATTCATAAAATTCATTATCAAGTTTCTATGACCTCTCACAATGGTGAACTGGAATACAGTTTTAGTTGTCTCATTGAATATTAATGATGATTTTTGCCATACTAACAATGGAGGTGAAATCATGGCTAAAGATGTAAAATGTACTGTAGAAAGTTGTAAATATAATTGTGATGGGTGTTGTGATGCAAGTTGTATTATGGTTGATAATTGTCATTGTCAACATGCAAAAGATGTTGCTGAAACAGCTTGTGACACATTTGAATTAAAATAGAAAAGGCTATTATAGCCTTTTTTCATTATGAAAAAGATGTTATAATGGACAAGGTGATATTATGAGAAAGACCATACTTTTATTGTTGTTTCTTGTTTTTTGTTCTGCATGTGCAGCATCAACACAAGAAGATAAACAATTTGAATTATATAACCAATTAAAAAAAGAGTTGATTGTTCGTGAAGATATGGATAAGGATATTCCTTGTCGTATTTCTGTGATTTTTAATCCTTTAGATAATGAATATCGTTATGATATTGTTATTGATCAAGTTCAGGAAAATATGTATGATATTATGGCAGTTGCTTATGCTCATGAGGATGATCAACAAATCTGTCCTACTATTGGGATATTTGATGAAGATACATATAGTTTAAAGGTTAATTACATAAATAAATCTGAGGGTTTTTATAAAGGGATACAATTATCTGGGAAATGTTCTCAGAAACAAACAATTAAGCTCTATTTACGTTATTTTACAGATGAGAAAAGAGAGAAAAGTGTTGAAAAATATATTGAGGTTAACGAAGAATGAGATTAGATAAGTTATTAGCCCATAGTGGTTTTGGAACAAGAAAAGAAGTTAAGGACTTTATCAAAAAAGGAATTGTCACAGTTAATGGAGAGATTGCTGAAAAAGATAAAATGCAAGTTGACCCACAAACTGATGAAGTCTGTGTCAATGGCGAAGTCATTACATATGAGGAATTTGTTTACTATATGCTCAATAAGCCTGCTGGCTATGTAAGTGCAACAGAAGACAATCTTTACCCAACTGTTGTTGATTTAATTGATGATTATTATCGAGATGATTTATTTCCAGTAGGAAGGTTAGATGTTGATACGGAGGGATTATTGTTGATAAGCAATGATGGTGTGTTGGCACATCAGTTATTATCACCGAAAAAACATTGTCCAAAAGTTTATTATGCAAAAATTAATGGAATTGTTACAAATCAGGATGTAGAAGCTTTTTTTAATGGAATAACTATAGATGACTATCAATGTCAAAGTGCTGAATTAAAGATTCTTAGTACAAGTGCTACAACAAGTGAAATTGAAGTCACTATCTATGAAGGGAAATTTCATCAGGTGAAAAAAATGTTTATAGCAGTAGGAAAAGAAGTGACATATTTAAAGAGAATTCGAATGAAAGATCTGTGTTTAGACAATTCTTTACAGCTCGGAGAATATCGTCATTTAACTGATGAAGAATTAGATAGATTAAAGGTATAAATTGTGATACAATAATATAAAAATTGGAGGAAAATATGCGTTTAAGAAATAACCCTAAAGCAAATGAGATTTTAGAAAATCACAAAGATGTTGTTGTGTTAAATACAAAAGAACACAAAGGTCATTGGAGAAATATCTTTGATAATGATAATCCTATATTTATTGAAATAGGTATGGGAAAAGGTGATTTTATTATAGAAAATGCCAAACAATATCCTAATATTAATTTTATTGGAGTTGAGAAATTTCCAAGTGTCATAGTAGGAGCACTTAAGAAGTATGATGATTCATCATATGATTTAAAAAATCTAAGATTTATGAAAGAAGATGCATTATTTTTAAATGAAGTCTTTGCAGATAATGAAATTAGTCGTATATACTTAAATTTCAGTGATCCTTGGCCTAAGAAAAAACATGCCAAGAGAAGGCTAACTTCTCATACATTTTTGCCAATATATCAAAAATTATTGAAGCCAGATGGAGAGTTAATATTAAAGACAGATAATCGAATATTGTTTGAATTTTCTTTAATATCGTTTCAACAATTTCACATGGATTTTCATGATATTTGCTTGGATTTGCATCACAGTGATGGATATGAAGATAACATTCAGACAGAATATGAAAGAAAGTTTTCACCATTTGGACCTATTTATAGAATTGTAACAACATTTAAAGGAGAGTAACTATGAATAACTTGTTAGAATTAAGTGATTTAGAATCATATGATAAGGCCACACAAGGAAAAGCTATAATGGTTTTTTCAACAACTTGGTGTCCGGATTGTCATTTTTTAAAAACTTTTATTGATAAATTAGTGGAAGAAAATAGGGATTGGACATTTTATTACATAGATAGAGATAAAATGGTTGACTTATGCATTGATTTAGATATTATGGGAATTCCATCTTTTATTGCTTATAAAGATGGTCTGGAAGTTTCGCGTTTCGTTAATAAATTGAGAAAAACACAATCTGATATACAAGCATTTATTGATGCAATAGAAGAATAGGTGGGATAAAATGAACTTACATGCTTTTTATAATTCAAAATATATTGGTGATGATTTGCTGATACGCTTATGTTCGCAAAGAGAAGTGACTCATTATCAGCAATATCATGATCTTTGTGTGCTATATCATCATGATCAAGTGATTGGATATAATCTTTTTCATGCATCTACATATATATCTTCATTACAAGATGGAAAAGTCAAAATAACACCTGAATTTGTTGAGCAGTTAAATCGGGTTTTAAAAAATGAAAATCAAGAATTGGTTGAAAGTGATTATGATGATAGATTCAGAGTTGGGAGGGTTATTCAAATTGAAGAACATCCCGATTCTGATCATATGCATATTTGCCAGGTCGATACTGGAGATGAAACTTTACAAATTGTATGTGGTGCACCCAATGTTGCTTTGAATCAATTGGTTGTTGTTGCTAAAAATGATGCAGTTATGCCATCTGGTTTAATAATTAAACCATCTTCTTTGCGTGGTGTTGAATCTCATGGTATGCTTTGTTCAGCAAAAGAACTTGCTTTGCCAAATGCTCCACAAGTACGTGGTATATTGATTTTAGATGAAAATGACTATCAAGTCGGAAATCCATTTTTTAAATAGGAGGTAAAATATATGTTTAAGAAATTTTTTATGAAAGATGAAGAAGAGGAAGAAGTTTATGAAACGGTTGATCCTGTCTTAGAACAAAGGCGTAAAGAGAAATTTAGCACCCCTCTCATTTATAATGAGGAAGAAGAGGAAAAGAAGCAAGAAGAAAAGAAAGAGGTTAAAAAAACTGAACCTAAGAAATTCATACCTCCTGTGAGTGAATCAACTTATCACATGAGTGAAATTATTTCACCTATTTCTGGTATAAAAGAAAGCAGAAAGCCAGAGGTACATGTTTCTAAGCCTAAACCTAAAAAAATAAAAAAAGATACTGATCATTTGATTCCTATTATTAGTCCTTTTTTTGGTCCAGCAGACGAACAAGAAGAAAAAGAAATTGAAGTTAAAGCTAAAATGGTCAAAGAAGAACCTAGTGTTGAACAAAATTTAAGAAATATTGCTAAAATTGTAGAAGAAGAACAAGATCAATTAAAAATTATTGAAGAACGTACAGGTGAATTTAAATTAGATTTGAATAAAGAAGATGAAGATTCGTTTATTGATGAAATTGAAGACTCTATGAGTTTAGATGAATTAATGAGTCTTTATGAAAAGAAATTTAAAGATTAATGAGAGGTATAGGGGTAGATATTGTTGATCTTGATCGATTAGATATTGATAATTTGCATTTTGTAGAACGTATATTAACGGTTGAAGAATATCAAATCTTTCGCATGATTCATACTCAGCAAAGAAAGCTAGAGTTTTTAGGTGGTCGCTTTGCAGGTAAAGAGGCTTATCTAAAAGCTCATCATACAGGCCTAGGTGGCATAGATTTTCATGATATACAGATACTTAATGATGAAACTGGTTGTCCTTATTTGAATGATAAAAAAGCACATATATCAATTTCTCATGAAAAAAAATATGCAATTGCATTCGTTGTATTAGAAGAGTAAAGCGTAAGCTTTACTCTTTGACGCTTAGATTGAAAGTAATACCAATTTCACTTGTGTCTTTTTTGTAAACTTATTGTTATATTTAATTCAAAGTCACACGAATTGGACTCTTGTATGCTGCCATATCAAGATATTTTTCAATATATAATTGTTGGTACTATTTTAAATATGTAAACAGGCTATAGAAATTCAGTTAACACTTATTATAGTTGTAATCATCACATTGACAATGAACTTATTATTTAATACTATAAAGATAGAAAGAGGTATCATAATAAATATTAATAAAAAGTGGGTGAAATTGATTGATATGAACCTTTGATAATCATTAGTTGTAATCTTACAATATGAATTTGAAAGAGAGGGGATAGTATGAATAAGCGCATTGTTTTAATAATTGTTTTATCTTTGTTATTTGTTTTTTGGCTATTATGTGTGGGATTTCCTAGACATATGGGAAATTCATATTCGTCAGTCAAAGCGTTCGAACTCAGTACAGGAAGGCATTTTTATGATTTTTATGCTCCAGAATATTATTTAGATCAGACATCAAAGAAACAAACTCTTAGTGCAATAAATTATGTGAAGATTTGGTATCAAGGAAGTGTAGATAATGATTACAGCATGCAATTTCAAGTTAATAATAGTTTAGAGGTGAGTTATTCGGTATCAGAGTTTACTAAAGATGAATTTGAAAAAATAGAAGCAGAATATGAATTGATAGATAAAGATTTTAATATCTATTATTGTTTTGACAGTTCTGGTGTTTACGTGGCAGCTCATAACAATAATGAAAAGAGTATAATAAGAATTAGGATAAACAATTCGCAAATAGATACAGAGTTAGATAAAATGAAAACTATTGTTTATGAAATTATGAAGGACAGCATAAAATTAAATGAAGAAAATCATTAAAGTAAAGAGAATGTAAAATGCTTAATGGCTTTCATATATGCTTTTACAATATCTTTAAGCATGATCACAGTGAAAGTGGAAAATTGTACATATAACATAAAATTTATTGATACAAATGAATAAACTTTTATAGTTAAAATAAATAATAATGTAGAAGAGATTAAATATATGAAAATATTATAGATTCAGAGATGATGGGAGAATTATAAATCGTTACTGAAATGAGCTTTCTTATAACGGGGATATCTAAGATATCCCTTGTTTTATATTGTAAAGATTATAAATGTTATTTTTTAAATTTAAAATAAGTCTATTAAAATATATCTAAATAATGAATTTTGGACTTATATTTGCGACTTATTGATGAAAAAAGTTTCTTTTTTTGATAAATTGAGAACCAAAATGTATAAATATGCTGTAATAATAGGAAAAATGGAGAATTTGGTCATTTGTTTGTCTTCCTTTATAATGAAGAAGAGGAGGAGAAAACTATGTTTAATGAAATCATTGTTATAGGGAGGTTGGCAAATAAGCCTGTTATGAGAGAAACACAAAATGGTATAAAACTGGCAACAATTGTCCTAGATATTGAAAGACCTTATAGAAATAATTTAGGTATCAATGATCATGACTACATTACATGTGTGCTTTGGAAAGGTATTAGCCAGCAAGTCATGGATTGCTGTGATATTGGAAGCTTTTTAGGGGTTAAAGGGCGATTACAATCAAGGACATTTGAATCTGCTGATAATCAATCAATGACTGTCATGGAAGTGAAAGTCGAACATGTTGAATTTTTTGATAAATATTTTATAAAAAAGTAGTATTAATACTACTTTTTTGTTTCTTTTTTAATAATAATTGTGTAAAATAGATAAAGTAAAAAGAAAGGAGTTTGATTATGAAAATAGATCAATCACATATTAGAAATTTTTCTATTATTGCGCATATCGATCATGGAAAGTCTACTTTGGCTGACAGAATTTTACAATTAACAGGTGCTGTTAGTGATAGGGAAATGAAAGAACAACTCCTTGATAGTATGGATTTAGAAAGAGAACGTGGAATTACAATTAAATTGAATGCTGTTCAATTAACATATACTGCTAAAAATGGGGAAACATATTTATTGCATCTTATTGATACACCGGGACATGTCGATTTCACATACGAGGTATCTCGTTCATTAGCAGCTTGTGAGGGAGCAGTTTTGGTTGTTGATGCTGCTCAAGGCGTAGAAGCACAAACCTTAGCTAATGTTTTCTTGGCATTGGATAATGATTTAGAGATTTTACCAGTAATTAATAAAATTGATTTACCGAGTGCTGATCCACAACGTGTCATTCAAGAAATCGAAGATATCATTGGATTGCCCGCAGATGAAGCACCTTTGATTTCTGCTAAGACAGGATTGAATGTTATTGATGTTCTAGAAGACGTTGTTAAAAATGTTCCAGCTCCTCGAGGTGATGTGAGTCATCCGACTCAGGCATTGATATTTGACTCTCTTTATGATAGTTATCGAGGTGTTATTGTTTTTGTATGTGTTAAAGAGGGTAAAATTAGTGTTGGAGATCAAATTAAATTTATGGCAAGTCATGCAATTTATGAAGTTGTAGAACTTGGTGTAAGAAATCCTAAAGAAGTTAAAAAAGATTCTTTGGTCACTGGAGAAGTTGGATGGATTGCTGCTTCAATCAAATCTATCCAAGATGTTCATGTTGGGGATACAATTACAACACTCTCACAACCTGCACAGACACAATTGCCAGGATATCGTCGTCTAAATCCAATGGTTTATTGTGGACTTTATCCAGTTGATAATGCAAGATATAAGGATTTAAGAGAAGCTTTGGAGAAAATGAAATTGAGTGATTCGTCACTGATTTTTGAACCTGAAACATCACAGGCATTAGGATTTGGATTCAGATGTGGTTTTTTAGGTCTGCTGCATATGGATGTTATTGAAGAACGATTGGAAAGAGAATTTGATTTAGAATTAATCGCTACAGCTCCTTCAGTTGTTTATCATTGTTATTTAACTGATGGTTCAATGTTGGAAATTGATAATCCTGCATCGTTACCAGGGCCACAGAAAATTGATCATATAGAGGAACCATATGTAAAAGCATCGATTATGACACCTCATGAATATGTTGGACCTATTATGGAACTTTGCCAATCTAAGCGTGGAGAATATATGGATATAGAATATATTGATGATTTGCGTCGTAATGTTATTTATATGATTCCATTAAGTGAAATAGTCTATGATTTCTTTGATAAATTAAAATCTTGTACAAAAGGATATGCATCTTTTGATTATGAATTTGATGATTATCGTACAAGTAAATTGACGCGTATGGATATTATGCTAAATGGTGATGTTGTTGATGCTCTTTCAACAATAGTTCACAAAGACTTTGCTTATAATCGCGGTCGTATTATTTGTGAAAAATTAAAGGAAATTATTCCTAAACAAATGTTTGAAGTTCCTATTCAAGCTGCTCTACAAGGGAAAGTGATAGCAAGAACAAACATTAAGGCAATGCGTAAGAATGTTTTGGCTAAATGTTATGGTGGGGATATTTCACGTAAGAAAAAACTTTTAGAAAAACAAAAAGAAGGGAAAAAGCGTATGAAGGCTGTTGGGAGTGTAGAAATTCCTCAAGAAGCTTTTATGGCTATACTTTCTGTTGACGATGATTAATCCATTTAACTAATGAAGGTCTCTTAGCCATCTATGAACAGGTGGCTATTTTTATGTTGTTCATTTTTATTGTATATTTAAAAAATATACGTTAAGTAACTGTCAATTTTATTGTGGTTATAATTCACTGTATTCAATTTCTTAAGAATGAATTAAGAAAATTTGTGAAATTCTCTTTTTCTTTTGGGTTGATTTACTTTCAATATCGTTTATAATATAATAGGTCATGGAGGTGCATGAAATGAGTTTTTGGAAAAAGAATCAGATCAGATTTGATGGTAAAAAAGAAGTAGAAACAAGGCTTAAAAATCAAACTGATCATGTTATCTCTAGAAGATTTAAAATATTAATGGTTGGTGTGGCGATTGGTGGTGCAATCTTATTGATTCGTTTGTTTATGACACAAATTGGACAAAAAGATTATTATGCAACTAAACTTTCTCAATACAATACAAGTATATTTACAAGTGATACTTTTAGAGGAAATATTTATGATAGAAATTATAACAGACTTGTTTATAATAAAAATATCAATTGTGCAACATATTATGCTGTCAAGAATATTCAACCTGAAGAAATTGAGGTTATTATTAATTTTTTAATTAATAATGTAACAGTTGATATAAGCGATGTAAAACCGCGTGATAAAAAAGATTATCTTATAAAAAAAGATGAAGAATTTGTGAAGAGTCTTTTGACTGCTGAAGAATTAAAGCAGGATTCTGATACTGTTTATAAATTACAGATTGAGCGTATTACTGATGAAATGGTTAATCAGAGGTTGACTGAAAATGATATAAAATATTATATGCTATATTTTAAAATTGCAAATTGCACAAGAGGATCAACGGTGCTTTTGGAAGGACTTTCTATTAAGGAAGCAAGTATTATTGGTGAAAACTCAAGTCTTTTAAGAGGGATTAAAGTAACAAATGATTGGTCAAGAGAATATACATACAAGAACTCTTTGAATCAGGTTTTAGGGAAAGTGACAACTAAAAAACAAGGGCTTCCAGCCAATACAAAAGATATCTTATTGGCAGAAGATTATAACAATGATGCGCGTGTAGGTGTTAGTGGGCTTGAAGCTCAATATGAACATATTCTCAGTGGTGACAATGCAAAATATTCTATCTCCTATGATAGAAATGGAACGCCAATTGTTCAACCGGTTTCTAGTGGCTCTAAAGGAAGTAATATGCGTATAACTATTGATTGGGAACTACAGGAAATTTTGAATAAAGAAATTGAAGATTTTTTAAAAAACAGGTCAGGTGGTCCTAACAATAATCATATTTTTATTACTTTAATGGATCCAAATAGTGGTGAAATTGTTGCTATGGCAGGGAAAAAACGTGATACAAAAACTGGCGAAATTAGCGATTTTGCAGCTGGAAACTATCTTTATGCATATGCTATTGGATCCACATTTAAAGGTGCAACAATATATACGGCATTTAAAGAAAATTTAATTACAAAAAACACATATTTTAATGATACTGCTGATGGGATTCAAATCAAAGGAACTCCTGTTAAACGATCATGGAATAAGAGTGGTCTTGGGCGCTTAAATGAGATACAGGCATTGGCCCAGTCTTCAAACGTCTATATGTTCTATGTTGCTATTAAACTAGGCGGTGGTGTTTATGTTCCTCGTGAAACTCTCAATATTGATCCCAAGGCATTTGATATTTTGCGTAAGGATGCTGGTGAATTAGGTTTGGGTGTTAAAACTGGTTTAGATGTTCCTAAAGAAGAATTGGGGTATCGTGGAGATGTTACTAAACGTCAAGGCGGGAACTTACTTGACTTTGCAATTGGTCAATATGATACATATACGCCAATGCAGATGGCTCAATATGTTTCAACTATAGCCAATGGTGGAAAAAGAATTCAACCACATTTGTTTATGGATTCGTTTACTGAAACAGAAGAGGGAGAAAAGATTTCTCTTCTTCAACATAAAGTGAAAGTTCTTGATGATGTTTCAAGTTATACATTAGCTTTTGAACGTGTTCAAACTGGCTTTAGAGAAGGGTGTGTCTCAGGATTAGCTAAAAGTATTAATGGATCATATCAAGCGGCTGGTAAGACTGGTACAGCACAGGTTATGATCAAGGGTGAAGAATATCAGAATCGTGCTTTTGTTGGTTATGCTCCATATGATAATCCTCAAATTGCAGTTGCTTGTATGTCAGATACACAAACAAGAACATCAACGAGTGCATGTAATGGTTTATCAAAAACTGCTTTTACAAAATACTTTGAGAAATATGGAGTAAAAAGTGAATAAAATTGTAGCAATTTTCTAAACTTTATGCTATTATAGTATGGCGAAGTCATGATGGAGGTGTAAAAATGAGAGAAAACATCATTTTAAAATGTACTGAATGTGGTGAAGAAAACTACATTAATACTAAGAATAAAAGAAATCATCCAGATCGAATGGAAGTAAAAAAATATTGTTCAAGATGTAATAAAAAAACAACTCATAAAGAAAAGAAATAAGCCAATTGGCTTTTTTTCTTTAGGGAAAAGGAGATTGTCATGATAAAGAAACTTATTTTAGGTATGATGCAAACCAATTGTTATGTTGTATATAATAGTGAAAAAGAATGTATTGTTATTGACCCGGGGGCTAATGGTCAAAAAGTGGCTAAATTCATTGATGAAAATGAATTATTTCTTAAAGCCATTTTGTTAACTCATGGGCATTTTGATCATGTGGGTGCTGTTGATTATTTATATAGTAAATATAAATGTTCTATTTACACTCATAAAGAATCAATAGAATTGATGAGAGATGCTCAATTGAATCTATCTTTTTATGAAAAGTCATTTACTGTTGATTCACCTATCCAGGAAGCACATGATAAGATGGTGTTAGCAGGATATGAGATTCGATGGTTGTTGTTAGAGGGACACTGTCAAGGGAGTAGTATGATTTACATTCCTTCTGAAAATGCCTTAATGAGTGGAGATGTTTTGTTTGCTGGATCTATTGGGCGTTATGATTTTCCTACATCTTCACATTTACAGACAAAAAAATCATTAGAACAAATTAAAGAATTTACGTTTGACGCAAGGCTATTACCAGGTCATGGTGAAGAAAGTACACTGAAATATGAACAACAGAATAATCCTTATTTAAAGTCATAATAAAAAATTATGACTTTTTTTCATAAAAAAGAAGAAAAATCAAAAATAAATGAGAATATATATATTAGGAGGGTAATTATGGAAGAACTATTTGACAAAATGTTTTATAGAGCATTGAAAAGAAAGGCCACTGATATTCATCTTGTTCTCAAAGAGCAATTGAGTATTCGATTTCGAATTTTTGGAGATTTAAAGAAATATGAGGATATTGATAAGGTCATTGGCAGAAAATTGATGAATTATATTAAATATAAGTCTTCAATTAATACCAATTATAAATTATTGCCTCAAACTGGTGACTTTTCAGTAATAGTACATCAAAAAGAATTTTTTCTAAGAGTATCTTATTTGCCATCACAAGAATTTGAAAGTATCGTTATTAGAATTCTAAACAATCATAAGGTCCTCAAAATTAATGAATTAACTTATCTTAAAAACATTCAAGATTTTTTGTATTGGTTAACCAGACAATCAACAGGTTTGTTTTTGATAGGTGGTGCAACTGGCTCAGGAAAATCAACAACACTTTATACTGTTTTAAAGGAAATTATACGACTACATAACAAAAATATCATTACTATTGAAGATCCTATAGAAATGCATCTTCAGGATTGTTTACAAATTGAATTAAATGAGACATTGGGGATTACTTACCATAATACATTGAAACAAATTTTGCGTCATGATCCAGATGTTATCATGATAGGAGAAATAAGAGATGAACAAACTGCAAAAATAGCCATTACATGCGCATTAACAGGACATCTTGTATTAACAACTATCCATGCTAGTAATGCTCCTTTGTTATTAAAGAGATTGATGAATTTGGGGATATCCCAAGTTGATATAATTGATGTGGTCATTGGCGCTATATCACAAAAAATGATATATGATAAGGAAAATGAAAGAGTGATTGTTCTTTCAGAATTAATGAACCAATTAGAGATTAAAAACTATTTAGAGAAGGATTGTCTTAACTATATTAATTTTTCTGATCAGGCTGAACAACTTATATCTCAGGGATTTTCATCTGATTTGTTTATTGAGGAAGCTTATGAATAAGGATTATATGTTTCTTAAAAATTTTTATACACTTTTAAGTAGTCATTATACGGTTGAAGAATCACTGATTATTTGTAAACATATTTTAAATCATCCGGCTATTCCATATATGAATAATGAACTTCAAAAAGGAATGGATTTAGAAAATATTATATTAAATGCTGAACTGCCAGAATTATTTAAAGAATATTTCTATTTTTTTAAAAACAAGAAATGTTTATCAGAAGCCATTGAAAAAAGCTTAGATATTTGCACATCATTACAAAATTATCAAAATCAATTAAAATCGAAGCTAACTTATCCTCTTATTCTTATTGTGTTTTTATTTCTTTTTTCTGTTTTTGTAGTTTTTATTTTATTGCCTAATGTTAATCAACTTTTTATTTCATTTCAAATTGAAAAGACATTATGGATTCAGGTGGCATTTATTTCATTTTATTTGATTCCTTTTTTGATAATTGTATTGGGTATAGCTGTTGTTTATTTGTTAACAAAATTAATAATAGCACTTAAGAAAAAGTCATTTCGTATTATTGAATGGTACTTAAAATTGCCATTGTTTAAGGTGTTTTTACAGAAATATTTTTCACTTAAATTTGCTACATACTATCAGGAATTACTCACTGAGGATATGGATAGTGCAAGAATTATTAAACTTTTAAATGAACAGATGAATCATAGTGATTTAAAAATTGTTTTATATGAAATGAATAATCGTTTGCAAGAGGGAGAAACATTAGAAGATATTCTTGTGGACTTTGAATATTTAGATCCTTTGTTTCTTAGTTTTTTTCAAATGTATATGAAAAATCCTACACAACATGATTCATTAATATATTATATACAATTAACTTATGATCAGATAGATTTGTGGATTGCTAGTTTTCTAAAATATCTAATACCCTCTATTTATAGTTTTGTGGCAGTTTTTGTAATAACGATTTATATATCTATTATTATTCCGATGATGAATATTATCTCTGAAATTTAGAAAGGAAGGGTTTATATGAACAAAAAAGGTTTTACATTAATTGAAATGATATTTTGTATTAGCGTTATCTTAGTTATTCTCTTATTAGTTATTCCAAACGTGACATCAAAAAATACAGTTGTTAAAAATAAAGGGTGTGATGCTCAAATTGAAGTTGTCAATTCTCAAATATTATTGTATGAAATAGAGAATGGAGAATTACCAACAAGTATTTCTGATTTAACAGGTGGGACACATCCTTATTTGACTGAAAAGCAAGGAATATGTCCTAATGGAAAAAGCATTTCAATTGATGATGGTCAAGCATATGTTGACGAATAGAGGTTTTACATTGGTGGAAACACTATTTGTTTTATTTATTATTTGTATGCTCTCTTTGCTCACAATGACATTGCATCTACCAAATAAGAATAATCAAGTCATTATTCAAGAAATAACAGAATTTTTAAATCAAGCAAAATTGGAAGCGATCGTTTCAAAAAAAACTGTTACAGTTCAATTTTTAAAAGATAAGGTCCTCTGGAAAACGACTGATAAAGAAAAAAACTATCAATTAAGTGAAAACACTTATTTTGATTCATACAAAATGACTTTTAATTCGGCTGGTCATATTAAAACTGCAAAAACTGTTACATATCATACTTTGCAACAGGATTTTCAGTTTGTATATCAAGTTGGTAGTGGGTGCTTTTATGTTCAATAATAAAGGCTCCACTCTGATTGAAAGTTTGTTGGCTTTTGAAATATTTATATCAGTATTAATTGTGTTAATAACATCATTGACAACTATATATAATCATGAATTAAGATTGAAAGAAAATTATACTAAAATTTTGGAGAAGGAGGAGGTATTATTAGAAAAAGAAGATTTTATAGGTTTAATCGAAGAGGTTTTACATTAGTTGAGGTTCTTTTATCTTTGTCAATTACAATGATTATTGTATTGTCATTAACAGGTTTTTATCGTATAATTGCTCACTCGAATCAAATATCTTCTTATGATGAGGATATCTATATTGCTGCCAAACAGGTGAGTCAGTATGCTATAGGGAGTTGTTATGAAGAAGTTGATGATTCTTATACATATTATAATTTTGAACAAGAGGAGGTAACTTTTGAGCTCAACAATAGACGACTTGTAAAAACTCCTGGATTTGAAATTATGTTGACGAATATTGATAACTTATATTTTGTTATAGAAAATAATAATATATATATGAATATTGAAAGAAGCGAAAGAGAATATCGTTTTTTGGTTAACTATGCAAAAGAAAAAGAGGAGGAAGATATTCCTGATGAAGAACTTGAATAATCGTGGATCAATTCTTCAGATCGTTTTGGTTATTTTTCTTGTTATTATTTTTGTTATAACGACATGTCTTATGACAATGCAATTCAATGTTAGTAATTACAAATTAGTGGATTTAATGATGAAACAGAAGAATCTTGAAATTAACCTTATTGCATATTATGTTGATCAAATGGAAAATGATATTTTATTAAGCGATGATTATGAAGAATCAGGATATCATATTTATAACCAAATTGATGATTTGGGAACAGTCTATGATATTACAACATATGTAGAGTCAAAAGAAATGAATTATAGTTTTTTCGTTCAAATAAGTATGGAAAATTTTAGGGTTTTAAAATTTGAATATAGGGAGGTGTAACCATGTTTTATTTTATTATGGCATTATTAATAATAAGTTTTATATTAACATATTTAAGGCAAAAACGTTATCAAGATAATCGTGATATGCAATTCAAACTTCGTATGGCAAGTTTTATATTATTGTTGCTTGTGGCATATTTTACATTTTTTGTAGCATAGAATAAAAGAAAAAGCACAAAAATAAAGCGAATATGGTATACGTGTTATTTTTTATTTTACATATTCATAGAAATTTGTTATAATTCTAAAGGAAATTATACAAAGGAGAGATTGATTATGATTAATGTTGGTGATTTAAGACCAGGTATGACTTTTCAATATGATGGCAACTTATATGTTGTTCTAGAATACTCACATAATAAAACTGCACGTGCAGCTGCAAATATTAAAGTGAAAATGAAAAACATGAGAACTGGTTCTACAACTGAAGTTACATTTGGAAATAGTGAAAAAGTTGCTAAAGCACATATTGAAAAAAGAAAAATGCAATATCTATATGATAGTGGAGATATGTTAGTTTTTATGGATAATGAGACATATGACCAAATTGAAATACCTAGTGATCGTTTACAATGGGAATTAAATTTCTTAAAAGCTTCTGATGAAGTGGAAGTTACAAGTTTTGAAAATGAAGTTTTAGGAGTGCAATTACCAGTAAATGTTGCTTTTACAATTACAGAAACTGAACCAGCTGTGAAAGGTGATACTGCAACAGGTGCATCTAAAAATGCGACAATTGAGACAGGATTTCAAATTAAAGTGCCATTATTCATCAGCGAAGGTGAAAAAGTTATTGTTAATACTGAAGATGGTAAATATCAAGGAAGAGCGTAAGCTCTTTTTTTCATATTTTTAAATGTTTATTCATATAGTGTAGAAGACAAAGGAGAATGGGATATGAATAAACAAGCTTTTACTTTTTTAACACTCTTTAGTTTGATATTAGTGTTGTCTATTTATTACATTATGTTACCACCAAGTTCTAATCAAGAAGTTGTCACCAATACACAAACAACAATTGAACAATTGCAACAACAATTAAATAAAAAAAGAGATGATATCATTGCTAAAAACAATGAGATTATTGCTAAAGAATCAAGTACATCAGATTCTATCAATGAAGCGCTTGAAACAATTAGTGAAACGAAAAACCTTGGTGAAAAAGAAAAGAGTATTGTTGCAAAGATTAAAGAACTTGGATATCAAGATGTTTATGTTGAAATAGACAATCAAACAATTAAAGTAACTGTTTTAAAGAAAGATGCAACACAAAGTGATGCTTCAAAAGTTATCAAAGAAGTTTTAAAGTTGGTAGGAGATAATTATCAAGTTGAAGTCAAATTTATTAGTGAATAACCTTGTAATTTTATGACTTTTTATATACAATAGAGTATAGAAAAGAGGTAATATTATGGCACATAATGAATACTATACATTTGATCAAGGAACTGTGAATGGAAAGATTTTAATGAATATTCAAGTCTTTGATGAAATTACTAAGAAAACTGTAAGTGAAATGAAAAATGTTTCTTTAGATACATCTAAAGGTATTCAAATTCCTGGAACAAAAGCAGTTGTTTCTTGTTCAATTAAGGATAACGAAGTTTATGTATGCATTCATGTTCGTTTGAAATATGGTGTGAATGTGTCTAAAATGACAAGAGAAATACAAGAAAAAATTGCAACTTCTATTAAACAAATGACAGGCGTTTTAGTTAAACATGTTGATATTGAAGTTGATAATATTGATTTCTAGCAACAAAAGTAAGAATATGCATTCTTACTTTTCTTTTGTTTATTTTTATCGTTATTTGTGGTAGAATAAGTTATATTTAGAGAGTGTGGAGGCATTTTGATTTTATGGAAAAAACACGAAGACAAATCGCTAGAGAAAAAGCAACTATTGGAGTTTATCAGAATCTTTTGGTTGATAGTTCTCTTGAAGATATTTTAACTTTTTTGAGCGAAGAAAAAACATTGACAAAAAGTGAAGAGACAATGGCATTTAGTCGTTGGTTAGTAGAAACAACTCTTCAAAATAAAGAATCATATCAAACTTTGATAGAAAAACATTTAAAGAAGGGTTGGAAATTCGAACGTTTGAGTATGATGGAAAAAGCTATTTTAATGATTGCTGCCTGTGAGTTATTAGAGTCTGATTTACCTAAAACTATCGTTATTAATGAAGCAGTTTTAAATGCTAAGAAATTCTGTGATGATGATTCTTACAAATTCATTAATGGTGTATTAGGTCAAATTATTTAATGGAAAGACAATACATAAGTGTTTTTGCTTTAAATAAGTATATTAAGGCAAAGATGAATCAAGATGTTTCTTTGCAAAATGTTTATATTAAAGGAGAAATTTCAAATTATAGGCCACATCCTAGTGGTCATCTTTATTTCACTTTAAAAGATGAGAATTCCAGGGTAAGTGCAATTATGTTTGCATCTGCCGCCCGTAAGATGAGTTTTCAAATTGAAAATGGTATGCAAGTTTTTATTCATGCGAGCGTTTCAGTATATGAGGCTTCTGGACAATATCAACTTTATGTTCAAACAATTCAACAGGATGGTATAGGAAACCTTTATCTGCAATATGAAGCACTAAAAAGAAAATTGGAAAAAGAGGGACTCTTTGATCTAAAGTATAAGCAATCTATTCGTTCTTTCCCTAAAGGAATTGCAGTTTTGTCAGCTAAGCAAGGTGCTGCTGTACAAGATATTGTTCGAACAATACATTTACGATTTCCTTTTGCAAAAGTCATTGTTTTTCCAATACCTGTTCAGGGTAAAAATGCTTATTTACAGATTATTGAAACTTTAAAACAAGTTGATACCTTAGGCTTTGATACAATTATTTTAGCAAGAGGTGGTGGCTCTATTGAAGATTTATGGAATTTTAATGAAGAAGATTTAGCACGTTGTGTTTTTGCATGTCAAACACCTATTATAACAGGCATTGGACATGAAACTGATTTTACAATTTGTGATTTTGTCAGTGATTATCGTAGTGCGACTCCAACAGCTGCAGCGGTGAAAGCAACACCTGATCAAAAAGAACTGAGAGTATATCAAGAAAACTTACAAAGACAATTGTTATATAAAATGAAACATCGCCTAGATGTACAAAGACAATACTTATCTCGTTTACAACAATCTTATTACTTAAATAATCCAGAAGTGATTTATTCTCATGAGTTTTTAAGATTGACTAAATTGCAGGATAAGTTGTCATATCAATTTAAAGTTTTTGATATGCGAGTGTATCAACAACTAGCAAGTTATCAAACCGAACTTAAAAATCAAATAGATTTGAAATTACAGGCATATGAACATCAATTGCATCAACATATTACAACTTTAGATGCATTGAGTCCACTGAAGGTTTTACAAAGAGGTTATACACTCATTCAAAAAGAAAAAACTATGATTAAGAAATCAAAAGATTTAAAATCTGGAGATATTATTGATATTCAATTTCAAGATGGTCATCAAAAAGCAGAGATTAAGTAGGTGAGAAAATGGAAAATATGACATATGAAAAAGCTATTTCACGTTTAGAAGAAATTGTTTCAAAACTTGAAGGAAATGAAATACCTTTAGAGGATAGTATTGCATTGTTTCAAGAAGGAATTGAATTATCTAAATATTGTGATGATAAACTTAAGAATATTCAAGAAAAAGTTGCTCAGATTTATGAAAATGGACAATTAAAAGATATGAAGACAGAGGAATAGTTTATGGAACAATTAAGAACTGAGATAAATTCACGATTAGAGGAACTTCTAGAACCATTAAAAAATGGACCTGTTAAAGAAGCTATGAGCTATTCTTTATTAGCTCCTGGAAAAAGATTAAGGCCATTGCTATTTTTAAGTGTTTTAAGAAGTTATCAAATTGATTATCATATTTATATGGATATTGCCTGTGCAATAGAAATGATTCATACATATTCATTAATTCATGATGATTTACCTGGAATGGATAATGATGATTTGAGACGTGGACGTCCAACGTGCCATAAACAATTTGATGAAGCTACTGCTATTTTGGCAGGTGATGCCTTACTAAATCTAGGTGTAAATACTATTTTAAATATATCTATTGATAGTGATTTAAAGGTGAAACTTTTGAATCGTCTTTATGAAGCGAGTGGTATTAATGGTATGATTTATGGTCAACAACAGGATATCACTTTTGAAAAGCAATTAGCGAATTTAGAACAACTCAAAGATATTCACAAACATAAAACAGGTGAATTGATTGCTGTAAGTATGCAATTAGGCAGTTTGATTGCCAATCCTAGTGATTATCAATATTGGACAAGTATTGGTTTTGATTTAGGGCTTGCTTTTCAAATTCAAGATGATATTTTGGATGTTGTTGGAAATACAGAACAGTTAGGAAAGAAAGTTGGCAGTGACCAAGAAAATCATAAAACAACATATGTTTCATTAATAGGGATTGATAAATCAGAATTAGCAATTCAGGAATTATTTAAAAAATGTTATGAAAATATATATGCAATGAGAATTAATCATGGATTAATTCTAGAATTATTATCAATTATTTTGAAAAGGGTGAATTAGATGAATCTTGAAAAGATCAAAAATCCAGAATTTATAAAACAATTAAATATTGAGGAGTTGGAAGATCTTGCAAGTGATATCAGACAGTTTATTATAAAGAGCGTTTCACAAACTGGTGGTCATTTTTCTAGCAATCTTGGTATTGTTGAATTGACAATAGCACTTCATTATATTTTTGATTCTCCACAGGATAAAATGATTTATGACGTAGGACATCAATCTTATGTGCATAAGATATTGACAGGACGGGCTAAAGATTTTACAACGCTTAGACAATTTGAAGGGTTGAGTGGTTTTCAAAAACGAAAGGAAAGTGTTCATGATGTTTGGGAAGCTGGACATTCTTCAACAGCTATATCAGGTGGTATAGGGATGGCTGTTGCACGTGATCTTAATCATGAAGATGGAGATGTGCTTTGTATAGTTGGAGACGCAGCTATTATGAGTGGTGAGTCTTTTGAAGCTCTTAATCATTTAGGTTCTATTGATTCTAAAGTCATTATTATTTTGAATGATAATGATATGTCAATTTCAAAAAATGTTGGTGGATTTAGTAATTTTCTATCTGAGGTGCGTATTTCTACACAATATAAGAATGCTAAATACAATTATGTATCTTTTCTTGAAAAATCAAAACTTGGAAAAAAAGTCTATAAATTCACAAAGAGAATTAAAGATCATATCAAGGAAAATGTTTTAGAAGACAATATTTTTGGTGAGTTTGGTTTGGATTATATTGGTCCAGTAGATGGGCATGATTTTAGAGAACTTTTTAATGCATTGAGTTTAGCAAAGGAAATGTCACACAGTGTGGTTGTCCATGTTCATACAATAAAAGGAAAAGGTTATGTATTGGCTGAAAATGACCGCCAAGGCGTTTATCATGGTGTCGCACCTTTTGATTATAAAGAAGGAATATATAAAAAAGAGTCACAACTTATGAGTTGGAGTGCTGTTGTTTCTTCACAAATTGAAAAATTAATGAAAGAAGACGAAGATATTGTTGTTATTACTCCTGCTATGATTTCAGGGAGTTGTTTAGGTGAAATTTTTAGAAAATATCCTCATCGGAGTTTTGATGTTGGTATTGCAGAAGAACATGCTATGACTTTTGCAGCAGGGTTATCTGTTGCCCATAAAAAACCATACATTACTATTTACTCATCGTTTTTACAGCGTTGCTATGATCAAATTAATCATGATATAGCTAGAATGAATTTGCCATGTCTTATTGGTGTTGACAGATGTGGACTGGTGGGAGCAGATGGTGAAACACATCATGGAGTTTTTGATATAAGTTTTCTGTCTGCTATACCTCATATTGTCTATATGACTCCGAAAGATACGCAAGAGGCTCGCAGAATGGTTAATACAGCTATGAAAAACTTTGATATGCCATATATTATGCGATTCCCTCGCGGAAATGTTTTTGATTGTGATGTTGCAACTGATGAGTTTATTGAGATTGGGACTTGGGAAAAAATCATTGATGATCAAACACATCATTTAACAATTATTACATATGATGCTAAAGTTAATACAGTTAAAGAGTTGATTGAAAAAAATCATTTGCCAATTAATCTTGTCAATGCAAGATTTATAAAACCAATGGATGAGAAGATGCTCAATGAATTCTATGATAATCATCAGGATTTAATTATTTATGAAACTGATTTAATGATTGGCTCATTAGGATCGATGATTGCAAAATATTATTCTCAAAATCATATGAATATAAGTATAGATTATTTAGGAATTGATGACAGGTATACACCTCAAGGAGATGTTGAAACTTTATTAAAATATGAAAACATGAGTTTGGATGATCTTTTCAATGTTATAAAGGAGAAATGTCATGAAGAAGGAAAGAGTTGATGTTCTTTGTGTAGAGCAAGGTTTATTTGATTCAAGAGAGAAAGCCAAAAGAGCAATTATGGCTGGGATTGTTAGAGATGAATATGATTATATTGATAAGCCAGGAACAAAAATACCTGTTGATTCACAGCTTTATATAAAGGGTGAACAATTGGCATATGTTTCCCGTGGTGGTTTAAAATTAGAAAAAGCTATCAAAGAATTTGGGCTTGATTTAAACGGTTTGATTATGCTAGATATTGGATCATCCACTGGTGGATTTACAGATTGTGGCCTACAAAATGGCGTTAAAGAAGTTTATGCTTTGGATGTTGGGACGAATCAATTGGTTTGGAAGTTACGTAATGATGAACGTGTTCATGTAATGGAAAAAACGAATTTTAGATATGCAACACTTGATATGTTTCAATTTGGACAACCTGAATTTGTAAGCATTGATGTTTCATTTATATCTTTAAAGCATATATTTCCTGCACTGTCTCATATTTTAAAAAAAGATGGTTATATTGTTGCATTAATCAAACCTCAATTTGAGGCTGGAAAAGATGATGTTGGAAAGCATGGGATTGTAAGCGAGCCATCTGTTCATGAGCGTGTTATTAAGGAAGTTATTGATTATGCTCATGATTCTCACATGTCTTTAAAACAATTGACATATTCACCTATTACTGGTGGTGTTGGTAATATAGAGTTTTTAGGTTGTTTTCAAAACAATGAAACTCAGGATTGTTTTATAGATGTTCAAAAAGTTGTTGCTACAGCACATCAATACTTTAAAGGGTAGGTGATAGTATGTTAAAAAGTTTATATATTTCTTCTTTTGTTATTATTGATCAGACACGTATTGATTTTGAAAGTGGTATGAGTGTTCTCACTGGTGAAACAGGCGCTGGTAAATCTATTATTATTGATGCATTAGGGCAGTTGTGTGGGAATAGGGCTTCTGTATCGTTAATTAAGAAAAACTGCTCTAAAGCGATTATAGAGGGTGTTTTTGATGCAACTATGAATGAAGCGTTGGAAGATATATGTGAACAGTTACATATTGAACCAGATGAACAGTTTGTTATTACTAAAGAAATTCTTCAATCAGGAAAAAGCAATATTAAAATAAATTATCAAAATGCTTCAAATCAAGCATTGAAGTTATTGATGCCTTTGCTAATAGATATTCATTCACAGTTTGAAACTCAAAAACTTTTTGAAGAAAAAAACCATATTATATTATTAGATGAGTTTTCTTCTCAGGAATTGGCTGATTTACAAAAAAAATATGCAGATTTATATACTTCTTATAAAGAACTTAAAACGAAATTAAAAAAGACACTTGAAGAAGATATGAGTGATGAACAATTAGATTTTTTAGAGAGTCAATTGGATGAAATTGATAAAGTTGAGTATACTGATGATGAGGTAGATGAATTAGAAAACGAGTTAAAAATGCTTCAAAATTTTGAAAAAATGAACGAAGATATACAGAATTTTGATAGATTAATGAATTCTTCAAAAGGAGCATTGCCTTTAATTAAAGAAAGTTTAAATGCATTAGAGTCAGTCAATGAAATAGAGGCATTTCAAAAATCATATGATAACATTTATAATCAGTACTATTTACTTATTGATGACTATGAAAATGTTATGGAAACATATAGGGAATTTCAATTCGATCAATATCGTTTTAATGAAATTCAAGAAACTCTTTATATAATTAATAGATTAAAGCGAAAATATGGTTTTACGATGGAAAGAATTAAGGAATATCGAAATGATATCATCGAAAAAATAGAAAAAATATCTCATCGTGAAGAATATATTCAAGATTTGCAAAAACAAGTTTCTGAATCAAAAGATGCTGCACTTTTAATTGCTAATCAAATGCATCATATTCGCTTAAAAAATGCAAATCATTTTGAAAGGCTTATCCAAAAAGAATTTAGGGACTTATATTTGGATAAAGCAATATTAAAAGTGAATTTTGATAGAGTTGAACTATGTAAAAATGGAATTGATAAAATACAATTTTTAGTTTCTATTAATAAAGGTCAAGATTTGAGTTTGCTTAACGAAAGTGCTAGTGGTGGAGAAATATCTCGTATTATGCTTGCAATAAAGACAATTATTTTGGCATATAGTTCAATAGAAACCATTATTTTTGATGAAGTCGATACTGGCGTTAGTGGTAAAGTAGCATCTAGTATTGGTGATAAAATGCTTCAATTGGCACAAAATAAGCAAGTTATTTGTATTACACATTTACCACAGGTTGCTTGTTTAGCTGAGCATCATTATTGTATCGAAAAAATGATTACTGATCATGAAACGACAACAGCAGTGCATCTTTTAAGTAAAAATAGTCGTATAGAAGAAATTGCTAAGATGCTTTCAGGAGAAAAATTAACACCTGAAGCTATAGAAAATGCAAAAAAATTATTGAATGTATAATTCAAAGCATATATGCCAAAATAAACTGTAATCAAAAAAAGATTACAGGGAGGTGTATATGCTTTGCTTTTTAAAAAGTTAAGTATTACACTCGTTATTGTCGTGACGATGTTATTCCAGACAGTCAATGTATTTGCAGCAGATGTTATTTTAGGTGGACAATCAATAGGGATAGAGTTAGATTATGATGGTGTATTGATTACTGGAACATATGATATTTCTATTGACAATAAAAAGTACAATCCTTCTTCAGATGGGTATTTAACAGGAGATATCATTAAGAAAGTGAATGGACAAAGTATTGATTCAATATCAACTTTAATGGCAAACGTTGAAAAGGAAATTGATAACAAAAATACGATTACACTTACACTCTCACGTGATAAAAAAGAACTCCACAAAGAATTAAAGTTCCAGGAATCAGATGGGAAGTTCACAACAGGTTTATATGTACAGGATGGGTTGACTGGTGTAGGAACAATGACATATTTTAATCCTGCCACACATCATTTTGGGGCCTTAGGGCATGTTATGATGGATGTATCGTTAGAAAGTGATGTTATTATTAAAAAAGGCAGTGTCTATAATTCATATGTCAAAAAAATCAATCCTTCAGAAAATGGTAAACCAGGTGAAAAAATAGCCGAAATAGGTTCGATTCAAATTGGAACGATATATGATAATAATAATTATGGTATTTATGGGAATTATGATGATTATCCTAGTCAAGATAAACAAATAATTTCTACGGCTTCTATGGATGAAGTTGAAGAGGGAGAGGCTTATTTCTTAACCGTTTTAGATGGTCATACACTTACAAAATGCTCTATCAATATTACAAAACTAAAAAAACAGAACGAGCCTTCTATTAAAGGTATTACTTTTGAAATTACAGATGAAAAAGTTCTTTCTTTAACAAATGGGGTTGTTCAAGGAATGAGTGGATCACCAATTATACAAAATGGGAAGTTAATTGGGTGTGTTACTCATGTTGATGTCAACAATGTTCACCAAGGTTATGGATTATACATCGATTGGATGCTTGAAAACGACAAATAGGGAAGGAATCGCTCAAGATTCCTTTTTCTTATTTCAACATAAAAAGACATTTGATAGGATATCGTGTCGTAAATATGGGTGAAAAAAATGACGAATTTGTGAAAATTCCGCTTTGACTATGTTTTCTTTACTTTTTGACTATCTTTCTTTTTTTGACACATATATAATAAATTTGCTGATGAGAATAAATCGAAAGGGGAAATTGGAAAAATGAAAACTTTTATAGCAATAGATCAACAAGAATTATTGGAAAATATTAAAATCAATTTAGAAAAAACAAATAAATTTGAAATTATAGGGACTGCAAACAATGGAACAGATTGTTTTAATTTCCTAAACCAAAGAACTTGTGATTTATTAATCATTGATTTAATGCTTTCAGAAATTGATGGTGTAGGAGTTTTAAATAGATTAAAAGAAATGCATAAAAACAGTTACAATAAAGTTATTTGTGTGACACAATTTATGAATCAAACAATTTGTAATTGGCTTGAGGATTTATCTGTAGATTACTGTTTTAAATATCCATTTGATTTACAACATTTTGTCCAATCTGCTCTTTACATAACAACTGCTGATCAACAAAAACATGATCAATTGTTAAATGGGGATGAATCAGAAAAATATAAAAAAGTCAAAATCGAAAATGAAATCACTGATATTTTACATGAAGTTGGAATTCCTGCTCACATTAAGGGGTATATGTATTTAAGAACAGCAATCTTAACAACTTATTATAATATTGATATTTTGGGGCAAGTTACTAAAGTTTTATATCCAGATATTGCTAGAATGTATAATACAACTTCATCTAGAGTTGAAAGAGCAATTCGTCATGCGATTGAAGTGGCTTGGAACAGAGGAAATACTGATGCAATTGATGATATTTTTGGATATACTGTTTCTGCAGTGAAAGCGAAACCTACAAATTCAGAATTCATTGCAATGATTGCAGATAAATTGAGATTAGCACATAAAACTGATACAGTTAAAAAAGAAAGCATTTATAATTATAAAGATTTTATGTTAAAATAGATGCTGAGGTAGGTGATGTTGATGCAAATTATATTTCATGTTGATTTAAATGCATTTTATGCAAGCGCAGAAACATCATCACAACCATCTTTGAAGGGCAAACCAATAGTTATCTGTAGAGAATCTCGACGAAGCATTATTACAACTGCTTCCTATGAAGCAAGAAAATTCGGTATTCATTCTGCTATGCCACTGTTTAAAGCAAAAGAATTATGTCCACATCTTGTTATTGTTCCTCCACATTTTGAACTTTACAAGACTCTCTCTGAAAAATTTTTCAATATTATTTCAACATTTTCACAAGAATTAGAAGTGGCAAGCATAGATGAATGTTATGTGGATTTAACGAACTATATTCAGATGCATTACCAAAACCCTTATGATGTCGCAATCGAAATTCAAAAGCGAGTTTTCGCAGAATTGAAGTTACAATGTTCGATAGGAATAGCACCAAATAAGTTTTTAGCAAAAATGGCTAGTGATATGCAAAAACCAATGGGAATCACTGTCATAACAAATCAAAACTATAAGCAAAAAATTTGGCCATTACCAATAGAAAACATGTTTGGTATTGGTAAAAAAACTGCTCCTAAGCTGATTGAATTAGGAATAGTCAGAATTGGTGATTTAGCAAAATATGAAAACTATGAGAAAATCAAACCTATATTTGGAAAAAATGCACTGATATATTATCAAAAGGCAAACGGGAAAGATTATTCAAAAATCAATGTTGCACATAATGAATTAAAGTCTATTGGGAATTCAACAACATTTGAGCGTGATAGCCAAGATGAAGAATTTATTAAATCAGTATTTAGAGACTTAGCACAAGAAGTTTCTTCACGTGCCAAAAAGCGAGATTTAGTAGGGAATTCTATCTCAATTACGTTAAAATACACAAGAGAAAAGAGTAAAACAAAACAAATGATTATTGATGATTATACTCAGGATTTTGATACTATTTATGCAACATCTTTATTGTTGTTTGAAAGTATTTATGGTGGTGAAATGCTACGATTAGTTGGTATAAGTTTGAATAATGTTAAACATGTTGAAGAATTACAGCAACAGATTTCTTTATTTGATCATACCCAACTACAAGCAAGTAAAAAAGAGATTAATGAAACTGACGAAGTTATACATCGTTTAAATTCTTCGTTACCTGGTTTGAAAGTAATGAAAGCATCAGATCTAATAGAACCACAATCAACAATTCAAAAGAAATACTTAGAAAACAATGAATAATATAAAAAGACACTCATATGAATTATTAGAGGTGATAATCAATGAGTGTCTTTTTACGTCGTTTTATTGACAATAAAAAATATATTGTTATAGCAATGGTAAGTGTTTTTGTTTGCGGGTTGTTGTTTGGGTTTTATCAGTATTCATCTTCAATACAAGGGGTAAAGGATTTTTTTCAAAATTTATTTTATCTTAATATCGATGGATATCAAAATCAATATCAGCTTTATGTCATTCAAGGTGGAGTTTACATATTGATATGTACATATCTGAGTTCTAGTTATTTGGGGCATATTGGCCTATTGTTTTTAATTTTCTTAAAAGGATTGCAATTATCATTTTCTTTTATGTTTGTTTTTACAGCGGTTCCATTTACATTTATAATATTTCTTTTGTTACTTGTTGAAAGTCTTTTGGAAATTGCGCTTTGTCTATCGATGAATTTAATATGTATACACATTTCAACATATGTCACATTAGTTACTTTTTGTGTTGAACAGAATTTTAGTATGAAAAGCATGATGAACTATAAGCTTAATTGTGTAATTATTGGTCTTGTTATTTTTTCTTTAGCATTAGCATTCCGTATCTATGTTGTACCAATGTTTTGAATTTTTTGATTATCTATAATCTACGTTTATTAGAATTCTTTTAAAAATTAGGAAAGTAGTGGTCAAATGAATTTTACACGATTGGATTTATATGAATTAAAAATGATTCTTAAATTAGCTCTTGTATATAATTTGGCTGATAATGAATACATTAAAGAATTAATTGGCAAAATAGAGTTTATGGAAGAAGCATTAGATACAAATAATCATATTGATTAATCTTAATGCAAAAATATTGTTATTTGTAATTTGTTTTTGTATAATATGGTAGGTGATGTATTTTGAAATGTGTAGATGCGTTAAAAGAATATAAACAATATATGATTGTAGAAAAAGGTTATAGCCGTTATACTGTTGAGAATTATGAACGTGATATTCTACATTTTATTGATTTTATTTATAAAAAATATGAAGTCAATAGTATAGATAATATTATTAAAGATCACATGTATCATTATCTTAAAGATTTGCGTAATCATTTAAAAGCATCTTCTGTTGACCGACATATGACTTCACTAAAGCAATTTTATATTTTCTTAGTAAAAGAAAATATCATTAAGGACAATGTTATGAGTTCTTTTGAAATGTCTAAGAAAGCGAAATATTTACCTGAAGTTTTGACAGTTGCTGAAGTCAATCAGTTGCTTGATTCAATTGATGTAAATGATCCAGTGTCAGCGCGTAATCGGTGTATGGTAGAAGTTTTATATGCATCTGGATTAAGAGTGAGTGAAATGTGTTTTTTAACGTTACAGAACGTGAATATACATAAAGGCTTTGTAAAATGTATTGGAAAAAGAAACAAGGAAAGAATTGTACCAATGAATGAGAATTGTTGTTTGTTGTTAAAGAAATATATTGAAGAATATAGACCACAATTATGTGAGGAAGTTTCGTCCCAATACCTTTTTATTAATAAAAAAGGACAGCCTATTCAAAGAGATGACTTTTATCATATTTTAGAAAATATTGTTAAGAAAAGTGGGTTGAAAAAACATGTCACTCCTCATACATTACGTCATACATTTGCGACTCATTTATTAGAAAATGATGCTGATTTACGGTCTATCCAAGAAATGCTAGGACATAGTGATATTTCTACAACAACAATATATACACATGTGTCTAATAATAAAGCAATAGAAGAATATAGGAAGTTACATCCACGAAGCAAGAAAAGGAGATAAATTATGAAAAAATATAAACGCGTTTTTTTAATTGTTTTAGATTCATTGGGCGTTGGAGATGCCCACGATGCAGAGGCTTTTAATGATTTGGGAGCAAATACACTTGGTCATATTTGTGAAAGCGTAGGGGGCTTAGATTTGCCTAATTTAGAAGGCATGGGCTTAGGAAGTATTGGACAATTTAAGGGCATTCATGCTTTAAAAAACCAATTGGCTTATACTGCTAGGCTAGAAGAAGTTTCAAATGGAAAAGATACAATGACAGGTCATTGGGAAATGATGGGATTAAAGATTACTGAACCCTTTCAAACATTTACTGAGACAGGTTTCCCAGATGAATTTATTAAACTATTTGAAGAAAAAACTGGAAGAAAATGTGTAGGAAATTACGCTGAGAGTGGAACTAAAATACTTGATGATTGGGGCGAACATCAAATTCAGACTGGGGATTGGATTGTTTATACTTCAGCAGATTCAGTATTTCAAATAGCAGCTAATGAAGATGTTATTCCTTTGGAAGAACTTTATAAAGCGTGCGATATTGCCAGAGAATTAGCTATGGATGAGAGATGGAAGGTTGGTAGAATCATTGCAAGACCATATATAGGACAGAAAAAAGGAGAATTTAAACGTACTGCTAATCGCCATGACTTGGCATTAAAACCTTTTGGAAAAACTGTTTTAGATTCTTTAAAAGAAAATCATCTTGATGTTATTGGAATTGGTAAAATACCTGATATATTTGTTGATCAAGGGATAACACGCAAAGTAAAAACTGAATCTAATTTTGATGGGATGATAAAGACAATAGAAATCGCTAAAGAGAATTTCACAGGTCTTGCATTCTTAAATTTAGTAGATTTCGATGCTGTGTTTGGACATAGAAGAGATCCTCGGGGATATGGCAATGCTATTATAGAATTTGATAACCAATTAACGGATCTGTTAAGAGAACTTAAAGAAGATGATTTATTAATGATTACTGCTGATCATGGGAATGATCCAACATATAAAGGAACTGATCATACACGAGAGAATGTTCCATTAATTGTTTATAGTAAATCGTTGCATAAACCAAGACACTTAGGTCTCTTAAAAAGTTATGCTGTAATTGGAGCAACAATCGCTGAGAATTTTAAAGTTGAAAATCCTGGTATTGGTCAATCATTAGCAGATAAAATTATATAGGAGCTTGAAGAAGTATATGGATGAAAACAACAAAACAAGACGTGTTATTATTATTTCTTTAGCTGGGTTATTAATTGGAACCTTGCTGTTTATTTTTGGGATTTCTATAAAAGATAGTATTTGGCCAATGATTGTGAATTATATAATTGGATTGGTATTGTATATCTGTTCTTTTTTAGCTGTTTATAATAACAACAAGGTAGATGTTCAGGCTATTTATAAATATATAATGGTATTAGTAGTAATCATGGCTATATTAATTACATTTGCAACACTTTCTCGCATAGTCTAGAATTCACATAATCTATATTATGCGAAGTTGTATATATTTCATGAAAATAAGGGAAGACATTAAATCTTCCCTTATTTTTTTACTTTTCATCTTTATTCGCTTGTTCAAAGGAATCATATAGTTTTGTAACATATTTGCCGTTGAAACAAGACATACATAAGCCACATGTGTGTTCTTGTTTAAAGTGAATAGATTGACTCAATCCATCTTCACTGATAAATGCTAATGAATCTGCTTCTATATATTGGCATAACTCACTAACACTCATTCTATGAGAAATTAATTCTTCTATTGTAGATGTATCAACACCATAGAAACATGGATAACGAATTGCTGGTGAGGCAATGCGAACATGTACTTCTTTTGCACCAGCTTCTTTTAGTAGTTTAACTATACGTTGAGAGGTCGTTCCACGCACAATTGAATCATCTATCAAAATGATGCGTTTTCCATTTACAATAGATGAGACAGCTGATAGTTTCATTCGTACACCCTGCTCTCTCATTTCTTGTGTGGGTTGAATAAATGTACGTCCTACATACTTGTTTTTAACAAGTCCCATCTCATAGGGAATTGAAGAAGCTTCAGCATAACCAATAGCAGCAGAAATGGATGAATCTGGCACTCCAATAACAACATCTGCATCAACTGGTGCTTCATAAAATAATTGTTTTCCTGCCAATTTTCTTGTTGTATGCACATTGATTCCATCTAAGGTACTATCTGGTCTTGAAAAATAAATGTATTCCATTGCACAAATTTTATCAACGACTGGATCTTTTGTATAAGTCATAGCTTTTAATTTTCCATCCTTTACTCGTACAATCTCTCCTGGTTCAACATCTCTTACAAAATTTGCTCCAACAATATCTAATGCACAAGTTTCTGATGCAAATACATAGGCTCCATTTGGGAGGATTCCAATGGATAAAGGTCTTAAACCATATTTATCTCTTGCAACATAAAGGCGATCTTCGATAAGAATCAAGAAAGCAAATGCCCCATCTAACATATCTAAAGATTTGCAAATACGTTCAATCATTTTACCATCTTGTCTTTTGATTAAATGACCTAAGACTTCAGTATCTGAAGATGATGAAAAAATACTACCCTGTTCTTCTAACTCTTTTTTTAGAATATTTGCATTTACTAAATTTCCATTATGACAGATACCTAATGAGCCCTTCATTGTTTTAAATAAAAAAGGCTGAACATTGGCAATGCCACTACCACCAGCTGTGGAATAACGAACATGCCCTATAGCTGCATCACCATCAAGCTGAGCAAGGCGTTTTGCATCAAACACTTCTGTTACTAACCCTTCGCCTTTATGAATGCTAAGTTTATGTCCTTTTTGCACAACAATTCCAGCTGCTTCTTGCCCTCTATGCTGCAAACTATGTAATCCATAATAACAAAGATCAGCAGCATTGTTATGTCCAAAAACACCAAACACACCACATTCTTCATGTAATTCGTCTTGATCAAACATTTTATTAGTCTCCTTGTGATAAATATTTATTAACACAATTAAAATTTACCAAAACGTAGATAATAAGTCAATAAAACTCATTAAAATTAAAGAAAAAAGAATAAAATTCTTCTTTCTTTAATAAATTTCATTAATATATTTGTGTTTATCAAAAGTATCTAACTTTACTTGATTAGACATCATTGTAATAATAAGAGATGACTGCCCTTCTATTTCAACATTTATATCACATTCTAAAATAATATTTTTTGTACTGTTTGAAAAATAAGATAACATAATATTTATAGAATCTTTTGTAAGATAGATAAACTCTGATATTTCAATAGATTCATCATTCTCATGATAAATAAGATATCCATGATCTTTGAAGATAAGAATATTATCCAAAAAAACAAGACATCTTTGAATAAATAACTTCCAATAGTATTCATCACGAATGCGATATTCATCAAATTGTTGCACAAATGCTTCATAATAATCTTTTAAGAGTGAAATATCATCTATAGGGATACAAGGAGACTGTATTAATTTTTCCTTATCTACAGCAATTTTTTGGTGATAATGAGATGCATTAAAACCAAAAGGTTTATAAATTTCTGGATGATACGCTTGTAAATAAATAATTTGATTATTATATTGTTCAAGAACAAATTGTAAAAGTTTTTTCATATACCCTTGTTTTTCAAAATTTTTCTTTGTTGCAACGCCTAATATAAAATAACACTCTCTTATCTGATTGTGAATTTGAATTGATATAGGAACAATTTGTAACATTGAAATCAAATGATTTTTATTCTTAAGAACAAAAGTATATTCCTTATGGTATAAATATTGGAAATAGTAGTTTGTTGTTTCTTCTGTTTCATCTGGGAAATTATCTTTCCAAAGATGAATGATAGATTCTAAATCATCATCAGATGCTTGCCCAATATACTCATCTTTTTCATAAATACGATATTTTTCAATCATCTTGATTGGATGTAGAGAAAGTTTTGATTTTTTTAGATTCTCTAATCCCATATCTTCTTCTCTATTAACATACTGTTCATCAGGAAAATGATGCTCTAACATTTCTTTAAGAATAGCAGGATACAATCCGCGAATATCCTTGTTTGCTTTTTCAACATGTATTTGAATTGTAGAATGCTTCAAACGAGAAGCAATAATGAAAGCTTCCATTTGTCCATTAATAAAAATCCCACCTACTTCAAATTCCAACATGTGTCGAGATGATAAAAGATACATAATGCCTTTAACTTCACTTGTCATAGATTCACTTAAATCTTCTTTCTCACTCTCCCAGCGATTAAGACATTCTAAAATCATATTAAAATCATTAACTAAGTCTAAATCTCTATAAATATAATCAGGATTTTCTTTCAAAAAAGCATTATAGTGATTACGACGCTTCTGCATTTTTTTACCAGATAAAGTTTGCAGCATCATTCGATCATAAACATAATCATCATTCTCGGGTGTACGTGCAAATAAAAGTTTATCTTGATATAATGGCTTGATATATTCAACGAATGTATCAATAGCACAATCAATTATAAATTCAAACTGATGTTTATGACTATACTCTAGCATATAATCAATAGCTTCTCGATAATATTGTGGACTTGTAAAAGGCATTGCCCAGAACTGTGTTCCTTTATAATTATGTAACATAACAACAAAATGTTCATGAATTTCATATTGAATATGATACTCATGGTTCCACATCATCATTGTTACAAAATTTGAATTATATCCTTCATAATTTGCTAAATCCAAGTAAGGTTTAATTATTGAATAATCATCTAATTTTAATTCTTTCATTATTTCTTTCCGAGCAGCATATGTATAAATTGTTTGGCAGTACGCCCAGAAAATCCTCCATTTCTAATTTCCCATTGTAATGCTAAATCATGCAATTCATCTTGATTCATATCAATTTGATAAGTTTTAGCTAATCCATCAACAATATCTAAATAATGTTGCTTATCAGGATGAATATACATAATCTGTACACCGAATCGTGAAACAAGTGATAATTTTTCTTGTTTTGCATCATTGTTATTGATTTCCTGATCATGATTTCTATCATTCCAGGTTTCTTTGATAAGATGGCGACGATTACTTGTTGCATAGATTAAAATGTTATCTGGTTTCTTCTCCAAACCACCTTCGATAACAGCCTTCAAATATTTATACTCGACCTCAAATTCCTCAAAAGACAAATCATCCATAAAAATTATAAACTTATAATTTCTATTTTGAAGTTCATTAATTATTTGAGGCAAAGAAATAAATTGATGCTTATAAACCTCAACCATTCTCAACCCATCTTTATAATACTCATTCAATAAAGCTTTGATGCTGCTTGATTTTCCTGTTCCACTATCTCCATAAAGTAAGACATTATTAGCCTTTTTACCTTCTAAAAAAGCTTCAGTATTGGCTTTTAAACGTTCCTTCTGACTCTCGTAACCAATCAATTGGTCTAATTTATTATTCCCAATATGATCAATTGGTATAATTTTTTCGTTTTGAAAACGAAAAGCTTTATTCAAGCCATACTTCCCTACTCCATATTGACTATAATGATTGTATAATATTTTGTAGAATTCTTCTAGTGAAGTGCTCCAAGAAAGTTGTAATTGTAATTCTGATAACAAATTAAAAATTTCCTGATTAATAATCGGACGACTATGTGGAAAGTGTAAAAAGAGATTCTGATACTGAAAATTTAGGCTGGTAAAATCATAATGGTAAAGTTGATATAATACATTTATATCATTCATGACAACATCTTTTAATGAGTTATTTATAGTTTGCTTACGCTCTAAAGAAAGTGTGAAAATATTTTCGTGTTGTACTAATAAATATGTTATTAAACTTTGAAACAGATGACCATGAAGATCATATTTTTCAGATAACTTTAACATTGTTGAAATAAAAGTATTTTCATTTTTATCAGTTTGGTGTGTACAATATAATAAACATTCTAAGACATCAGGATCATCAGTGAGATTTCTATATATAATTAATTGATTTAAGTCCATAAATTTAACCTTCTTCCTATGAAAAAAGACGATAAATCGTCTTTTTAATTTTTAAAACTATGAATTGGCGCAGGAATTCTTCCACCACGATCAATGAATTCATCACATGAGAATTCGTTTACTGGCATAATTGGGGCATATCCTAGCAATCCACCAAATTCAACCATTTCACCTACATCTTTTCCAATGACAGGAATAATTCTTACTGCAGTTGTTTTCTGATTAATCATACCAATTGCCATTTCATCAGCAATAATTCCTGCAATTGTCTTTGCAGATGTTTTTCCTGGAATTGCAATCATATCTAACCCAACTGAACATACACATGTCATTGCTTCTAATTTTTCTAATGTCAATGCACCTATTTCAACAGCATCAATCATTCCCTGGTCTTCGCTGACTGGAATAAATGCACCAGATAATCCACCTACATATGATGACGCCATGACTCCACCTTTTTTTACTTGATCATTTAAGATAGCTAAAGCGGCAGTCGTTCCAGGAGCTCCAACTCTTTCAAGACCCATTTCTTGTAAACAATCGGCAATACTATCTCCGACAGCAGGTGTTGGTGCTAATGATAAGTCAATAATACCAAAAGGAATATTTAATGCTGCTGAGGCTTCTCTAGCAACCAATTGGCCAACACGAGTAATTTTGAATGCTGTTTTCTTAATCGTTTCGCACAATTCACCAAAATCTTTACCTTTTGCTGTTTGAATAGCAGTACGTACAACACCAGGCCCACTTACACCAACATTGATAATTGCATCAGCCTCACTGACACCATGAAAAGCACCAGCCATAAATGGATTATCATCAGGTGCATTACAGAAAACCACAAATTTTGCACAACCTATGGAATCATTCTCTTTAGTAATTTCTGCTGTTGCTTTGACTGTTTCACCAATCAATTTCACTGCATCCATGTTTAATCCTGTCTTTGTTGACCCAACATTAACAGAACTACAAACAAGCTCAGTTTCTTTCATTGCCTGTGGAATTGACTCAATTAACAATTTTTCAGCTTTAGTCATTCCTTTAGAGACAATTGCACTATATCCACCAATAAAATTCACGCCAACTTTATGAGCGCAATGGTCTAATGTCTTTGCAATTTTTACAAAATCATCAGAACTTTTACATGCTGAAGCACCAATAAATCCAATTGGTGTAACAGAAATTCTCTTATTAACAATAGGTATACCATATTTTTTCTCAATGGCTTCACCTGTTTTTACTAAATCTTTCGCAATCGTTGT
Organism: Coprobacillus cateniformis; assembly: GCF_009767585.1. Lineage (NCBI taxonomy): Bacteria > Bacillati > Bacillota > Erysipelotrichia > Erysipelotrichales > Coprobacillaceae > Coprobacillus > Coprobacillus cateniformis. Next base: position 3,383,266 of record NZ_WSNW01000001.1, read on the forward strand.
GATTTTATTGTAAATGTTTTGACACAGAACGTCGATATTTCCATCAATACAATCCAGAAGGCTAATTCCAATTGTGATTGTACGAACATCTAAATTCTCTTGTTCAATCATTTTATTTGTTTCTGCAACTTCAAATAAATTAATCATTCTTTTCCTCCCTAGATTCTATGCATTTTATTGAAAATATCTTCATGCTGAAATTTTATGTTAACACCAATCTCATTCCCTAGTTTTTCTAATTGATCAGCTAAAGTTGAAAATTCTTCTCCAGCATGAGATGCATCAACAATCATCATCATATTGAAATATCCTTGTAAAATTGTTTGTGAAATGTCAAGAATATTAATGTGTGAGTCTGCTAAATATGTACAAACTTTGGCAATAATTCCTACTTGATCTTTTCCTACAACAGTAATAATAGCTTTTTCCATTCATAACCCCTCCTGATATTTTTTAATATTATAGCAAACAAGTCATAAAAAAGAAAGAAAAAAAGGAGTGTAAACTCCTTTTGTTTAAGAATATTAACCTAATAAAGACATTGCTTTATCAAATACAGCTTTTCCGTTCATTGTACCGTAATCTCTCATATCGATAACGTCTACAGGGATAGCTCCAGCTTTTCTTCCAGCAGCCATTTTTTCAATAGCACCTTTTTGGAATCTTACTTGTGGGCCAAGTAAAATGCAGTCAACTTCTTCTAATACTCTTGGTGCATCAGAGAAAGGTAATGCAAAGATTTTGCATTCAACACCTGCATCTTTAGCAGCAGCTTCCATTTTTGTTACTAATAAACTTGTTGACATTCCTGCAGAACATACTAATAAAATAGTTTTCATATTCATTACTCCTTTTCTAGTTATTTCACTATGACTATTTTACCAACTTTTGGACCAATTGTAAACACTTACGAGACAAATTTTTTCTATTTCAGAAAATATAAGGATTTTATCAACATAAAATGAAACGAAATTTATTTTGTGGTAAAATAAAGAATAGAAAAGAGAGGATAGTATGAATATTTTAGTTGTCAGTGATAGTCATTTATTTGGAAATGATCTCCAACGCATAACAAAACTCTATAAAAACAAAGTTGATTTGATGATCCATTGTGGTGATTCATCCTTGACTTTAGATGACCCATTAATTCATCAATATGACATTGTTGTCAAAGGAAATCATGATGATGCCGCTTTTCCAAAGTACAGAATTCATCAAGATATCTGTGTTACTCATGGTCATCATTATAATGTTTATTATGGTTATGACGATTTAGTTAAGTTATGTCAAAGTCATCATTGCCACTTGTGTTTGCATGGTCACACCCATGTCCCCACACACCAGATTCATCAAGGGATTCATTTTATCAATCCTGGGAGTCTTATGATGAATCGAGGAAGCTATGGTTATGGGACTTATGCTCTTGTTAATTATGAAAACAATCATACACAAGTCACCTACTATCATCATCAAACAGATCAACCAGTTGATGAATGTATTCTTAAAGAGGGATTAAAATTGTTGGATGAATTTAAAAAATTATTAAAATAAAAAGCAGAACAATTAATCATGATTAACTGTTTTGCTTTTTTCTTCGAGTCTTTTGCGTTTATATTCAATGATGAACATAACCTCTTTTAAATCTTCATCTGGTAATTCAGTAAGCAAGCGGGCAATATTTGCAATATTATAATAATCATATTTTTTACCACTCATAATTTCTTCTACACTTCGACCATATAAATGCGAAAGAATTTTAAGTTCACCAACTGTCACATCACGTTTTCCATTTTCAATATCTGAAATAGCAGAATGTGGAACTTCAAGGTGTGCAGCAACTTCTTTTTGTGTTAAATGTTTAAAATTTCTATAAGTTTTCAATCTTTTTGCTAAATCCATATCTATAGCCATAATGCCACCTCCATGGCACTATTATATCACTATTTAAAATTGATATCAATTTAGAATTATAAAAAAATTAATTTACGAAAGACATAAATGGAAACTATTAGACAAATTTCTACACTATACCTTAAAATATCCTGAAGTCGTCATTATTTTTTCTCTGATATTTGTTTTCTTGTGATGGTACAAATACGAAAATAACTGATTGAGAATAAATTCTGTCATTTCGCTATTTTCATTCGTGAAATGAATAAAATACCCTCCAACATCAAGAGTGTTGTTTGGTTCTATAAATAGTGTTCGGCAATTCAAAAGATGCATACGACATTGCTCATCCATCATTAAATCAAAAGTTTCATTTTTTCTATCAATAAGGGCATATTGAGATGATTTACATAACTGACAGTTCTTTTTTTGATATCCAAAATAATATTGTGATATAGGACAATAATCGCTAATCATATTTTCTATTTTTCCATAGATTTGTACAAAACATTGTTGATGATTGCATTTTAATTGATAGATTTGTTTTTGACTCATCTCTAGTGAAAGAATTTTTGTTTCTTGATAAGAGTTGATTGCATGTGAATTGTAAACATTTAATCCAGTTCCAATAATTCTCTTTTTATCTTGGCAGGAATAATAAGCACCATATTCATTGACAACCACAGCTTCAACTTGTTGATAAACATCAGATTGTTTAATAATTTCAAGTTCTTTATCTTTACAGATTCTTGGTATAAATAGAGCGAATTTCTGTTGTTTTCTAATACATAAATGAAAAGCTTCTAAACTATCTGTTTGAAATGGATAATAAATCATATCAATGTTATTATAGTTTAAGACAATTTCTAATTGTTTAAGATTGCTTACTAAGATGTGAATACATTGTGATTCTGCACTCTTTTTTATAGTCGTTAAATCATATTGTTCTCTAGGAACTGAAAAATGAATTTGGCGATTTGATAATTTTTCTGTTAATTCATCAATAGCTTCCCTACGCATTTCATTCAATACTTTAATAGGCATAGATAATTGCTCATCAATATCTAAATTGATATGATGCGCTATAAAAGTGCTTTGTCCTAATTTGCATAGTTGTTGTTGAATGCGTTGTCTTTCTAGAGGTGTTTTTTTTGCTTCTTCTACTATGATATCTGCTGTTTTGTGTATTTTTATACCTTGGCATTGAAGAATGAGTTGCGGTTGCTGGTTGATATGGGCAATGAATGTCATTTCAATTGGTTGTTTTCGATAGTCTTTATCATATGTATGATGTAATGTGTTTATAATGTCAATATCAATCGTTTTACGGACATTTCCTTCATAAACTGGATAATTAAATTCTATTTCAGCAATATCTCCTGCAGATGCTTTTGCTACCAAGCGATTATTTATAAAAATTTTATTAATTGGACGTCCTTTATCTATCTGTTCAAACACAAGACTATCTCCTTGTTTAAGCGACTTATCTAATTCAATAATGACACGTTTTTCTCTTTTTCGATATCCTATGACTTTTCCAATAATAATACCTTTATTACCTGGATAATCTCCTTCAACAATATGCTGATCATGGTAAATATAGCCCTTTGTATAATTACGATTAAACATTGCTTTCATATAAATTATATCGTCATCAAACGTCTTTGTTTGACAATTCAAATGACTATCAATAGCTTTACGATATGCTTTGATGACACTTGCAACATACTCTGGTTTTTTCATACGCCCTTCTACTTTGAAGGATGTGACACCAGCGTCTATAAGTTCACCAATCGAATCAATTGTCATTAAATCTTTTGGTGAAAGAAGAAAAGGAACTTTCTTAGGTTGAATTTGTCCATTTTTAGATAATCTATATTGCAAACGGCATGGTTGAGCACATTCTCCCCTATTCCCGCTTCGTTTTCCAATAAAACTACTCATCAGGCACTGTCCAGAATAGCATACACATAAAGCCCCATGAACAAATACTTCTACTTCTAGAGACGTTGCTTGGCAAATATCTTGTATTTCTTCGAGGGTATTTTCTCGTGCTAAAACGATTCTAGAAGCCCCTTGCTCATAAAAATATTGAGCAGCTGCTTTATTCATAATCGATGCCTGCGTACTCATATGAATTTCAAAATCATCATAGCGTTTCTTAATCATATGAAAGAGACCTATATCTTGAACAATAAGCGCATCTACCTGTATATAGTATAAATAATCTAAATATTGAATTAATTTATCAAATTCATCATCTGTATAAAGTGTATTCACTGTAACATATATTTTTACATGACGTAGATGAGCATAGTGAATAGCCCATTCTAATTGCTCATTGTCAAAATTCTTAGCAAAAGCACGAGCATTAAAGAGTGTTCCACCTAAATATATAGCATCTGCTCCATTTTGAATAGCAGCAATTAATGATTCCTGGTCACCAGCTGGTGCTAAAAGTTCGACTTTTTTCATTCTTTCACCTCCAAAAAAGTAGCAATAACTTGTTGCGTTATTGCTATAATTGAGAAACAAGTTCATTGCACATTTGTGCAGATTGAAGACTTGCTTTCTTTAAATATTCATCGAATTGGATATGACTTTCTCCCTTATTATAAACATCACTTAATGAGCGAGTAATAATAAACTTTTTGTGATAAACATGGCAGACTTGAGCAATAGCAGCAGCCTCCATTTCTACACACATTGCTTCTGGGAAATGTTCTTGAATTGTTTTGACCTGTTGAGAATTTGCTATAAACTGGTCACCTGAAGCAATCAAACCTATATGAGCGTTGGTATCGTGTTGAATCAATATTTCTTTGACTTTCACAAGAAGATCATAGTCTGGTGTATAGTATTGAGGCATTCCAGGAACTTCACCTAGCGCTCTTCCAAATGCAGTTACATCTACATCATGATGAACAACCTGCGATGAAATCACAACATCTCCAACATTCTGATGAGAATGAAGTCCTCCAGCTGACCCGATATTAATGACATAATCTATAGGATAATGTGTAAACAACAATGTTGTTGCAATAGCAGCATTGACTTTACCAATTCCACCTTGTAATAATACAATATCTTTATGATTAAGTGTTCCTTCATAATATATATAACCTTGATATTCCTTTTGCTGATTCATTGTCATTAATTTTTTAATTTCTAAAACTTCTTCTGCCATTGCTCCAATGATTCCAATCATGATTTACCCCTTTCTACAAACAAAGATAATGCGTTCGCAATCTTCATGGTATTCCTCAAAATCACTATAATATTCAATATCAATAAATCCGCTTTCATTGAGCCAATAGATATATTGTGAAACAGGATATGTTTTTTGATAATGCTCTTCAACGACTATTTCATTTTCAATTTTATCTTCGATATGAAGATGGTGATGTACATAGCCATCTTGTATTGTTTCTACATGCCAATGAAAAGAAAATTCTTCATCCTCCTCATCCTCATGATAATTTTTTAAAATAACATTCATTTTGTATAAACTATCAATATCAAAAATAAAAGTTCCCTTTTTCTTTAATGACGAATATACATTTTGAAACGTTTTCAAAATATCTTCAGGATTTAATAAATAATTTATTGAATCACAAAGACATAATACCAAATCAACCTGATGAGATGTAGAAAAATCACTCATATCAACACGTTGGAGTATTAAATTCACATTTTCAGCCATTGCTTTTTGCTTAGCAACTTCTAACATATCTAATGATAAATCAGATGCAAAAACCTGTTTACCATCTTTTGATAATCGAATGGCTATTTCACCTGTTCCACATCCCAATTCTAAAACTTCATCAAATTGACAATGCTTATGAATGAATGCGTGATAGTCATCATAAAATTGTGATTCCATGAGACTATCATAGTAATAAGCAAAATTTTCATAACTCATTTTGCTAGCATTCCTTCAACATTAATATGTGGCATATCACCCCATAGTTTTTCTAAATTATAACTTTCACGTTCCTCAGCTTCAAAAATGTGACATACAATATCACCAAGATCAATAAGTAACCATTTTGAATTTCTTAGACCTTCAATACTTTTGATTTCAAAATTGTTTTTTTCACATTCATCCTTAATATTTTGCATAATAGCTTGCATTAATCTTTCATTACTAGCTGTACACAATACAAAAGTATCAAATATAGGACTTGCTTCTTGCATATCAATAGCAACTATATGAGTTGCGAGTTTATCATCCATAGCTTTAACTACACATTCTAATTTTGTCATTTATATTTCTCCTTTAGTTACAAAATAATCATATATTTCATAAAAACATTCATCAATATTTCGGTTGTTTCTTGTAGAAAATTCATGAAAATCCTTCAATGAATTTCTAAATCCTTGATGAATATCTTTCTTACATACCTCAATTTGTTGAACTGAGTCATATCCTCGCAATGGGTCAAGTTTGTCAGCTACATAAACACATTTTCCGATTGCTGAGATATCGATTGATCCAGTTGTATGATGTTCTATCGCATTTAAAACAACAACATCATCTATCAAATATTCATGCTCACTCACATAACGGGACACCCACTGATGCCAAATCGGTTTTGGTTTACTCATGTATTCTGGGAAATAGGCTTGCATAATTACTGTTGATTCTGTTTCGTTCATTTCTTTTGCAATATCATGAAACATTCCAGCAATATAAGCTTGTTTCTCATTAAGATGATTAGCTTTCGCAATATCAGCTGCTAATCTGGCCACACTACAAGTATGCTTCCAACGCTTCTCTTTCATACGATTGGAAATTAATGTTTCTAGATATATACCATGTTTTGTTATATATCGTAGGACATTTTCATCTAGCATTTCTATATGCCCTTGTCTAACATCACTACTAGATGCATATATAGGTTCGTTTTTCAATAATATAAAATGAAACTGTTGAATTATAGGAATGAATGGTTCAAATCCACCTCTTTGGAAGGCTACCAATTGGACCATTTGACAAATAAGTTCAGCATTTTTCCATTTATCAAATAAATTTGCTTGATCCATACCCATAATATAATAATATTTAATATCCGGATTTTGTTTTGTTAATATCTTTAAAGTATCAACTGTAAAATTTTTTTCATCCGATTTTGTATCAATTTCAATTGTATTGATAGTTATCCCTGTTTCATCTTGAATAGCCAAAGCTATCATATCCAATCGTTCTTGGCGCGTTACACAATTGTGATCTTTCCAAGGATTGTTTTTTGTTGGAACAAATTGGATTTCATCTAACTGCAACTGTTCAAGTGCCAATTTTGCTATAGTCACATGAGCCTTATGAATAGGATCAAAACTCCCACCAAATAATCCTACTTTTTTCATGGTAAACGGTATAATTCCTTATCTGATGATTTATATAAAATAATTGTATGACCGATAATTTGAACAACTTCAGATTTTGTTTGCATACTTAACTCTAAAGCAACTGTATTAACATCATCTGGACAACTTTCTAAAATTTTCACTTTTAATAATTCTTGTGATTCTAAAGCTTCAGAAATTCCTTTTGCCTGATTACTATTGACTCCTTCTTTGCCAACTTGGAAAATAGCATTTAAATGATGTGCCTTCCCTCTTAAATATCTTTTCTGTTTACCTGTTAACATAGTATCTCCTTCTCTAAATAATAGCTTCTCTTAATATAACTGAAATCTGTGGTGGAACCAAAACTTTTACCTTTCCACCTTTCGAATTCACTGTAATAAAACCTAATCCAGAAATAACAATATCTGTTTTCCCTGGCATCAATCGAAATTCATAAGACTTCATTTGTGATATTGAATCAATTCCAGCAACTTCATATTGTAAAGTTTGATGTCGATTATACAAATCATCTGCTTTTATTGTCTTTGTCCGATGTATTTTTAAGTTTTTAGAAAAATATGCAATAAAACTAGCTTGGTCTCCCTCTAAATAATCAATACGTCCTAAACCACCAAAATAAAGCGTCTGAAGATTATTTAATTGGAATCCCATTGGTCTCAGTTCTCCTTGAGGAATGACCTTTTTGATATCTTCTGGAGCTAACAAATGTGTCATTTGACTTTCATTGATAATCCCTGGAGTATCATATAGAACTGAATGTTCATCTAAAGGAATTTCAATGAGGTTCAAAGTTGTTCCTGGATACTCAGAGACTGTAATGAGATTTTGATTTTCAACTTCAGCATAATGTTTTAATAAACCATTGATGAAAGTTGATTTTCCAACATTCGTCACACCTACAACATAAACATCGCGCCCTTTACGATACTCCATAATGGCATCGTATATGTCATCAAAGTTCATGCTTTTTTTACCACTGGTTACAATGACGTCTACTGCTTGAATTCCTTGATCTTTTAATTGTCTTCTCACCCAATGTTCTAATTTTCTCTCTTTTACGGATTTAGGTAAAATATCACGTTTATTTGCCAGGACTAATACATCATTATAAGCAATATGGCGCATTAACCCCTGAATTATGCTTCCGTTAAAATCAAATAAATCAATCATATATACAACCAAACAGTCTTTTTCACCTATTTGTTGTAATATAGTGAGAAAATCATCTTTTGTCATATTTGTTTCTTGTAACTTATGATAATTTTTCAATTGGAAGCAACGTTGACATAATACTTTATCATTGTTCATTGCACTTTTTGGTACATAACCAATATATTTTTCGTTTTCATTTTGAATAATGGCTCCACAGCCAAAACATTTCATTTCCTGATTCATAAATGACCTTCCTTTTCTTCATTATTGTACCCTATTTTGGCTTCTATGAAAAGCCTAAACATAAACATCGACAATTTTCATATAATGATTTTGAGGTGGATTATGTTTACAACGCTAATAACATTTTTACAACAATTTTTATTTGTCTCATTCATCAAGACACAAGCCTTTAAAAAACAATTGACTCCCCAAGAAGAAAATGATTTATTAGAAAAATATTTTCAAGGAGACCAGGAAGCTCGTAACCAACTCATTGAACACAACTTGAGACTTGTTGCTCATATTGCTAAAAAATATGAAAGCACAAAAGATCTTCAGGAAGATTTGATTAGTATAGGGACAATTGGCTTAATTAAGGCGGTTGATAGTTATAAACCAACAAAAGCAACTAAATTAGGAACTTATGCAGCAAAATGCATTGAAAATGAAATTCTTATGCATATGCGTGGTAACAAAAAAACTGCTCTTGATGTATCACTGAATGAAATTTTAGGTGTTGATAAAGATGGTGGAGAAATGACGCTTTTAGATATCTTGCCATCTGATCAAAAAGAAATTATTGATCAAATTGATACAGAGGATCAAATTAAAAAGTTACAAGAATATTTTCTTCTTTTAACACCTCGAGAACAAGAAATACTTATTTATCGTTATGGCTTAAATAAGCATAAAGTGTATACTCAAAAAGAAATTGCGAGTACAATGCATATTTCACGTTCGTATGTATCACGGTTAGAAAAAAGAGCACTTATTAAACTTCTGAAAGCTTATCTGAATGATAAGTAAAAGAATATGAGGGTTCTCATATTCTAAAAATCATCTTTAAAAAGATCATCAAAAGAAATTGGCTCAAAATGTTTATCATCTTTTGATTCTCCTTTTTGTGAATTTTTTTGAAGAACTGGTTGAACTATGACTGGTTCAACTTTTTCTTCAATAATTTCATTTTTCTTTTTTACAATGTCTTCATTGATTTCATTGAACAAATCAGGTTCCTTTTTAACTTCAAAAACTTTAGGACTTATTTCATTATTTATCTTCTCAACATTAAACAAATCTGTGGATAATGTTTTCGGATTATAAACATATCGTATAATGTTATCTTTAATTGCAGTCAAGACACTTGGTTTGCTTTCAAGTTGTGCATTCGCATAATCCTTGACAAAAATATCTAATTTCTGCGAATCCGTTTCAATATTAAGCTGATCCTTGGTTTCTAATACAAATGCATAGAGAGATTGAATATGATTCGTTTTTGGTGATTTAAAAATAAGATTTCCTTTTGTAGCACGGTTGCAACTTGGTATATCTGAAATACGTAAACGCTTAATACCTGGTTGGTCACTGATCAGAATAAGTGAATCTGTTTTCAAAGGATTGAAAATATTCATTGCTATTAATTCATCGTTTTTTAAATTGATCCCTTTTATTCCTCCTGCTTTAACACCTAAAACAGAAATTTCCTGTTCGCTGTATAAAGTTGCATAACCAGCTTGAGTTGTTAAAACAATTCCTTGTTGTCCATCACTCAATCCTACTTGTAATAATGAATCATCTTTCTTAAGATTGATACATTTCATTGGTTTTGTAAATCGAGTGACATCAAATTCTTTAAGTTCGACACGTTTCATTTGACCTAAACGTGAAGCAAGGACAATATATAATGGATAATCAAATGATTTCACAAGAACAGAGCCAACAATTTTTTCTGCTGGAGAAACTTTAATGAGATAACTAATATGTTTTCCAAGTTCCTTCCATTTAAATTCTTCTAATTTATGAAGCGGTATGTACATATAATTTCCTTTATCAGTAAATACAAGTAATTTATCTAAAGTATTGGCAAAATGAAGATCAACCAAAACATCTTCATCCTTTTTCCCAAATAGAGTATTTTCACTGGCTTTATATGATCTTTGAGAAATGCGTTTAATATACCCATCCTGAGTTACAGAAACATAAATATCTTCAGGTAAAATCATTGCTTCTTCATTGATTGTGATTTCCTGAACTTCATCTTTAATTTCAGTAAGTCTTGGAGATGGATATTGCTTTTTAATATTTTTTAATTCATCAACAATAACTTTTCTTAAGACTTGTTCGCTATTTAAAATATCATTAAATGTTTGAATTAAAGATTCCAATTCTTCTTTTTCTTTTTCTAAAGAAACAATATCTGTATTTGTCAAACGATATAACTGTAATGTAACAATAGCTTCAGATTGTTTCTCAGTAAAACCAAATTGTGTTTGAATATTTATTTTAGCATCTTGTTTATCTTTAGAATGACGGATAGTATGAACAACATCATCAAGAATTGAAACAGCCTTAATTAAACCATCAACAATATGTTTTCTTTCTTCAGCCTTATTCAAATCAAAAATAGAACGTTTAGTAATCACTTCGATTTGATGCTGAATATAGCCATCAAGAATAGCTTCAATCCCCATACATACAGGTCTTTTATCTTTGATAGCAACCATATTATAATTATAATTTTTTTGTAAATCAGTATTTTTAAAGAAATAATTCAATGTATTTTGAACATCTACATCTTTCTTTAAATCAATCACAATGCTTAATCCATTTCGATCAGATTCATCACGAACCTCAATAATTCCATCAACACTCTTGTTGAAACGAATTTCATCTAATTTTCTTACCAATTCAGCCTTATTCACCTCATATGGTATTTCACTGACAATAATCTTATTCATATTTTTTTCATGAATGATTTCTGTTTTAGAACGAACAACAACTTTTCCACGCCCTTTTTCAAAGGCTGTACGAATCCCCTGCTTCCCTTCAACAATTGCTCCTGTTGGAAAGTCCGGTCCCTTCATAAATTCCATTAATTTATCTAATGAGCATTGGGGATGAGAAAGACGATAAATTGTGGCATCAATAACTTCTTCTAAGTTATGTGGTGGAATATCTGTTGCATAACCAGCCGAAATACCAGTTGCCCCATTGACCAATAAATTAGGATACTTTGCTGGAACAACAGTTGGTTCATATTCAGTATCATCAAAGTTCAATGCCATCTGAACTGTTTCTTTATCTATATCTTTTAATAATTCTGCTGCAATTGCTGATAAACGTGCTTCAGTATAACGCATTGCTGCTGCAGGATCATTATCTATCGATCCATTATTTCCCTGCATATCTACTAATGGTATACGCATTTTCCACTCTTGGGATAGACGCACCATCGCATCATATACAGAACTATCGCCATGTGGATGATAATTTCCAATAACATTACCCACTGTTTTTGCAGATTTACGATAGGGTTTGTTGTAAGTGTTACCTTCCTTATACATTGCATATAAAATTCTTCGTTGAACTGGTTTTAATCCATCTCTGACATCGGGCAGTGCACGATCTTGAATAATGTATTTGGAATACTTGCCAAATCGATCCCCCATAATATCATCTAATGATTGTGTTATGATTTTTTCGCTCATGCATACCCTCCTTACTTCGTAATAAAGAATGAATCTTCTAATGAGAATTGAACATTATCCTCTATCCATTCACGCCTTGGTTCTACTTTGTCTCCCATTAATACAGAAACTCTTCTTTCAACTAATGCAGCATCCTCAATAGATACCTGAATAAGTGTTCTAGTTTCAGGATTCATGGTTGTCTCCCACAATTGATCAGCATTCATTTCTCCAAGACCTTTGTATCTTTGAACACCATAACTACGGCCGATTTTCTTCTTTGCATCTTCTAATTCATCATCATCCCAAGCATAAAGTGAATCTTCATGTTTGCCATTTTTCTTAGAAACCTTATATAAAGGAGGCATAGCGATGTATACTCTTCCAGATTGAATTAATCCACGCATGTATCGATAAAAGAATGTTAAAAGCAATACCTGAATGTGTGCACCATCGGTATCGGCATCAGTCATAATAATGACTTTTGCATAATTAGAATCATCAGCATTAAAGTCAGCGCCGACTCCAGCTCCAACAGTATTTATAATAGTGCTAATTTCTTCATTTTTAAGAATATCAGCCATTGCAGCTTTTTCTGTATTGACAACCTTTCCACGTAATGGCAGTATCGCTTGGTATTTGCGGTCACGTCCCTGCTTTGCACTTCCACCAGCTGAGTCTCCTTCGACAAGATATAATTCCTTCTTTTTCTTGTCTTTTGATTGAGCTGGTGCTAATTTCCCGATTAATATTTTTTCAACTTTATTGCCTTTGCCTTTCCTTGCTTCTTCACGAGCCTTTCTAGCAGCATTTCTCGCTTGGGCGGCTTTAATCATTTTATTAACCAGTTGATTAGCAACATCTTTGTTTTCTTCCAAAAAATAGTTGATTTGTTCATAAACAACATTTTCAACAATGTTTCTCGCTTCTGGCGATCCTAACTTTGATTTTGTCTGTCCTTCAAATTGTAATAATGATTCAGGGATTTTAACTGAAATGATGCCTGTTAATCCTTCACGAACATCAGCTCCTTCAAGATTCTTGTCTTTGTTTTTTAACAAACCATATTTTCTAGCGTATTCATTAAATACTTTGGTAAAACCCGATCTAAATCCCGTTTCGTGAGTTCCCCCATCTCCTGTTCTTACAAGGTTTACAAAAGAAATTAAATTTTCTTGATACCCTTCTGTAAACTGAAATGCAATTTCAACTTCAATAGGATTTGATGTATCATCAAAAGAAACTGTTTTGTGTAGCACTTTCTTTTCATAATTCAAATAATCAATAAAAGCCTCTAATCCATTTTCATATTGAAAAGTTTCATGTTTTCCTGTTCTTTCATCAATAACATTCATTTCAATGCCTTTTAATAAAAAGGCACTCTCTCTTAATCTTTCACAAATTGTTGAATAATTAAAATCGATTGTTGAAAAGATTTCCTTATTCGGTTTGAAATGAATTGTTGTCCCTGTACGATTGGTTTTTCCAATAACTTTTAGTGGCGAGATAATTTTAGCCCCATCTTCAAATTTTTGTTGATGAATTTTTCCATCACGATATACAGTAACCTCTAGCCATTCACTCAATGCATTCACAACAGAAGAACCTACTCCATGAAGTCCTCCAGAAGTTTTATATCCACCATCTTCACTAAACTTTCCACCAGCATGCAAAATCGTTAGTATAACTTCAGTTGTTGGTTTTCCAGAAGCATGTAAACCAGTCGGCATCCCACGTCCTTCATCTTCAACTTTAATAGTGTTATCTGTTCCAATTGTCACAGTTATTTTATCACCAAATCCCGCTAAGGATTCATCTATAGCATTATCGACAATTTCCCATACCAAATGATGTAATCCTCGATAATCAGTTGATCCTATATACATTCCAGGTCTTTTGCGAACTGCTTCTAAACCCTCAAGAATCTGTATATTTGATTCATCATAATGATTTGATTTCATTTATGATATCCTCCTTCCATAACTAGTATATTATACCTTAAAATGATTGATTTTTCCAACTATTAATGTATAATAATTTTCAAGGATGTGAAATTATGGAGATTTTTGTATATATATTATTAATTTTGATGAGTTATTTGTATGGCTCAATTCCTTTTGCATTAGTTGTTGGAAAACTCTTTTATCATACTGATGTACGAGAAAGTGGCTCAGGGAACCTCGGTGGAACAAATGCAGGCAGAGTTCTTGGAAAAAAAGCAGGCCTGACAGTTATATTATTAGATGCTTCAAAATGTTGCATTTCCATTTTGATAGCTAGAATTGTCGCTCATTACATGGGTTTGAATACTGATATTATTTATCCTTGTGCATTGGCTTGTGTTATTGGACATTGTTATCCAATCTTTGCCGGTTTTAGAGGAGGAAAAGCAGTTTCAGTGGCAATAGGATATGCACTTGTAACAAATGTTTATGCATTTATTATTGCTTTAGTTATTTTCTTTATCACCTTGAAATTAACAAAATATGTATCTTTAGCTTCTATTTTAGGATCTGCAACAATTGTTGTTATAGCGCCGTTTATTGGTTATAGTACAGTAGGGATTATTACAAATGCATGTATTGTTGGATTATTGATTTATAAACATAGAGCAAACATAAAAAGAATAAAAGCTGGAACAGAAAATAAAATTACCTGGATGTAAAAAAGCCTTATAAGGCTTTTTTATTTTGCAAAAGATGTATTCATGACATGTGGTAAATAATCGTGCTGATTATAAAATTCTAAATAATATTTCCCATTTTCCAAATTAATCAGTGTCAATGAACAACCTTCAACAACCTTTTGATTAATCTTGATGTAATCCTTTTTTTCCATTCCTAACATCGTTGCTAATAAAACAATAAAAAACATGCCATGAGTGACAATCATAACTGTATCATTTTGAGAATGCTTTTTTTCTAAATCATTTAAAAATGAATGGGCACGTTTGATTACATCATCATAGCTCTCACCATGTGGAATAAAAGTGAATTTTTCAGGATGGTGCCAAAGATTATGGTATAACTCATAATCGGATTTTAATATATCCGAAATTTTTCTGCCTTCAAAATCACCGAAATTCATTTCCATAAGTCTATCATCCAAAATAATTTTTTTATCACTAAATAACAGTCGTGCTGTCGTACAAGCTCTTGGAATAGGACTAGAATAAATGCCATCAAAAGAAATGGTTTGGATATGTTCTTTTAATGCTTTTGCATTTTCTTTTCCCTCTTGTGTTAAAGGAGAGTCACATCTTCCTTGTAATCTTTTTTCTTGATTCCATGCTGTTTTAGAATGTCGTGTCAAATATATTTTCATAATTATAGTAAAAAATAAGGGATTAACCCTTATTTATATTGATCATTGATACTTTTCATTATTCTCTTGATTTGAGTCTCGTTTGGTTTACGTCCCATTTCCATAAACATAGCACGAATCATTTTTTCATTAATAGGTGGGTTCTTCTTTAAGTTTTTCTTGAAAACATAACGTGAAGCGAAGAATCCTATAACAAGACCAACAGCAAGTCCTAAAAATCCATATAACATTTTCAATTCCTCCATTTCAATTACTTACTCATTATAGCACAAAACATTTTGATTTGTAAAATCAATTATGTCTTTATCATATAAAAGTTTTTAGAAAAAGCCTTAATCATATCAAAAACAACATGGTTCTCATTGCTTTCTGTAACTTCTATGTCATATTCATTCATAACAATTGATATTTTTTCTTCAGTAATAGGATTTAATAACTGATGAATTCCATGATAATATGTATAATCTTCTCGTTTCTGGATGATTTGCAGTAATTTTTCTTTTCCTAAATTCATAGGACTAAATAATAATTCTATTTGATTTGTTTCAAAAACATCATTTTGTTGTGAGTATAGTAAAGGAATGAGGTCAGGATAAGTATTGACCATTTCGCTCATCTTTTCTTTCAAACATATAATTCTATATTGATCCATTATTCATCACCCTTTTTCAATATATCATAAATAAAATGAGAAAAATGTCAAAATCAAAGGCCTTAGAAATTTTCTAAGACCTTATTGTTTTTATTTGAATTTCTTTTGTTTGTCATATGTTGTATGAAGAAGTTCATGAGCAATATGCGAATTTGGATGTTCTAAAAACTCATCATACAATTTTTGGATTTGTGTATTTTTATGAGATTTTCTTGCTGGCATAGCTCGATCTTCATCATACAATGCTTTAGCACGCGCTCCTTTAAAATCAAAGCCACTATTTCTGATTAAAGCATTTACATATGACTGCCCTCCACCATTAATACATCCTCCAGGACAACCCATAATTTCAATGAAGTGATATTTAGATGTGCCTGCTTTGATTTCTTCTAACAATGGCTTTGCAATTGTCATACTATGTGCGACTGCAACATTAACTTTTAAATCACCAACTTGTAAACTGGCTTCTTTGAGCCCTCGTTGTCCTCGTACAGAGTGATATTCGATATTATCTAAATCTTGATTCGTTAAAACATCAACAACGGTACGTAACGCAGCTTCCATGACTCCACCACTTGCTCCAAAAATAACTCCAGCACCAGTATATTCTCCAAACATATCTTGATCAAACTCTTCATCTTTTAAATCAATGAAATTGACACCAAACATTTTTATCAGTTTTCCAAGTTCTCTTGTTGTTAAAACCGCATCGACATCTTTCATTTCATCTTTCATCATTTGTGAACGTTCTTTTTCGCCCTTTTTGGCTACACATGGCATAATAGATACAACATAAATGTTTTTTGGATCTAATTGATGTTGTTTCGCATAGTAAGATTTAATCATTGCTCCTAACATCATGTGTGGTGATTTACATGATGATAAATGATCTAATAAATCAGGATACTCTTTTTCGCAATAATTAATCCATCCTGGTGAGCATGATGTAATCATTGGTAGAACACCACCATTTTGAAGTCGATTAATAAATTCGTATCCTTCTTCCATGATTGTCAAATCTGCTCCAAAGTTTGTATCATAAACTTTATCAAAACCAAGAAGTTTTAAAGCTGCAACCATTTTGCCAGTTACTCTTGTTCCTATTGGCATACCAAACTCTTCACCAAGACTGGCGCGAACAGCAGGAGCAGTTTGAACGACAACATGCTTGGCTGGGTTATTTAATGCTTCAATAACATTATGAATTTCTTCTTTCTCTTGTAATGCTCCTACTGGGCAGACATTGATGCATTGTCCGCATTGCATACAATTGACATCATTTAGACTACGATCAAAAACAGGTCCAACTTTTGTTTTAAATCCACGCTCCATAAATCCTAAAATCCCAAGTCCCTGATGTTTTTTACATGCTGCGACACAGCGTCCACAAAGTATACATTTAGCAGTATTTCTTACAACGCCAGGAGAAACTTCATCAAATGTTGGTGTTGTTTTTGCACCTTGAAAAGCGTCTTCTCGAACACCTAATTCTTGACATAATCTTTGAAGTTCACAATTTGTATTGCGAATACAAGATAAACAGTCTTTTGAGTGATTAGAAACTATCAATTCAACAACACGTCTTCTTGCATCCAATGCACGCATAGAATTTGTTTTAACAACCATTCCTTCTCTAACAGGATAAACACAAGCAGCACAAAGATTTCTGACACCTTCGACTTCTACCTGGCAAACACGACACGCTCCCGTTCCAGTATAATCTTTTAAATAACACAAAGTAGGGATGTGAATACCATTTTCTCTTGCAACTTCTAAAATTGTTTTGCCCTCATAAGCTTCAACCTGACGATTATTAATCGTTAATTTTATTTTTCCCATTCTCTTCACCTACTTTCTCACAATAACACCGAAGTGACATGCTGTCATACAGTTACCACACTTGATACATTTGTTTTGATCAATGCGATAAGGGACCTTACCGAGTTCACCATCAATAGCATTTGCTGGGCACTGTCTTGCACAAAGACCACATTTACGGCACTTATCTTCATCAATCTCATAAGACAATAAGGCTTTACAAACACCAGCAGGACATTTCTTATCAATAATATGTGCGATGTATTCCTCTCTAAATTGTAAAATTGTTGATAATACAGGGTTTGGTGCGGATTGGCCAAGACCACAAAGTGCAGTATCTTTAATTGTTGTAGCAAGGACTTCTAGTTCGTCCAATGTTTCCATTGTCCCACGACCCTCACAGATATCCTCAAGCAATTCTAACATACGTTTTGTTCCAATACGACATGGAGAACACTTTCCACAAGACTCATCAACAATAAAATCCATATAGAATCTTGCAACATCGACCATACAATTATCTTCATCTAAAACAATCATACCGCCCGATCCCATCATAGACCCTAATTTCACCAATTCATCAAATCCAATTGGTGTATCCAATTGAGATTCAGTTAAACAGCCACCAGATGGTCCACCAGTTTGTACCGCCTTGAAACTCTTTCGATTTGGACACCCTCCACCAATTTCATAAATAACTTCGCGAAGTGTTGTTCCCATTGGAACTTCTACAAGTCCAGTGTTGACTATTTTTCCACCCAAGGCAAAAACTTTTGTTCCAGCAGATGTTTCAGTTCCAATAGAGCGGAACCACTTTGCTCCATGAGTTATAATTTGTGCAATGTTTGCATATGTTTCAACATTATTGATGATTGTAGGTTTTCCCCAAACACCTTTATGAGCAGGAAATGGAGGTTTTGGAGAAGGCATTCCCCTTTCTCCTTCAATTGACTGAATCAAAGCTGTCTCTTCACCACAGACAAAGGCTCCAGCTCCTAAACGAATTTCTAAATCAAAGTGAAAACCACTACCAAATATGTCATTACCTAACAATCCCAATTCTTTTGCTTCTTGAATAGCGTGTTTTAAACGTTCTACAGCGATTGGATATTCAGCACGTATATAAATATAACCATGATGAGCTCCAATTGCATATCCGGCAATCTCCATGGCCTCAATAACACTATGAGGATTACCTTCCAAAATAGAACGATCCATAAAAGCTCCCGGATCTCCTTCATCTGCATTACAAATGACATACTTTTCATCACCAGGTTCATTTAAAGCAAATTGCCATTTCAGGCCTGTTGGAAAGCCACCGCCTCCACGACCTCTTAATCCACTTTCTTTTATTTCATCAACAACTTCCTGTGGCTTCATTTCAGTTAAAACTTTACCTAATGCAAAATATCCATCTTTAGCAATATATTCCTGAATATTTTCAGGATCAATCACCCCACAGTTGTGCAAAGCAATTCTCTTTTGTTTTTCATAAAACTTTGTTTTGTTAATATCATGAACCTCATTTGTTTCTTGATCAGATTCATTAAGCATTAAACGATGAACTGGACGTCCTTTATAAAAGTGTTCCATAACGATTTCTTTAACATCTTCAACTTTTACTGACTTATATATGATATTATCAGGATAAATAGAGACATTTGGTCCAACACCACAAAGACCTAAACAGCCAGTGCGCAAAACACTTACTTCGCTTTCTAATCCCATAGATTTAATTTCAGTTCTAAAAGCATCAATCAAAGCACCAGAGTTACCTATGCTGCATCCAGTACCAGCACATACCAAGACTTGTATTCTTTCCATGTCATCCCCTCCTATCTCTTATATTTACCCACAGTGTATTCATCAATGACCTCATCATTTATCAAATGACGAGTTACAATTTCACTGGCTTTTTTTGCATCGACTAATACATAAGTTGTTTTATGATCATCTTTATCAAAGACTTCAACAATTGGCTCTAGTGTACACATTCCAATACATCCTGTTTGTAGAACAGTAACGGGAAGTTTGGCCTTTGCGACTTCTTCAACAATTGTATTCAATACCGGTCTTGCTCCAGCAGCAATCCCACAGGTTGCCATCCCTACAACAACACGATATTTCTGGTCATCATCTAAACGCATTGTCATTTTATTTTGTGCTGCATCTCTAATTTTCTTTAAATCTTCTAATGATTTCATGACACTAATCCCTCCTTTATATAATCTTTTAACCATAAAAGAACTTCAGGTTCAGTAATCTTAACATCACCTAATATATCTTTCATATCTTTTGTTTTCATTATAAAATCACTATTATCAGTTTTATATTCAAACTCATAATCAATATCTTCATTCGCCTGAATCAAGGTCACCATTGTTTCTACAATATTTCCCATAACTGGCGTATCTATATTGTTTTTTATAAATCTAACTTCCACATTTGTTCCTTCATTAATCTGTGAATTAATTTTTAAATACCCACCTGTTAATTCAGCATTTTGTTTAAAAAGTGGAATTCCTAAACCAACTTTTCTAGTTGTTCTTGTTGTATAAAATGGATCAATCACTTTTTCTACAGTTTCTTTATCCATTCCATGTCCATTATCTTTAATAGAAATATCAATAATATTATTTTCTACACTATCAACAATTTGGATGTAAATCATAGATGCATGAGCACGAATAGAATTATAAGCAATATCTAAAATATTAAGTGCTAATTCATCCATATCGTTTCCTCCACATCTCATAAAAATTTTGTTTGTCCATATTATGAATAGGTTCACTTATCATATCTAACCGATGAGCATCGCTGTTTATAAACCAGGGTACCTTTTCTAAATATGGGAATTGTTTTAATAAATACTTTTGATGATTTATTTCAGTTACTTCTATGCCATCAATATCTAAATCTTTATCAATTTTCATAAAAACATTCATTATTGAGAATCGTTCGCTCATTGCATGTGCCAAAATAGCCACGCCACCTAATTGATGAATCCATTTGATAACCTCTCTTATGGATAAGTCTAATGATTTAATAAGTAATCTCTTTTCTTCATTTATTATTCTATCATTCTCATCAAGAATATATTGATGACCAAAATAATATTCATCATTTGGTTCTTCTATTAAATAATCATCAAGAAATTTTTGGATTGAATCTAAACATGTTTCTCCTAAAAAATATGCTAAAACATGAACTTCTTCTCTACTCTGTATTTCAACACCATAAACAAATTCAACTTTATCTTTTGCAACTTCTTTAAGATGATATAATTGTTTTACCGAATTATGATCAGTCACTGCTATGATATCTAGACCTTTAATATAAGCCATATTAACAATATTATTCAAAGTCATATCATCATCACTGCATGGTGATAAAGCAGAATGAATATGCAAATCATAAAACATTTTTATATACCTAAAGAAACTAATTTTTTTGATAAAGAGTAAGCACTCTGCTGGCTGCTCATCAATAGCAAATTTAGTTCATCAGCTTTCTTTATGACATCTTCATTTGGTATGACTCCCTCAAGAAAGATGACCCCTGAAATATCAAGCATTTCAGCGATAGCAATTGTATTCATATGAGCCTGAACAGTTAACCACAATGAGTTTTCATTCGCTTTTGCCATTACCATGCTGAGTAAATCACCAATATATACATCCTCAACTTCTTTTTCAAGTGTTGCAGTATTTAAAAGTTTTATATCTAACTCATTTATACAATCTTTCATTTTCATTCTCTATCACCTTTTCTTTTGACTCTACACGCCTGGATATCAACATCTCCCTTCGCAATACTTTGTGCTAAACTTCGGCAGTTTGCAAATCCACAAGCTCCACAATCATATTGGGGTAATGTATCAAGTATTTCATTAACACGTGCAAACCAAGCCATACGCTCTTTCATTGACTTTATTTCCTGACGATTGAGTTCTCTTTGAATAAGATACTCATTTTCCTCTAAGTCGATATTTTCAGCATTATAGTGTTCCATCATACTCTCGATGTTATAACATCCTTCAAAAGGATTTGACCATAAATAATAGCCTCCTATACACCCTTGATAACAAGCATACATAGCCACCAAATCAACATGTTGAATACGATCAAATTCCACCAGATCCAACAAGCTTTTGGATTGGTTCAAACCTTCCACACGCACAACAGATAAACTTCTATTTCCAAACAAGTCCTCAACATTACTTTTCACACCATACTTATTCATTTGGATTGGATATTTAATATCACTTTTTAATTTGTTCATTTTTGGAAAAACGTGAGATATAGTCATCGCATAATCAATAGCGGATTTCTCATTTCCAAAAGGTTCTTTTGCTAAAATCATTTTTCCAACACACTCACATAAGGAATAAATACCAACATCCTTACCTTGATGTTTTTTTCTTATTCTTCTTGCGGCAATTTCTACTGGATAATCATATGGAAGTATCCTTTCATATAATGTTGGATAATTTTTCTCAATCAATTGATTAATTGTTGGGCAAAAAGAAGTTAACCATATGCCTTCTCTTTTGTGGCTTTCATCAATCGCCTTTTTATATAAAAAGCCTTCGATATCACTATACTGTTCAACCGCATCAAATCCAAGTTTTAAAATAGCTTCGCACATTCTTTGGAAGTCTTCATATGATTTCATATCAGACAATATACTTGTTGGAATGAGCACCACATTATAATCATGTTGATGCATTGTCTCATTCATATGCACACCATGAACTTTTAAAACGCGAGCTGGACATTCCTTAATGCATACATCACAATGAATACACTTTTCTTCATCAATTTGGACTTCATGATTAACAATAGAAATTGCATCAGCAGGGCATGATTTTAAACATTTGATACAATGTTCACATTTTGTACCAAGCCAACTCACAACCGGTTTCATACAAACCTCATTGTCAAGTGTGTTCCTTCACTTGAAGATTCTATATGAAATTCACTTGCACAATTTTTCATATTATCAAGTCCCATTCCAGCTCCAAATCCAAATTCACGGGCTTTTGATGAAGCAGTTGAAAACCCAGGAGTCATAGCTAATTCAATATTAGGAATCCCTGGACCAACATCATCAAATGTCAAACAAACAATCCCATTATCATCGATTTCAAAAGTAATCGTGCCACCATCTGAATGAATCACTAAGTTGATTTCTGCTTCATAACATGCAATAGAAATACGTTTTAATACTTTAGGGTCCAATCCAAGTGTTTTTAAAGTCATTTTAATATCACGTGAGGCCTGTCCCGCATCTTCATAGTTATCCTTATCAACTTGATATACTTTTCTCATTTTCCCAAACCTTTTTCATAGAGACGACCACAAGTTTCATACATTGTATAATCAGTCACAAAGACACTCATGTCACTCATTTTAGCCCCTTGAATCATATGTTCATCTATTGTTTTCCCTCTTACAATCAATATGGCAGCTAAATCCAGTGTGTTTGCAGTGTGGAATATTTGCATATTTGCAAGTCCTGTAATTAAGAGTTCACGTTCGTCAGCATCACGCAAATGACATAAGGCATCCGACATGAGATCAGTCCCAAAGGCATTTTCAAAATCAATATCATAAACATGTGGATCGTTTACATAGATTTCTTTCCCGCTCACAATATCTAAGATTTCCTTCATCTTCATGCAGGAGCTTCCTCCTTTTTATAATCCAAAACAAGCATTTTTAAGTCTTCAAGTTGTTTTGTGCAGCCAAAGACAGTTCCATCAACACTGACAACAGGTGCTAAACCACAAGCTCCTACACAACGTGTTGCATCAATTGAAAATACACCATCCTGACTAGTTCCATTAACAGGAGCACCTGTCATCTCAACTAGCAAATCTAGAATTGTTTGTGACCCATTTACATAACAGGCAGTTCCTAAACAAACACTAATGACATGTTTACCTTTAGGTTCAGTTGTAAACTGTGAATAAAAAGTCACTACACCATAAATCTTTGCAATAGGTTCATCTAATGCTTCACTCATTTTTTCCATAGCTTCAAAAGGTATATAACCTAATTCATTTTGAATCTCATGAAGCATTAATTTGATGGGACCTTTTTCGTCTTTGTGTCTATAAATGACATCATCTATAAAATCCAAAGACTTTTGATTCAATTTTTTCATACTCTCACCTCGTTTTTTTATTATCCTAAATTTATTATAGCATAGAAACCTAAAACTATGAAACCGTTTTCTTTCTAATAAAAAAAGAAAAACTGTTAATTTTCATTAACAGTTCATTATATTGATATAGCTAAGAAGGTATTCACAACATTTTCTACTGTAAAACCATAATTTTTAATAACCAGATCTGCCGGAGCACTTGCACCAAATTGATTTACAGATAGCATTTGGCCATCTAGACCAATGTATTTATGCCACCCAAAATCAGTTCCCATTTCAATTGCAAGACGTTTTCTCATTGAGCGAGGTAATACCAACTCTTTATATTCATCAGACTGCTTATCAAACAACTCCATTGAAGGCATTGAGACAACACGAACATCATATCCTTGTTTAAACAACTCTGTCTGAGCCTGAAAAGCTAATTCAACTTCACTACCAGTCGCAATAAGTATTCCATCCAATTGATTTTTCTCTTTTGAAGCTATATAAGCACCATGGCAAACATCATCATATGTTGCATGAGTTAAATTCGTAACATTTTGTCTTGTGAGAATGAGTGCTGTTGGACAATCATTTGTTTCCATTGCTTTCTTCCATGCTGCGCACATTTCATAAGCATCAGCTGGTCTAATAACTTGCATATTAATCATTGAACGCATCATTGCCAATTGCTCAACAGGTTGATGAGTAGGTCCATCTTCTCCTACAGCAATTGAATCATGTGATAATGGTAAAACTATTGGTAACTTCATTAAACATGCCATTCTTAAAGCGGCTTTAAAATAGTCACTAAAAACTAAAAAACCACCAGAAGCAACCTTAACACCTTTATGAAGAGTCATTCCATTCATTATAGCAACCATCGCAAATTCTCTAATCCCAAAGAACAAATTTCTGCCACTATAATTTTCACAACTAAAACGCCCACCATCTTTAATTGTTGTTTTTGTAGATGATGCCAAATCAGCAGTTCCAGATAAGAATGTTGGATTCTGTTTAGCAATCTCATTAATGATTTTTTCACTCGTATTACGAGTGGCTTCACTTGTCCCCTCAGGATAACTATTTAAAAATTCTTCATAATCAAAACTATACTTACCTTTAACATCATCAGATAATTCTTTATAAAGTTCAGGATAAGCATTCTTATATTCACGCATCATTTTCTTCCATTTATTAAATGTACGTTTCCCTCTCGAGTATACATTTTTTTGGAAATCATCATAAACTTCTTCAGGAACATAAAAGTCAGGATGGTCAAATCCATAAGAGAGTTTAGCAGCTTTTCCATCTTCTGCGCCTAAAGGCGCACCATGAACCTTATTTGTTCCCTGATTTTTAGAACCAAATCCTATAACAGTATTCATAATAATCAATGTTGGTTTGTATTTTTCCTTTTTAGCTTTTTTAATCGCTTTTAAAATTGCAGAAACATCATTTCCATCATTAACATAAACAACCTGCCAATTTATTGCTTCAAATCTTTTCTTCACATCTTCACTAAATGAATAATCTAAAGGTCCATCTAATGTGACACGGTTAGAATCATACAAAACAATCAGTTTCCCTAATGACAAATGACCTGCTAAAGATGCTGCTTCATAAGTTACACCTTCCTGCATATCACCATCACCACATAAAGCATATGAATAATGATCCACAACTTCAAATTCTTCTTTGTTGTAACGGTCAGCTAAAAAACGTTCTGCCATTGCCATACCAACTGCTGTTGGAATTCCCTGTCCTAAAGGGCCGCTTGATGCATCTACACCATCAGTTATTTCAATTTCTGGGTGTCCAGGTGTACGACTTTCCCATTGTCTAAATTGCTTTAAATCATCCATTGTTAAATCATAACCTGATAAATGCAGTAAACTGTATAATAATGAAGATGCATGTCCGCTTGCAAGGACAAAACGATCTCTATTAAACCAATCAGATTCTTTTGGAAAAACTTTTAATTCCTTTGTAAATAAAGTATATAAAGCAGGTGCAGATCCTAATACCATTCCTGGATGACCTGAGTTTGCTTTATTAATCATGTCAATTCCTAAAGATCTAATTGTAGCTATTGATAATTCCGATTGATTCATTTCTCCATTTTCCTCCTCAAAACACATTCATCGTTATTATACACAAAAAACATCTATTAGCAAACACCTATTTGCCAAATTTCATCATTTTAATTCATTTTTTTCGCATTTTTCAGTTTTTGTGGTGTAACATCATTACCTTTTGAGTCAACAACTTTAATACTTTTGAGTTGTTGTTGAAAACCACTTCTAAAGATTCTTAAGTACTCCTGTCTTAATTCATGCTGTCTTGCCTTTTCCTCTTCAGTCAAACCCACTGTTTTGCTTTTGTGAGCAAGTTCATTAATTTCTTTTATCATTTCATCACTTATCTTAGCCATATTTTCCTCCATAATAAAAACCTAAGAGTTTTAGATATTATCCCTGGTTAATACAGGTGGGTATCTTGTGTTCGACTTTAGGATTCCTATTCAAGATAGGCTTTCAACACCATCGACCAACAATCAGATTCCCTTATCTATCGTGTAGGAAATACATATTCTCTTAGGTCAAACTTATTATAGCATAAAAACTTATTCTGTAAACCTACGAAAAGGGTTTTTATTTTTGAAGTTTTTTCTATATCATTTTCTTCGTGTTTCCTACACTATACTCGGTTTTTCTATCTCTTTATTTTTTTCTCATTATAAGGACATTTTTTTGTATACCATTATCTTTCATGAAACCACATTTCTAAAAACATAAAAAATAATTTGTAAAAACAATAACAAAGTTTTATTAATAATTGTTATGGTTTCGTGAATTATTTAGATTTAACCATACAGGTGCTTGTTAAATCAATATCAAAAAGTGATTTTAAATTTTCAATATCTTCTTTTTTGAGAGTTGCTACACAATCTATTAAATCAAAAATCATAATTCCTTCAAAATAATATCTACTAAACAAATTAGCGATACCCTCTGGACTATTGAATACCCCTATTAAAACACCAATATTTTTCTTTTGAACACGCTGAAATTCAACATCATCAATAGTATAATCCTTTATTGTAAGGATCAAATCTAAAATCTTATCTCTTAATTTTTCTGGTTCCATAGTGTCTCCACCTATTTGCAAGAACGAATAATCTCTTTCTTGAGTGAAATTAGCACTAAAACTATCATTAATAATTCCTAAACGTGTCCATTCTTCAAATAAAGGTGAACTTTTAGAAAAGAGAAGATCCAATAAAATATTCATACCTAATTCTCTTTTTAATTTTTCTTTAGGATCAGTTAAAATATCATTAATTTTCATGGAAACAATAACTTTAGGCATAATGACATCCATATGCAAAATATCCTCTTTTTTATCAATTTCCTGAGGTTCTTTGATAATTTCTCTTTGAATCTGCTTTTCTTTATCAAAATCTTTTTTTGCTTGATTATTCCTAATCAGTTCAATTGTATCTTCAACCTGGATGTTTCCTACAACAAATAACATCATATTGCTAGGATGATAAAAGGTTTGATAACATTTTTCTAAAATATCTTTATCTATTTCATTAACTGTTTCGACGGTTCCAGCAATATCGATTTTAACTGGATGTTTTTGATAAAGGTTTTGAATACTCCCAAAATAACAACGCCAATCCGGATCATCATCATACATACCAATTTCCTGATTAATAATCCCCTTTTCTTTTTCAACTGTTTGATCAGTCAAATAAATATCTTGAACAAAATCCAGCAATAATTCAATACATTCATTCTCATGGCTTGTTGTATTAAATAGATAAGCAGTTCTTGAAGATGAAGTAAAAGCATTTGTGCTCGCTCCAAGTTGTGCGAATTTCTCACTTGCATCACCGTCTTGCATTTCAAACATTTTGTGTTCTAAGAAATGGGCGATCCCATCTGGAACAGTTAACATTTCATTTTCTCCTAGTGGTACAAATGTTGTATCTACAGAACCGAAGTGTGTTGAAAATAAACCATAAGTCTTCGAGAATCCTTTTTTAGGCAATAGATAGACTTTTAATCCATTGGCCATTTCTTCATAATATAAAGTTTCTTGTAGTGTCTGATAATTAATTGTTTCCATGAAAATCCTTTCCTGTAAGGAAGAATATTGTATCTAATTGTACTTTCTTCGCTACATTAATAATATCTTCTTTGCTTACATTTAATAATTTTTGAATATATTCATCATTCGTTTCTTTTTTGTGAGTAATGTCTCTATTATAAGCTAAGGCAATCATACTACCTGCTTCATCATTCGTTTTCCTTAAAGCATTTTGAAGCATAATTTTAGCAATTTGAATATCATTATCACTTAAATTTCCATTTTGAATATCTTCTAATTGTTCTTTAATAAGAATCATTGTTTTTTGATAATCTTTTGCTTCAATTCCAGCATTTACAATCATTATTCCATTAAACGCATCATAACTTGATGAAACATAATAACATAAACTATTCTCTTCTCTAACAACCTTAAATAAACGTGATTGAGAAAAACCGCCAAATAAAGCATTAAATACGGTGAATGCATAATGATGATTGGATGTAAAATCACAATCAATGCGATAACCCATATTGAGTTTAGATTGGGTTAAGTCCTGTTCCTCTATTATCTCTAAAATATCTTGACGCTGACTATCAAAACTATATGCTGAAGGATAATCTTTGTTGTTTTCAGGAAATTTAAGATGCTGATCCAATATATCTATAATTGATTCATCTATATCTCCTACAACATAAAGATGTTTTTCATCATTTTGAATAGTCTGTAAAAAATATTTGTAAAGATCATGAGAAGAAATTGTATCCACTTCATCTTCATATCCAGTACTTGGAATCCCCAATGTATGATTTTTTCCCATATACTCAAATAATTTATCTAATGAATAAGAAAACTT
This sequence comes from Coprobacillus cateniformis, assembly GCF_009767585.1. Taxonomy (NCBI): domain Bacteria; kingdom Bacillati; phylum Bacillota; class Erysipelotrichia; order Erysipelotrichales; family Coprobacillaceae; genus Coprobacillus; species Coprobacillus cateniformis. The sequence continues at coordinate 3,412,265 of NZ_WSNW01000001.1, forward strand.
ATCATCTTTATTAACTTGTAATCTTTCTTTCAGTTCTTTTTTCTTCATTTTAACAATTTCTTCATCGAACTGTTGATTTTGAACAAGAGGATTAAAAAACAAATCGCTTAATAACTGAATTTGGCGAACCAGCAAAGATTCATTAATAGGTAAATAAACATCATTCACAAAACTCGAATAAACATTTATTGTTTGTGATTTTCCTTTAGTTGCAATATTTGTAGATAATCTAGCCCCATAATTTTCATCAAGATATGATGCCAATTCTTTTGTAGATGGATATTTTTTTGTTGCTGCAACGATAACAAATGTTAATAGAGTTCTTAATGTTGTTGTTTCTTTTGTCAATGGACTTTGCAAACGCAAAGACATTGTTATTGTTTTAAATTTCTTTGTAGGGATTAAATGTAATGTATATCCCTTCATTTGATAAACTGTTTCCATAAATTCTCCTTTTCTCGCATATTACTATTATACTCATTTTTTATAAAAATAAAATAAAAAAAGGCCAGGACTTTCATCCTGATCTCTTTTTAACGTTTTCCTTTGTCAAACGGCTCACCTTCTGCACGTGGTGCAGCAGAGTTTTTTGAAACAAAAGCAAGAACAATTAAAGTTGCTATATAAGGTATAATTTTATAAACAACAGCTGGAATTCCTAAACCTAATAAAAACGGAATAGCATTTGATGTAGCAGCTATGGTTTTCATAAATCCAAAGAATAAAGCTGCAAAAAAGATTTTAAACGGTTTCCATTGTCCAAAAATCAAAACCGCTAGAGCTAAGAATCCATATCCAGCGACAGTTGCGTTAAAAATTGTACTTGTTGGAATAATTAAAACCAAACCACCAATTCCAGCTAATAGACCTGAAATAAGAACGCCAGCATAGCGCATTTTATATACGTTAATCCCAGCACTATCGGCTGCTTGAGGCAATTCTCCACAAGCACGTAGTCTCAAACCAAATTTTGTTTTATAAATAAGTACATATGATATTAAAAGAATAATGATTCCTAAAAAAGTTGTCACATATGTATTTTGGAAAAACATTGGGCCAATAACAGGAATACTGCCTAATAAAGGTATTGATTCAATCCTGAAAAGATTATCAAAAGAAATCTGTTGTGTTCCAAGAATTAATCTTCCAAAAAAGACACAAAAAGCTGGAGCAAATATATTCAAAGCAGTCCCACTAATTGTTTGGTCAGCTTTCATATGTATAGAAGCGAATGCATGCAGTAATGAGAATAACATACCTGTCCCTCCAGCAATCAATAATGCAATAATAAGATTAAGCTGTGGCGGCAATGCATCACCAAATAAATGTAAATATGAAACTCCAAACAATGCACCAATTAACATAATACCTTCTAATGCGATATTAATAACACCGCTTCGTTCAGAAAACAATCCTGCTAAAGCAACTATAAGCAAAGGAATAGCAAAAGTCCATGTTTGCTGAATAACAAAATAAAATAAATCCATTATTCATCACCTTCCTTTGTTTCTATCATTTGTTTTTTATGACTAGACTTCTTTTTAGCTAACCAAAGTTTTATCATTAACGATAAAGCAGAGCAATAGATAATAGCAGAAATAATAATATCAACAATTTCAGGAATGAAACCAAATTGTTGCATTAAGTTTCCACCAACAGTTAAATATGATATAAAAATTCCTGAGAAGAAAATTCCAATGGGATTAGATAGCCCTAATAGTGCAACAGGAATTCCATTAAATCCTTCTGGAGCGAGAACTTCAACGATACTGATAAATTTTCCTGATCCAGAAAGATATACCAATCCTCCACCGATTCCAGCTAGAGCACCAGCTATCACCATCGCCAATACAATATTTTTCTTTTCATTAATACCAGCATATCTTGCTGCATCAGCATTAAAACCGCATGCTTTCATTTCATATCCGAATTTTGTTTTATTGAGTATAATGTAAATAATGACAACCATTCCTAAAGCAATCAAAATACCAGCATTAAGTGTAGAACCCCTAAATAATTGATCTAATCCCAAACGAGGAATTTCAGCTGAAGATGCAACCCCCAATGATTGAGATCTTAATTCATCAAAAACAGTTGCTTTTACTAAAAAGTTTACGAGATACATTCCAATATAATTCATCATGATAGAACTGATAACTTCGTTAACATTTAAATATGCCTTCATAATTCCTGGAACTATTGCCCATAATCCACCAACAATAAATGCAGCCAGCAAAGCTACTATCCAATGAATTTCAGCAGGTAAAAAAGTCCAATGAACACCAACATAAACTGCAGCAAAGGCACCAGTAATGAACTGTCCAGGTGTCCCAATATTGAATAGACCTGTTTTAAAAGCAAAGCCTACAGAAAGACCAGTCATGATAATTGGAATAGCATAAAATAAAACACGTCCAATCCCCATCATTCCCATTTTCAACGGACCAAACAGCATGTTCAAAAATCCATCAAAAGCATTAGCAGGATTCGTAAAAAGAATAATAACTAACCCAAACAACAGCCCTATAGCAATAGCCATACAAGAAGATATAAAACTGCTGGCCCCCTCACTCTTTAACCATTTTTTCATTTTACACCCTCCTTCTTAGAACCAGCCATATATAAGCCTAATTCTTGAATAGTAGTTTTTTCTGGATTTAATTCAGCAACAATTTCACCTTCATAAATTACTAAAATACGATCAGCTAAATTCATGACTTCATCCAATTCAAGAGAAATCAAAAGAATTGCACGGCCTTTATCCCTTTCGGCTACAAGTTCAGAATGAATAAACTCAATAGCACCTACATCCAAACCACGTGTTGGTTGAACTGCAATTAAAAGCTTAGGATCATTATCTACTTCTCTTGCAATAATTGCCTTTTGCTGGTTACCACCAGACATACTACGTGCAATTGTTTTTGATCCCTGCCCACTTCGCACATCAAATTTTTGAATAAGATGATCTGAATATTCTGTCATTTTCTTATAATCTAAGAAACCATGATTATTAAATTCCTTTTTGAAATAACTCTTTAAAGCCATATTATATGATAGAGGATAATCTAATACCAAACCATAACGATGTCTATCTTCTGGAATATGTCCTAATCCAGCAACATTTCTAGTAAATATAGAAGTATGAGTTATATCCTGATTATCTAATAAAATTGTCCCTTCTTTGACTGGCATTAATCCAGATAAAGCATAAACCAATTCAGATTGTCCATTTCCATCAATACCAGCAATACAAACAATTTCCCCTTTACGAACTTCGAAATTTACATCATTAACCACATCTTTATGATCTTTTTTTCCAACACATAGATGTTGTACACTCAATACAACATCAGTTGGTTTAGCCATTTCTTTGTTTACATTAAAATTAACTTTACGTCCAACCATCATTTCTGACATTTCTTCTTTAGACGTTTCACCAACCTCAATTGTTCCAATGTATTTTCCTTTTCTAAGAACTGTACATCGATCAGCTACCTCTTTTATTTCATTTAATTTATGAGTAATAAATAAGATTGATTTTCCCTCCGCTGAAAGATTCTTCATAATGTTCATCAATTCTTTAATTTCTTGAGGCGTTAATACAGCAGTAGGTTCATCAAAAATAAGAATTTCATTATCTCTGTATAACATTTTTAAAATTTCAACACGTTGTTGCATTCCAACAGTAATTTCACTAATTATTTCATCACAATCAACATTTAAATGATACTTTTGACTCAAATCATTCACTTTTTTTCTAGCCGCATCTAATGTCAATAGTCCCTTTTTTGTATCTTCAGCACCTAAAATAATATTTTCTAACACTGTAAAATTATGTACTAGTTTAAAATGCTGATGAACCATTCCGATTCCTAGTTTGTTGGCATCATTTGGATCTTTAATAGTTACTTCTTGACCATTCATCTTAATGACACCTTTTTCAGCTTGATAAAGTCCGAAAAGCACACTCATTAAAGTTGATTTTCCAGCTCCATTTTCACCCAATAAAGCATGAATTTCGCCTTTTTTTAACTGAAGTGTTATATCATCATTAGCTATGATTCCTGGGAATTCTTTTGTAATATGACACATTTCAATTACATATTCCATTCAATCTCCTCCTTATCCAATATTATATCTTTTTTTTCAACAAATATAAATATATTTTTCATATTCAGGATAATTTCACAAAAAAAGAGAAGGCTCCTAAAACCCTCTCTCAATCACACAAAATTATTTCACAAGTGTAACTTTTACATTTGATACTTTAATATCAGTAACAGCTTTAGCACCTTCATTATTAATGATTTTAACTTCATCATTAACTAGTTTCTTATAAAGTGTATCATAATCAGCTTGTGTGAATTTTTTAAATCTAGAAGTTTTCATTGGTAAACCAACAGCTTCATCTTTTGCACTTAAAACAAGATCCTGTCCACCTTTGAATGAACCATCATCAATTGCTTTCAATTGAACTTGAACTGAATGAGCTAATTGTTTGTATGCAGAAGTTAAAACATATTCACCTTCACCATTTTGATCAACATCAACACCAATAACAAGTCCATTATTTTGTTGAGCAGCAGCGCTGATTGAAGCGAAGATTCCTCCACCACATGAGAAAATAATTTCTGTTCCAGATTTATACCAAGAAGCAGCCTCAGTTTGAATTGCAGGATCTGGGATAAAAGAATCTGTATATTTATATTGTAATTCAATATTAATACCTAATTCTTTTGCAGCATCATTTGCACCTTGAACATAACCATAACCAAAGTTAACAACTGCAGGCACCGCTTGACCACCCATAAAACCAAGTTTAGTATGTCCTTCTTTTACAGCAGCATAACCAGCCAAATAACCAGATTCTTGTTCAGCATATTTAATACTTACTGTATTATCAGCCGTTTTGAATTCTTTATATTGACCATCTTTGTTTGGAACCCCATCAATTAAAATAAATTTCACATCAGGATATGTAGTTTGTTTTTCATAAATAGATGCTTCAAATAAATAACCTGGAGTCACAACAACATTTGCCTTGTAGTCATTAACAGCTTGATCAATAGCTTCATTGTAAGCTTGAGTTGTTCCATCAGTAGGTTTAATGTACTCAGTCTTAGCACCTGTTTCTGTGCCATAAGCTTTAATTCCTTCCCAAGTCCCTTGGTTAAAAGATTTGTCCTCAATTGTACCTTTGTCAGTAATCATAACAATGGTATTTTTCTTAGAGTCATCTTTTTTGTCGCCATCATCATTACCACCGCATCCAACAAGAATCATTGATAATGCTAATAAAGACGCAAACATTTTTTTCATATTCAGTTTTCCTCCTTCAAAATTTCTACACATATTTTAACATTAAATTTACAAAAAGAAAAGAAAGATTATCTATTCAATAAAACATTTTTATAGATGCTCATTCTATTAATTGTTTTATTTCACTCAAATAAATTAAAAACACAACAAAAAAAGATTAAATGGGTATTGTTTGCAGTAAAGCTTGATTAAGAATATAAACTATCTGCTTGTAGTTTAGATATATTGAAGTATTATAGAAAAGAATTTTTATTTTCTTGAATGCATTCCATTTCTGTAAAACTATATCATTATATACATGATATTTTCTTATTATTTACAACAAACCTAAATCCGTTATATTTGCATGCAATACTAGCATATAAATAATCCTTTTCATTATAGAGTCTTGTTCTTTCTTTTTTACCTTCGAATGTTCATTTTGACATATTTAAACCCCTCCAGTTAATAATTCAACCAGAGGGGACAGTTCTTCTATCCACTTTTTAAGTGAAAGAGAATTATGTAAGTCTTTTTTCTATAAGTCTTCTTCGTGATACTGCCTTATAAAAACTTCTCTTGGCTTACTACCAAGCTGTGGTCCAATAACACCATCTTCTTCTAACTGATCGATGATACGTGCAGCTTTGTTATAGCCGATTCTAAATTTACGTTGCAATAATGATGTGCTGGCTTTTTGTGCCTGAATAACAAATTCACGACACATTTCATACTCTTCATCACCATCATCATAATCATCACCAGATGAAGAATTTGATGATGTTGCTTTGGCATTAACATATTTATCTTCATAAATAGCTTCCTGCTGCTGGGAAACATAATGAACAATATCAGAGACTTCATCATCAGACACAAAGCAACCTTGAACACGAATAGGTGATGAAGCTCCCATAGGGGAAAATAGCATATCTCCTTTTCCTAATAATTTCTCTGCTCCAGATGTATCTAAGATTGTTCTTGAATCAATACTTGAAGAAACTGCAAATGCAATACGTGAAGGAATATTTGCTTTGATAACACCTGTAATGATATCAGTAGATGGTCTTTGTGTCGCAACGATTAAGTGAATCCCAGCTGCTCTAGCCATTTGAGATATACGCATAATACAATCTTCAACATCTTTACTTGCAACCATCATCAAGTCAGCAACTTCATCTAAAATGATAACATGATATGATAGAATTTCTTTTTGTTCAGAATCACTTTTTCCATTATTATAATCTTTTACAAATTCATTATAGCTTTTAATATTTCTCGCATTGACACTTGCAAAGAGATCATAACGTCTCTCCATTTCTGAAACAACTTCTCTAAGTACTGCTGCTGCTTTCTTTGGATCAGTAACCACAGGCGCTAGCAGATGTGGAATACCATTATAGATAGAAAGTTCCACCTTCTTAGGATCAACCAAAATTAATTTCACTTCATCTGGTTTTGCTCGCATTAATATAGAAGAAATGATTGTGTTGACACAAACAGATTTTCCTGAACCAGTTGCCCCGGCTATTAATAAATGGGGCATTTTATCTAATTCAGCATAAATTGGCTTGCCAGAAATATCCTTTCCTAAAGCAACAACTAACTTGTTACTTTCCATTTTTTTATCAGTTGATAATGTTTTAAAAACATCTTTGAACGCAACCATTGATGCAGATTGATTTGGAACTTCAATTCCAACATATGGCTTTCCTGGAATTGGAGCTTCAATACGAATGTCAGCAGTTGCAAGTGCAAGTTTGATATCATCTTGTAATTGAAGTATTTTATTGACACGAGTCCCTGTTTCCAATTTTAATTCATATTTTGTAATTGTAGGGCCAATAAAGGCATTTTCAATTGTAGCATTAACGCCAAATTGTTTTAAAACAGTCGTTAAGCGTGCCGCGTTTTTGTTTGCTGAAGTTCTTTCTTTTGAAGCATTATTCGTAGATTTTGTAGATAACAAACTTAGTGGTGGCAGATGGTATTGAGATGAAGATTTGCGTGGTTTCACTTGAATTGTTTCTTCAGTAACTTCTTCTATTTCCGTTTTAACAGGTTCCATTTCTTTAATATCTATTTTCATATTTTCATCATTAAACTCAAATGCACTTGTAATTTCAGGGTCTAAAACAGGTTCCTTTGGTTCATCTTCAAATATTTCATCTGGAAACAAAGGGATTTCCTCACTTTTTGATAAGAAATCAAAGAAGTGAGATTTTTTCTTTAAAACAATAGTTTGAGGAACTGGTTCAGATGATTCTTCCTTTTGTTTCTTAACTGGTTTTTTCTTTTTCTTTTGTTTTGCTTGATATTGTACATAAAGTTTGCTAAATAACAGAGCACATCCAATTAATAAAACAACAATAGCTAAAATCAAAGTTCCTAAACTATCAAACAAAGCACTTAAAGACCCATAAAAGATATGTCCAAGCAATCCACCTTTATTAAAAGTTTTTCCCTGAATATACGTATTGATAACACCAATTCCTTTAACTTGCGGATCACCAGGAATTGTTGCGAGTGTTAAAGCACTCGCAAATATCAAATAAAACCCAAGTGCTTCAGGTCCTTTAAAACGTGGAATTTTTGCCTTATAAATAATATAACAACATAACAAACTAAGGATAGCATAAACAACACCATAAAGATTACCAACAAAAAAAGTAAACATTTGGTGAAGCCCCTGACCAATAAAGCCGAGCCTCAAAGCTGCAATAACAATGATAAATAATATTAAGAGTGTTATAATTCGTAAACGTAATGTTTCTTCTATAATTTGATTTTGAGATTTCTTTGTTCGTTTTGATTTAGCCATGCCCTCACCTACTTTCACTTTCCTCATTATAACAAAATATTCCAATATTGAAAAGAAAAAGCAAGATTTCTCTTGCTTATTTTTCGACAACAACACCTATAAAAACAGGCTTTTTACCAGTTTCTTTCACAATATACTTCATACATTGATCTTTCATCATTGCACGAACATCAGCAACTTCTAATTCAGGATTTTCTTTATATTTTGCTATTACATTTTCACAAATTTCAATAATATGCTTTATCACATATTCTGAATCTTTTAAATAAACAAAACCTCTTGTCTGACAATCAGTTTGAGCAATAATATCCTTTGTCTCTCTAGAAATTGTTAATCCTACAATGACCACACCATCATTAGCAAGTTGTATACGATCGTCTATAACTTTTTCGCCAACATCGCCAATACCAATTCCATCAATCATAATATCTTCAATTTCAAAAGTATCACGAGCACTTTCCAATTCACCATTTTTAAATGTAATACGTTCACCATTATCTAAAATAACAATATGATCATCTTTAATCCCCATATCCTTAGCAATGTGCATATTAGAAATAAAGTGTTGATACTCTCCTTTTATAGGAATGTAGTATTTAGGATTAAAAATCTGAATAATGACCTTGATATCTTCTTCAGAAGCATGCATAGAAAATAAATCTTTATTCTTTAATAAATGAATATGAGCATCTGTTTTATATAGACCATTATGTGCTTTATTTGCAATTTTTTCAGTTCCTGGTAATACTGGAGAAGCGACAATGAATGTATCTCCTTTTCTTAACTTTAATAAATCATCTCCACCATCAATAATATCACAAATATCATGATAGATTCTTCTTGGACTGCCACTTAATAAAATAACATAATTGCTATCATATTGAGGTTTCCCTATATTTTCTTTTTTACCTAACAATCGATTTGGAACATCAATAATAGGTTCTTTTGATTTTTGTCCTAAACGCAATAAACTATTTGTATTGTCATACTTATCTCTACCATAGAAAACAATTTGTCGTTTATATTTTTTTGTTAATTCAATAATTTCTTTTGTTCTAAAAACATTCTGAGCATAACTAGAAATAATAATCCTTTCATTACTATCTTCAAAAATATGATCAATTTTATTTGTTAACTTATGATTTGGAGATGTGTAGCCCTCATGTTTTGAACTTGATGATTCAACCAGCAGTGCCAGAACACCTTTTTTACCAATTTCCATCATTTTCTGAATATCACATCTAAACCCTTCTGGTGCTCCAAAATCAATAATAAATTCACCACTATAGACAATATATCCTTGATCTGTCCATAAAGCCACACCAACACTTCCAGGAATTGAATGTGTCACTGGAAAAAACTCAATTGGAACACCTGCTATATCAATTGAAGCATTTCGTTTAACACGTCTTAAATCCAAATTTAACCGAACACGATTATGACGCTGGAAACGTTCTACCATTTGTTCAATCAAATCTGCTGTCAGATTTGGAGCATAAACTGGCGCTTTTACAGTTTGTAATAAATATGGTAAAGCTGCCATAGCATCATCATGAGCATGAGTAATAATAATCGCCACAATCTGCTCTGCTCTTTCTTCTAAATATGTAAAACTAGGAATGATGACATCAACACCTAGTTTGTCCGAATCAGGAAAACGAAACCCTGAATCTATTATAAAAATCTTGTCATTGATTTCAAAGCAGTACATGCTTTTACCCATTTCTGCTTGTCCACCCATAGGTATAAACCTAACGATATCTTTTTTCATCTTTTCACCCTTTCATTCTGCTTTCTATGATCATTTCTATATACATTATACATGCGTTTATGATTTGTGTATAGGTTTTTTCAAAAGTATCAATATCATATCACATTCTGATTTAAGCTTCAAATCATTTTCTTATATTTTTCAATGAGTGGTGTGAGTTTGACTTCTGAATCTTCTTCAATTGGTGTTAAAGGACAGCGTAATATATTCTGAATATACCCAAGTTGGCTTAATATATACTTAATTGGTGCAGGAGATGGTTCAATAAAAACATATTCACTGATTAATTTTAAATATCGATCATCAAAGATATTCTCATTCCTGCATATTTCTTCTATCAATGGATAATCCAAATGACTGGAAACTGAAATAATCCCATCAGCTCTTTGCTTCAATCCTTCTAATAACAAATGATCATCACCAATATAAACCTTAAATTGTGGCAAGGCATCTTTAAGCATGTGAATCTCATCCAGTGGTCCACATTGTTTCATACCAATAATATTTTTATGTTTATTAGCCAGACGAATAACTGTTGATACATCAATAGCAACTCCACAACGACTTGGAATATTATAAATCATAATCTTCTTATCAGTTGATGATGCAATTAAATCAAAATGTTTAAAAATACCACTTTGACTCGGTTTAATATAATATGGAACAATAACGAGATATGCATAGATGCGTGGATTGTCCTTATACATATTGATATGTCTAATAACTTGTGACGTACTATTTGAACTAATCCCCACAATCACTCTAATTTGTGGATATTTCTCTAAAATATTCTCAACCAACAATCTTCTTTCATCTAATTTAAGTGTCGATGTTTCACCTGTTGTTCCACATAACAAAAATGATTTGTTGCCTTCTTCGATAAGTTTATCCATAATACGGTATAACCCAGCATAATCAATTGATTGGTCTTGATTAAAGGGTGTGATTAAAGCAGTAAATATTTCTTTCATTTTATACCTCCTTATAACCTAATAGAAATGGTTGATACTGTTCATGTTTTAATGCACATTTTAATGTTTTTGAAACCTTTTTATGACATGCAATCATACTGTTAGGTTTCTTTTTATATTGATCCTGATACATTGGAACAAAATAGAAATTCTTTTTATTCATTAATGAGAAAAGATTCTTACCACTGTTTGAAAGAATATCATTTGAAAAGACACCTAAGACAATTGGAACATTGTTTCTCAAAGAAGACTTCACTAACATTGTTACACCATTATCATTGATACCACAATCTAACTTAGCCATTGTTGATGCATCACATGGATAGACCAGAACAGCATCTAATTTTTTTGATGGTCCATAAACTTCTGCTTCTTGTATTGTCGTATGCAGTTCTTTTTTTACAACTTCTTTAATTTTCTCTTTCAAATCATGACTTGAGTAGAACCTCGTATCCATTGTATTCACATGAGGCGTTAAAAAGACCTCTATTTCATAATCTTTCACTAATTCCTTCATCACTATCAACATATCATCCATACTACAAAATGAACCTGTAATACAAAATCCTAATTTAAGCATTCTCTAACTCCCTTTCTATTTCATCAGCAACCATCTTTCCCGCATACCCATAAGCATACTTACATGGTATTGAGGAGAGGATTTGACAATTTAATCCCTTAGATAAAGCATAGTGATGGTCGATTCCATATGGATATGATGCAATATCAACTATCATCAATCTCTTATGAGCTTTATCAATTTCATTTTCTTTCACCACAACATAAGGAATCGTATTGATTAAAATATCTAATTTTGATAAATCCAAATCATTTAAATGCAAATATCTAGCTCCCATATCTTCTATATCTTTTTGATATTCTGCTTTACGTACTGCAACAGATACATTTGCTTTCATTGCCACTAAATAATCAATAATTGGTTTGGCACAATGTCCAAATCCCAATATGCATATTTCACTTTCATACAAAGGATATCTCCGATGCATAATCATATAAGACAATAGTCCTTCAGCTGTTAATATACTATTCTTGACAATAAAATCTTCTTTATCTAGAAGAGCAGAATACCTAAATTGATATTGCGCAGATAATTCTTCTAAATATTCATTATGAATCAATGTTAGTATCAAACAATGAGATTTAAAAGCAGCCAACATGTCCTCATCAATAACAACTGTTTCTTGATGTGTCTGTAAACGATTTTTTCTATCAATTCCTCGCATCCCCATATAAATCACATCAGCATATTTCATATCTTTGAATTGATCACTGACATAATAACCTCTATGAAGCATTTCTTCCATGAGTTCTAGCGAACGCATATCATCATGATTAACAAAAACCAACATTTTTCCCACCTCACTATTAAATTATGTTAGATTACCTAAAATGTGAAAGAAGAAAGGCAATTAATGCCTTTCCTCTTCTTCGTCTTCACACACAATTGGATCTAATAAGATAATCAATTGCGTAAAAGAATGCATAACACTTTTAATAGCAACTTCAGCAATATCTGATTCACTCATACCATCATGAATCATGTCCACTATGTAAATGAGTTTTAAACAAAATCGATAATTGTCTTTATTATCACCGACATATGCAGTCATAAACAGTTTGATTTGGTGATTAGCTAATTTCTCATATTCAAAATCAACATGGACATCATTTCCCCATACATCTGAATTACTGCGTTCATATTTCAGTGCTTCAATTCTTGGATCCATTTTTTTACCTCCTTACTTATATATTCATAATTTTTTTCTATTTTTCTTTTTATTTTTTAAAAAAAGTATATAATTCTTTCAAAGAGGTGTTTTATGATTTATCTATTCATATGTTTCTTCACAATTTTTATAACAAGTCGTGCGAATCTGATGTATGAGAATATGACTGGTGTTGCTACAATGGCTGAATATCGATTGCTTGTTATTTTCTTTACAATTCTTTCATCTTGTTATTTTGTTTACAAAACACACAAGATTTTTCATTTTTTATTTTGGCAAAAAAAATACATTTATAACATTATAAACCTAACTGGATTGACAATGTCTCTAGGCGCATTATGTCCATATACAATAAATGGGCAGGATCTTTTTTCAAAACTCCATGTTTATTGTTCAATGTTTTCAAGTATAAGTTTTCTTGTATTATTATTTATTTGGACTAGACAGTTGGTTTTTGAGAATATAACAATATACAATCGTATTCACTGGTTCTATGATTTTGGCATTCAAATGTTAGGTATCCTTATTGTTGTCTTCACAAGAGTCAATGGATATATTGAAATTATATTTGCTATTTTGGTTTGTTCATATCTGTATATGATAGAAAGACATTTTGCAAAAGAAAAGAGCGATTAACATCGCTCTAAAAGATTCTAGGGATAAATATTAGCAATCCAATCAGAACTGCTATAATAGCACTTACCAAAACAGCTCCTGCCGCAACATCTTTAGCGTACTTTGCTAAAGGATGTTTTTGTGGGCTACACAAATCAACAACTGCTTCTATTGCTGTATTAACAAGTTCCAATGAAATAACTATTGCAAACAATAACAAACAGATCATCCATTCAAAATAAGATATATGAAATGCAAAACCACATATAATGACACATCCCATAATAAATATATGTATCTTTAAATTACGTTCTCTAAGGAAACATTTTTCAATGCCCTCTATAGCATACTTTAAACTTTTATCAAATCTCGCTTTCATACACTCACCCTTCCCTATACTCAGTATAGCATAAAAGCTTTCTTAAAAATATCAGAAAAAATCACAAAAAAGTCTTGCATCATTTTTCTGGCTATGCTATTATATATGAGCAGTTGAAAAACAGATGTCTACGTAGCTCAGCTGGATAGAGCACACGCCTTCTAAGCGTGCGGTCGCAGGTTCGAATCCTGCCGTGGACGCCATTAGAAAAAACGCCCTTTATAAGGGTTTTTTTATTATAAGAATTGAAAAAACAGTCCATGTTTGATGGGCTGTTTTTATATACAACGGAATTCATCATACCATGATATAAGTTCTTGATATGGCAAAGGTTCTTTTCTAGCACTTATCCAACGATTTAAAAAAGCACACACTTCTTAAATAATATAAAAACCTAGGGTTATGATATTTTTGCTCTTGTCTAAAATCATAATAAAATCCAATGGAGAAATCATGCCATATTCTAGATGCATCCAACGCCCTAGATCGAACTTGAAATCTTATTTTCACACTAACTCCCTTTTTTGATTTTTTTATTATTTTATTATGACTAATCTGAAAAACTATATCATATTTGGGTACATATACATATAGTATGTTGAAAATAAAAAAATTTTTTTATAAAATAAAAATGAATTCGAGGTGAGATATCAGTGCAAGATAAACAAACCTTATTTGATTATCTATACAAAACATTACATGAACAAATTGAAAATGGCCGCTTCCCATATGGTTCAAAATTACCATCAAGAAGTCATTTATGTGAAACTTATAATGTTGGTATGAGAACTGTCAAAGATGTGCTTATGCGCCTTAAGATAGAGGGATATATTCAAACACAAGAAAGAAAGCCAACCATTGTAATATATGATTCGTTACATACACACAAAGATTTTGAAGTTCAGTACGTTTTAGAACATAAGTCTTCAATTGTTGCTGTTTATGAAACATTGGCTTCACTTATGCCAAAAATCTTTGCACTTTCCATTCAAAATTGCTCAGATGACTTCCTTAAACATTGGCAAAAAAGATTAAATCGTGCAAAGAATAATAATGATATTGGAGCACGCAAACAAATCAATATACACTTTCTCCATGATATATTAACACAATCTAACAATCAATTATTTAAGAGTCTTTTTTTAGTCTTGAACTCTATACATACAGTTCTTTTTTTCTTGAAGAAGAAGATTTTCTTCAATTGCTTCGTACATACCCGCAATTTCCAGATATTTTTTGGGTTAGCGATGCTTTATTAAACAAAAACGATAATGAAATCAAATCGAGATTTCAAAAAATATACAGTTCTTTTGCAGAAACTGTGGAAAAGTATTTAATACAATTGTCATCACGATATCCAAACATTCATGAAAAGCAATTTTCATATACCTGGACAGTAGAGGTCGGAAGAGATCATTATTATACTCAAATTGTAAGAGATCTCATTGATAAAGTTGGTTTAGGTTTTTATAAAAAAAATGAATTTCTTCCATCAGAAGCACAATTAGCAAAGCAATACAAAGTCTCTATTTCCACAATCAAAAAATCTTTATCAGTTCTCAATGAACTCGGTTATGGAGAAACCATAAATGGCAAAGGGACAAAAATCTATATTCAAAACGACCAATACACCATCAAAAGTCTAAATAATAAAAAATATAGAAAAGATACAATTATCTATTTGAACGCTCTTCAGCTAATGGTTTTAAATATTGAAGTTGCAGCATTTTTAGCCTTTGAAGAAATTGATGCCAGAACTATTTCCAATTTAAAAACAAAAATTCAAAACAGTCAAAATATAATTCTCGATGAACTTTTTCACTGTATTTTAGAACATGTACAACTCAAACCTTTAAAAACAGTTTTACAAGAAAATAATAAAGTGCTGTATTGGGGATATTATCTATCTTTCTATTATGATGAATCACAAATAATACAGGAACTCAATTCAAAGGCAATGGTTGCTTTTGAATACTTATCTTCAGGAAATCAAAAAGATTTCGCTAAAGAAATGTCCAAGTGTTATAGAGATGTTTTTCATATTGTCAAAAAACATATGATATCTTTTGGCCTTTATGAAGTCAAGAGACTCATTGCCCCTCGCTAAATAATTTCTTATCTCGTTAGAATGACTATGCATCATCTTAACCCGTATGACTTCTCATTATAGATATACCTACAACGCTTAAAATGATTTATAAGAAATCCCTAGATCAATTATTGAGATCTAGGGATTTCTTTAAATACGCAATCAACAGCCTGACCATCAATTGTCACAACTGCATAACTTTTTTTACTTCCACCTCGAGGGAGCGATGTTGATCCAGGATTGATATAATAATATGAACCATCTTTTAGAAATAATGGCATATGTGTATGACCGGAAATGAAAACTTGACAATGATTACGTATTAACAAGTCTTTCATAGCAAGTTCGCGATTAAAATATCCTAAATATTGGCCATGTGTAATAAATAGAGTCACATCTTCAATTTGAAGTTTTGCTTCCATTGGCAAATCCAATGACCAATCATTATTTCCTTTCACACAAATATATCCGGTTAACAATTCTTTATAGGATGCTTCACTATCTCCACAATGAATATAATAATCTGCATGTGGTTCTTGTGCTTTAATATATTCCATCATAGAATCATTCCCATGATTATCTGACATAACTACAACTTTTTTCATTTCTATCACCAAGTGATATTATACCAAAATCTGGCTGAATTACTACATTTTAATATAATTATATTCAATTTGTGAAGATTGTTTTGTTCTTACATCTTCACCATTGATTTTAATTTCTACATCTTTAACATCTTTTAAAGAAGACAAAGACAAAACAATTAAATCTTCTAAAGTCTGATCGATTTTTTCATTGTCTAGAAGTATATTTGAATCAAGATCCACTGTCAAAACTCCATTATCTAATTTGGCATCTAACAAGTGAATTTTACTTTGTACATAACTTAAGATAGTTTGAACTTGTTTTGTTAATGGCTCATTCTCATCAACTCTCATAGTTGTTGGCACATAATAAGAATATTGTTCAATAGTCTTTTGATGATAAACCATGACAGGTACTGTTTGATGCAAAAACGCAGATGTTTCTTCAAAATTATTTAAACCTAAACTTTTTGTTAATGATGATAAAGGAATTGTACTATTTGGAATATATGAAACATTCTTTTCATTTATCTGAAGATTAACTCTTTCAACATCATCATAATCCGTCATGACATATGTCAAAGCTTCTAAAATATCCATTGCATCTTGATTAGCAACCAATTGATCATTAAAACTGACTGTTAAAACATGATCTTTTAAATTAACTGACTGTACCTCCAAATCTTTACTAATGACTGGATAGAGTCCATATTGAATCATTTCATCTGATTTCATTAAATCTATCTTATTTCTAATTTCTTCCTCAAGTTCTACTTCACTATGAAAATTAACAGATATAGGAATCAAATCATTATCACTATCCTTAAAAACCACACTCTTATAATAAACATCGTCTACTTTCTCATCGCTCTTTTTATCTTTTTTTAGATACATAATTGATACAAATGTCAAACACAAAACCAATACACTGATAACTCCTATCTTCTTTTTCATAGATCCCACCTCAAAATACTATATGATTCATTGCACAAGAAAATGCACATCACTTAAAAATGATGTGCATTATAATTCAAGAAAGTTAACTTTTAAATCATGGTAATGAAAGAATCCTTCTGATGAGTATCGAAATTCATGAGGATCACCAGTTGTATATATGACAGTTGCTCCACTATCATTTGATTCATTTAAAATGTGATGAACTCTCAAATAAGAAGCAACTTCTTGACAAATAGACTCACTACTTGAAATATATTCTTTATTGGGAAACACTTCCTTAATTTGTTCCAATACAATAGGATAATGTGTACACCCCAATATTAATGAATCAACTTTATTCACATATGGATAAAAATAATGTTCCAAAACATCCTGGATCCCCTTTTTGTACTGACCAGATTCAATTAATGGCACTAGTGCAGGTGTTTCCAATTCAAATATTTGAATATCAGGTTCATAATGCATAATGATTTCTCTGTACTTGTGCGATTCAATAGTTGCATGTGTAGCAATAATCAAAGGACACTTTTTCTTTCTAGTCAAAAAATCATGAACAGTTGAATGAATTACTCCTACAACAGGAACTTGATATAATTCTTGTAACTCTGCCAAAACATTTGCACTCGTTGTGTTACACGCCAAAACAATCATTTTTACATTTTGAGAAATAAAATAGTCACAAATTTCTTTTGTATATGAAAGCAATTGATGCTTTGTTTTATCACCATAAGGACAATGTGCATTATCACCAATATAAATCATATTCTCATGAGGCAATTCTTTTTGTAGAGCAGTCAAAACTGTTAATCCTCCAACTCCAGAATCAAATATACCTATTGGTTTATCCATAAAATACCTCCTATTTATTTTGTGATTGATATTCTTCCAATGTTAAATCAGATTCGTGTAATGATTTTGCTAATCCCTTACCAACATAACGATAAATATGAGGGTCATAAGTATGGTTTGTAATTGATGCTTTTTCTTTAGGATAGCGTAATATAAACCCATATTCATACGCATGTTCTTGCAGCCACTTTGAAATATCAGTATTATCAAAATCTTTATAAGGAATTTGAGATTGTGCAACCTCAATCGTTAAACCTAGCTGTTCTTCCGTATAACCAACCTCATCCGCCTTAAGTGATTGTGCCCCAATATATCCTTCTCTCAATAAGAAACCACTGTGTTTTTTACTGAGATCCTGATACATTTTAACAAGTGCATTATATGCATCACTTTGTAAATATATAGCATACCTTATTCTTGGTATGTCCTGAACAAGCAATAATCCAGTTGGCTCATATTTACCAATGTAATGATTGTGATCAACTAACGTTGACAAATCATTAGGATTATAAACAATTTGTACATTATGTGGCAATTCTTTCTTCAGAATATCAGCAAGTGCATCTTTTGAATATGCTTGTGTCATCATATGCATTGTCTTTTTAACATCATCAAAATCATCTATACCCATTTCACCAAAACGCTGAACATAAGTTTCAGCATCTTCTATATATGAATAATCTTGAGAAGCATATAAAGGTTTTAAATCTGTATATAAATCTATGTAATCAAATCTAAAATTTTCTTCACTTAAGAAAACCATCTCTAAAGATCTATCAATCAAAAGTTTTGCTTGATTCATTGCACTATCTTTATATAAATAACTCAATCGTGTAACGAGACTATTTGCAACATCTAAGATTTCTGAAGTTTTTTTATAACGGCCAGACTCTTTTAAATAATTGTAATATTGATAGTTTTGTAAATGAAAATCATCGAATTCTAAATAATCTATAAACAATTCAATTGATATTTGATTATCAATCAAATATGTCTGTTCATCCTTGTCCAGGTATTTCTCAATCAGGACACGATTATCATTATTAATTCCATTCACACGATAGAATTTATCAAACTTCAAATTTACAATATAAAAAGAGCAACCAAATAAAACAATAATGACAAAAAACAAATGCCATGTCTTTATTTTCATATAATCACCCTTTCTTGACCATTATAATACATATCAATTCATTTGGAAAGAAAAGAAATTGATTTCTACAAATCAATTTCTTTCATTTTAATCAATTCTAAAACGGCCTGTATTCTTGATTCAACGCCCAATTTCTGAATAACATTAGAAATATGATTTCTGACTGTTTTCTCACTAATGCAGAGTTCTTCAGCAATTTGTTTTGTTGTTTTATTGAATGTCAGCAAAGTAAAAATTTCTTTTTCTCTTTTCGTTAATAAGGAATGCATTGTAACCCTCCCCTATTTAGTATATGAGAAAGTCGTCTCAATGTGCTAATCTTCTTGTAAAGATTGAAAAAGTTCTTCTGCAACCTTATCTGGCAAGAGTTCCTGCAATTCTTCAAGCGATGCTTCTTTCATTCTTTTCACGCTTTTAAAATGATTTAACAGCTGTTTTTTACGCTTTGGACCAATTCCTTCAATATCATCTAAAACAGAAGCAAATAAGGATTTTGAACGCACATTCTTATGAAAACTAATCGCATATCTATGGACTTCATCTTGCATTCGCGTAAGCAAAAAGAAAAGTTCACTTTTTGGATGAATCGGAATTGGAGTACCATTTTCATCCAAGAGCATAGCTGTAGAATGTTTGTCATCCTTAGCTAAACCACAGACTTTAATATTCATATTTAACGAATCAACAACCTCTTTTGCAACATGAATCTGTCCTAACCCACCATCGACTAAAATCATATCCGGTGGTGTTAGCCCTTCCATTAAAACACGATAATAACGACGATAAATCACTTCACGCATACTTGCATAATCATCTGGACCCTCAACTGTTTTTATCTTATATTTTCGATAATCTTTTTTTGAAGGAATGCCATCTTTAAAACATACCATCCCAGCAACTGCATATGCCCCTTGAATATTTGAGTTGTCAAATAATTCAATAACATGAGGCGTTTCAATTTGAAGAAGCTCACCTAATTGTTTCATTGCTCCAATCGTTGCAGCTTCATTTTTTTGAATTAATTCAAACTTTTTCTCTAAAGACTCACGGGCATTATCAATTGCCATTTGAACCAATGAATATTTATTTCCCTTTTGAGGTTTTAATATCTTACAGTCAAGAATTTCTTTTAAAACCTCATCATCGACATCCTGGGGTAAGAGAACTTCCTTCGGTAAAGTATTGTTTTGATAAAATGAAACAATAAACTGCTGCAAATCCTCTTGAACATTGACACCAATAGGGACAAGATTTAAATCTCTAGATAAAAGTTTCCCATGACGCATGAAAAACAACTGAATACTCAAATATCCATGATCAACATAATAACCTAAAATATCCCGATCAATATTATCATTGAATTGAACATGCTGTTTAGCAGTAACATGCTGTATATAAGTTATAAGATCACGATACTCTTTTGCCTGTTCAAAATTCAATTCTTCACTTGCTTTTGTCATCTTTTCAGTCAATTCATGAATTTTATCTTTGGTATCACCATTGAGCAATTTGACAATTTCTTTTTTGATCTGCACATATTCTTCCTGATCAACATCTCGCACGCAAGGTGCCAGACATTGATTCAGCGAATAGTACAAACAAGGTTTTTTAGGGATATGATTGCATTTCCTTAGCGGATAAAGACGATCTAACAGTTTATACGTTTCTCGCGCTGCAGTCGCATCAGGAAATGGTCCAAAATGTTTGGCTTTTTTCTCTTTTGCATCACGAACAATCTTTAAACGAGGATGTTCTTCATTTGTCATTTGAATATATGGATAATATGTATTATCCATAAACATGATATTGTATTGTGGTGAATAGTCTTTAATCAAATTAATTTCTAGTAACAATGCTTCTTTTTCGCTGCCTGTCACAATATATTCAAAATCTACAATTTCACTGACCAATTTTGTCGTCTTATAATCATGAGCTCCCACAAAATAAGAGTGTACACGATTTTTTAATTTTTTTGCTTTTCCAACATAGATAACAGTTCCTTCTTTATTTTTCATTAAATAACACCCAGGTGAAGGTGGCAATAAAGAAAGCTTACCTTTAATTAAATCATTCATTATTCAAAATAAACCAACGTTGCACCTAATCCACCTTCATTAGGTCCACCATCACGGTACGAAACAACATGTTTATTTTTTTCAAGCATACGACGAATTCCATTTCGCAGAGCACCTGTTCCCATACCATGAACCACACGGACATGAGGATAACCAAGCACCAGAGCATCATCCAGAAATTTATCCACAAGACTCATTGCTTCTTCATAGCGTTTTCCAATAACATTAATTTCATAGGTTCCAGTTTTTTTCACTGTTGTCTTTTTCAAAGAGGCTTTTTTCACTTTTTTGACTTTCGTTTGTGGATGCATAAAAGTAACTTCGTCTTCATGAAGTTTCACATTTAATCCTGCTAATGATACCATCACCATATGATTTTTTAAAACTTCAACAATATCACCTTCACGATTCATTTTTGTAACTTTCACATGGTCACCAACTGTTAACTCATGGTCCTGTTTTATAATATCTTGTTCATCTAAATATTTCATTTGATCTAAATCATGCTTTGCCTGAATAATCTCATGTTGTTTTAAAGAAGAATTTTTCATTGTTTCAACAACCAAATCAATATTTTCTTTAGCATCTAATAACAGTTGATTGGCTTCATCTTTTGCTTTTTGAAGCAATTCATCTTTTTGTTTATTCAATTGATGCATTTGGTGCTGATACTGTTTTTCTAATTTCTGATTATCACTTAATAACTTTGTTAATTCATGTTCACGAAGATCTAACTGTTCCTGTTTCTTTTCAAGTTCTTCCATTAACTTTTCATGCTCACTCATAGCCTCTCTTTTTATCATTTGCGCTTGGTTAACAATATCTTGATCAAGACCTAACAGTTGTGCTATTTCAATTGCATATGACTGTCCAACACTGTCTAATTTTAAACGATATGTTGGTTTCATAGCATCTAAATCAAATGAGACAGAGGCCAATAAAATTTCTGGATGCTCTTTTGCAAATGTTTTTAATCTACCATAATGTGTAGAAGCAAAAACAAAAGAACCTATTTCTAAAAAACGTCCTAAAATAGCTTCGGCCAAACTTTCACCTTCTTGAGGATCAGTCCCTGAACCAATTTCATCTAAAATGACCAAACTCTGATTTGTGGAAACTTTTAAAATTTCAATAATCTTCATCATATGACTTGAAAATGTTGAAAGTGATTGCTCAATAGATTGCTCATCACCCAAATCTACATAAATCTGGTCAAATAATGGAATCGTTGCTTCTAGACATGGAATTGGCATTCCACATAAAGCCATCAAAGAAAGCAGACCAGTTGTTTTTAAAGTTACTGTTTTTCCTCCAGTATTGCTACCACTAATCAATAACATTTGATGATCTCTTAAGATAATATTATTAGCAATAACCTTCTTTTCATCAATCAAAGGATGGCGTGCTTCCTTCAAAGAAATAAACTTTCCTTTCTCTTCGATACAAGGTATGCAACAATCATGTTGATATCCATACTGTGCCTTGGCAAAGACAAAATCTAACTCCTCAAGAATTTCCAAATTAAAATGGAAATGATAATAATTACCTTTTACCAATTGTGACAAAACATACAAAATACGTTCCACTTCAGCCTTTTCAGCCATCATCATTTCACTTAATTGATTGTTCATGACAACAACTGCCTCTGGTTCAATATACGTCGTCTGTCCAGTTGCACTCTGAGCGTGGATCAGTCCCCCCAATTGATTCTTATAGCCAGATTTAACTGGTAAGACTAAACGATCGTTTTTGGTGGTCATTTGATCAATTGACAAAATATCTTTAGATTCTTTAACTAAAGAATCCATTTTTGTACGTATATTGACTTGAATTTGATGAATTTTCTTTCTCACTGAATAAAGATGATCACTTGCATGATCTCCCACACTTCCATCAGGTAAAATACACCTCTGTATTTCATTCAAGAGATGTTGATTCTCAACCAAACCATCACACAAGTCCTGCAAGAAATGAGTTTTTACCTCACTTGCTAAAATATAATTTTTAACACTTACAATACACTCAAGATGATGAGCAACTTTCAAAAAATCTTCCCCTAAAAGTGTCCCATCTCGATTTGCTTTTTCTAATAACAAAGAAATATCACTTAACCCACCCAAAGGCATACGACCTTGAATAGATATCAATTTCATTGCTTCATTGACTTTTTCTAAAGCCTCATCTAAATCCTCAACATCATCAAAGATTACAAGATTATCAACCCTTTTCTTTCCTAAAGTTGATGCACAATAACCTTGAACTTGTCTTTGAATTTCATTCATTTCTAATGTTTCAAATATTGTTTTCATTATTCACCACTCACATGTATATTAGATAATATTGATTGAATCAGACTTTGATCATAACCTGATTCTCTTAAAATGTCTTCAATCTGTTGTATCTGCGTTGCATTCAAAGTCATCTTTTCATGAGACAACTGATCTTGAATATTCTCTTGAAAAACTTTCTGAACTTGTTCATCATCTATGAATCCCATATCCTTAGCAGTTAATAAGATCTTTGTTAAAGTTTCCAGAGAATCAGGCTGAGCATTTCCAGTCTGTTTAAAACTTCCTGTTAAATCAATAACTTGATGACTAACGTCTGGAACAATCTTTAAAACTTGTTTAGCTAAAAGTGTGTTTTGAACATTAGCTATTCCATTTTCAGTAAAAGGAATGACAATAAATACAATGACTAAGTAAGAAATCACAAGCCCTTCAATAAGACTTAAAACCAACCCCAATATTTTATCAACAAATGAAGTCAATGAGAAAGTATTCATTATTGTTTTTAATGTTGGCTTAATGACAATTCCAATTAATTTCTTTATAATCATTAACACCACCATTAAAATAATAAATACTAATATTTGATTGATCATTTGACCAACCATAGATGCAAAAACATCGGTTGCATCATAACTATAAATTGAAATTAATGAACTGAGAGGTTTTGCTAAAAAGTATGATAAAAACAAAACAATTATTGTTCCAACAAAGTCATAGAGACGTGTAACAAAACCTTTTATGTATCCAAAAATTGCCATCAAAACTAAAAATATGACAAAAATAATATCAATCATATGAAAATCCAAAATAAATACCTCCTTTCAAGCCAAGATATTATAACATTTGAAAATTATTCTGTCAAAATTAACAAAATTATGTTAAAATAGATTAGAGGTGATGAGTGTGGAACCAATTATACTTAAAGTGGAAGATAGTACATTGGAGAAAATGAAAAAATTTTATGATAGTCAAATGGTTCCAGTTGATGACACAGACCTTATCTTTAAAGCGCATGCTATTGGTTGTGATATTATAGCAAAAATGGATGGGACAATTGAATTAAGTGGGCAAAATGCTTTACAGGAAGCAAAACATTGGTCAAAGAGAATCGCCAAGGAATTATCTCATTTAGTTGCTCCTCAAGATGATATCTTTCCATATCATCATATTGGTTGTGCAGAAACAGGTTCATCTGATTATTTAGGACCCTTATGTATCGTTTCTTGCTATGTAACATCGGAAGATTCTGAATTTTTAAAGAGTTTACATATTGAAGATTTGAATTCCCTATCCAATCAAGAAGTTGTAGATTATGCCAAACAGATTAAAGACAAACTTGTCTATAGTTTATTAATTTTAGATAATTCGCATTACAACAAAATGGTTCAAGAAGGCTTGAATCAGGCAAATATCAAAGCAAAACTTTTTAATCAGGCAACTGTAAATGTCATGCAAAAAGTTAAACAAAATGTTAAGGTAAAAGTGATCAATCAATTTGTTTCTCCAAAGACATATTTTAACTATCTAAAGAATGAAGTTATAGTTGTTAAAGATTTGATGTTTGAAACAAGTCATGCTGAAGATAAATATATGGCTGTTCTTGCTGCAGAAATTCTTTCTCGCTATGCATATTTACAATATTATGCGAATATGACAAAGAGTTTAAAAATGAACTTAAGTCGTGGGACAAGTACTGCTGTTGATGCTGTTGCTGCAAAAATTGCAACAAAGTATGGTGAAAAGATGTTGATGAAAGTCGCAAAATTAAATTTCACAAATACAAAGCGAGTAAAAGCTTTATTAGAAGAACAGTAGAGAATGGTAAGCCATTCTTTTTCTTTATTTCTAATTAAGGAGTATAATGATGAAAATTCAATTTTATCAAACAATTGATGATCACTTATTAAAATATGCTGTTATTGTTTCAAAATATAAAGGACAATGGGTCTTTGTCAAACATAAAGAAAGAACTACTTACGAAGTGCCTGGTGGACATCGTGAAGCATTTGAAACTATTGAACAAGCAGCTAGGCGTGAACTTTATGAAGAAACTGGTGCAAGTTCTTATAAATTATTCCCTATTTGTGTCTATTCAGTCACAGGAAAAACACGTGTGAATTTAAGTGGTCAAGAAAGCTATGGTATGTTATATTATGCTGATATTCATGAATTCTCTATCAAACCTCATTCTGAAATAGAAAAAGTTTATTTTTTTGTTGACTTACCAGTTTCATGGACATATCCTGATATACAACCTCATCTTATTCAAAAAGTACAAAAGAGCATCGTGTGATGCTCTTTATTTAATATCAATATCAAATCTATTCATTTTTGTATATTTAACACCTGCTGCATCCAGCATACGTTTAGCAGCCTTATCACTTGGTGTATCACTATATTTATCATCTTCATAAACAATCTCCTTGATTCCACTTTGAATGATGGCTTTAACACATTCGTGACAAGGAAATAATGAAACATAAATACGACAACCCACTAATTTTTGAATACTATTTAAAATGGCATTTAATTCTGCATGAACAACATAAGGATATTTTGTATCATACATATCCCCTTCTCGATTTGCCCATGGAAATTCATCATCTTCACATCCCCATGGTAATCCATTATAACCTACACCAACAATTTTATGTTCAGGTGTCACAATACAAGCACCAACTTGAGTATTAGGATCCTTAGAACGATATGCAGAAAGTTTTGCAACCCCCATAAAATATTGATCCCAACTAATAACCTTAGACATTATCTTTCCTCCTATTCCATCTCGTTCCTTAATTCCTGAAGTTTCTTTTCAAAAAAATCAGGAAGTTCACTTTCAAAATACATTTCCTCACCAGTTCTTGGATGAACAAATCCTAATATTTTGGCATGTAAAAACTGTCCATGTGATGTATCATCACGACGCAATCCATACTGAGGATCACCATAAACAGGATATCCGATATATTGCATATGAACACGAATCTGATGTGTACGACCAGTTTCCAAGCGACACTCTACCAATGACATATCTCTAAATCTTTCGATAACCTTAAAATTTGTAATAGCATCTTTAGCATTTTTATCAGTACAAGTCATCTTTTGACGATCATTTTTATCACGTCCAATAGGAGCTTCTATTCTTCCAAATTCATGAGGAATAAGCCCATGTACCAAAGCTAAATAACGGCGTGTCACAGTATGCTCCTGCAATTGTTTACTCAAGCTTTGATGCGCCTTATCATTTTTAGCAACCATCAATAAGCCACTCGTTTCTTTGTCAATACGATGCACAATGCCAGGTCGTGTCACACCATTAATACCTGATAAATCATGACAATGATATAACAAAGCGTTGACCAAGGTTCCACTATAAATACCTATAGACGGATGAACAATCATACCAGTTGGTTTATTAATGACAATAACATCCTGGTCTTCATAAACAACATCTAAAGGAATATCTTCAGGTAAAATATCTGTACTTTCAGGTTTAGGAATATAAACAATAACATCTTCACCAGTTTCAACTTTATAACTTGCTTTAATAGGCTTCTCATCAATAACAACATATCCATTTTGTATTAATGATTGTATTTGTGTACGTGAAAAGTCAGCCAATTCTTTTGCCAATATCTTATCAATTCTTTGACCCTTTTGTTCTTCTACAATTCTGATTTTGATATCTTCCATGCTTTATACTCCTCCATTGCTACTTCTAAAACAACTAATCCAATACCAATAGTAATCGCCATATCAGCCACATTAAAGATTGGAAAACTATATCCAAAGATATTAAAACCAATAAAATCACGTACATATCCAAACACAATACGATCTATCAAATTACCTATAGCTCCACTTAAAACCAAGACAAGTCCAAATCGTGTCAATTTTTGATAAGCATGTGATTGCTTGAAATAATAGAATATTCCAATAATTGCAACAACAGCAACAATTAAGAATACACCTATCTTTCCTTCTAATATGCTCCATGCTGCTCCTTGATTTTGATAATATGTAAAATAAAAGAAATCTTCAATAATTGTATAAGCTCCTCCAAGCTGCAAGGTATGATCAACAATAACCTTTGTAATCTGATCTCCTAAAACAATAATCAAGAATGTTAAAACATAAAGTATAATATGTTTATATGTTAAATCTAATTTTTTCATTTTCATCACCTTCTCTTATTATAACAAAACAGCACTATTTATGCCACTTTTAATTTTATTTGTTATAATCATGTCACTTATTATCTAAATTCATAATTTTCCACTTTAGCATTGGTAAAGATAAACTATCAATTTCTTCTTTAAAATTTTCTTGAATCCTATAAATAACAATATGTAATGATAATGAACAATCACACGATTGACTACTTAATAATTCCTTGTGGTAAGGAATAAGATATACCTTCACAACCCCTCTTTCTATAACAAAAACACTTCCCATATCAGTACCATATGGCTGAAAATAATCTTTAAACTGATTATAAGTATAACTTTTATGTTCATTAAAATCAGAAGCAATTCTCTGATAATCTCTTAATGCTCTTTTATACAATCTTAATTTTTCTTGATTCTCCATATTTAAAATATGCCTCAAAATCAAGAAAACAAACAAAAAAAGCACAAATGTGCTTTTAAAGAATAAACATTAAGATAGCTAAATAATGTAACAATGAGCCTAACATCACAAAAATATGAAACAATTCATGAAATCCAAAATTTTCAGTCAAATTAGGTTTCTTAAATATATAGATAAATGCACCAATAGAATAAGCAATACCACCTGCTGCAATCATCATTAAACAGTTTACTGGAATCCCAGTAAATGATTGAAAATCAAAAACAATAGCCCATCCAAGGATTAAATATATAGCAGTTGTAATTGCACGTGGGGCATTCAACCAAATAATTTTCACCAAAATACCAATGATAGCAACTGCCCAAAGTATTCCTAAAAAATAGTAAGAATGAGGAGTTTCCATACAATACATAACAACTGGTGTATATGTTCCAACAATCAATACATATATCATTGAATGATCTAATTTTCTTAAAACAATTTTTATTTTTTGACTCCCTTTAAAAAAATGATATATTGCACTTGCACTATATAAAGCAATTAATGAAAAACCAAATATCATTGCAGCACCTAGAATCATAGGCGCAGTTTCTCTCTTTAATCCTACAAATATCATAATAAATAAGCCTATTAGTGATAAGCATGCACCAATAAAATGTGTTTCACTACTAATAGGATCCATAGCCTTTTTAAACAGTTTAATCACAATATCATCTCCTTTATATATAGTTATAATAACTACTTTATACGTATATTATATTTCATTTTCTTCGAATGTCAACTATGTGTTGTTATTTTTTTCAAAATCATGTATGATATAAACGAGGTGATTCTATGAGCAATGATAAATTTTACAAAAGATTAATAGAAATAGAAAATACGAGTGATTTAAAATCAGAAGATATCCCCTCTTTAGATCTTTATATGGATCAAATTATGACACTTTTTGATGTCAACCTTGCTGATAACAAAAGAAATGAAGATGATAAGTTATTAACAAAAACAATGATCAATAATTATTCTAAAGAAGGTTTACTAAAACCAATTAAAGGGAAAAAATATACTAAAGATCATATCTTACAGATGTTACTGATTTACTCTTTAAAAAATACAATCTCAATTCAGGAAATAAAAAAAGTTCTACAACCCTATCATGAACAAACTGAAAAAATAGAACCAATATATAACAAGTTCTTATCAACAAAAAAAGAATTAGCACATCTTGTTACAACATCTACACAAGAATTCATTGAAAAACAAGGTTTTGATCTTGATGATCCTGACCAACGAACAATGCTGCTTTTGCTTATTTGTGCATTAAGCAATCAGTATAAAACAATTGCAGAAAAAATTCTAGATACATACTATCAGGATGAAAATGAAAAATAGCAGAAGAATCTCTGCTATTTTTACATAAAGAAAACAATGGCTATAAAATGAAGAATACTCGCTGCATTAATAAACAAATGCCAGACAAAGTGAAAAAACTTTTTATGTTTTGAATAAAAGTATACACCAGCTGAATACATAACTCCTCCCATAACAATAAATGAGAGAAACAAGAAAGATGCATCCTGCAAAAGGGCAGGAATAAAAAACACAGCTGTCCATCCCATAACAAGATAAATTGTTGTAGAGAGAACAGGATAGGCTTTCTTTGAAATTGATTTCAAAAGTATACCTGCGAAAACTGCCCCCCACTCCAACACAAGAATAAGAACACCTAGCCACCCTTGCACAACGCATAATGCAATAGGAGTATAACTTCCAGCAATGGCCAAATAAATACAAATATGATCTAATTTTCTAAAAACATATTTTTGCTCAGTATTATAATCCATACTATGATATATAGTCGATATAAGAAACATGAGAAATAAGCAAATAATAAAGATAGAGACACCAACTGCCCTCACAACGCCACCCACAAGATAGGAATAGACTGCTGCAAATGGCAAAACAAATAAACAAGCAAGTGCCATGACTCCATGACTAATAGCATTTCCAACTTCTTCTCCAAAAGTCAAATGAATCATATCACGCATTGTTTTTTCTTCCATATATATTCCCCCTTTAGATTTACAATTATAATGGATTTTTTATCATGATCCAAATTTTATTATAACAATTCTACTATTCCATGATACCTAATTGCTTCAATAAGAATTGACCATTTGTTGATTGTGATTGACCTTCTTTAATGAGATAATCAAAACAAATATGATTGTTTTCATAAAATTCATCAAAATGATAATTTAAACATTCAACATTTTGACTTCGACATAACTCAAAATCATGCGTAGTTAAAAAAGTCATACTATAAGGTAGAGATAATTTTTGAATAGTTGCTTTGGCGCCAGCAATACGGTCCAAAGAATTTGTACCTTTGAAAATCTCATCAATCAAACATAACATTGGTTTTTCCTCTTTAGCATAACATATCATTTCTTTAATACGTAACAATTCTCCATAGAAAGTTGACACACCTTCTTCTACATTGTCTTTAACACGCATAGATGTCATAATATGCATATGGCAACATGTCATTTGATCAGCTAAGACAAACCCTCCTGCATATGCCAACACAAGATTTAATCCAATTGTTCTCATAAATGTTGTTTTTCCAGACATATTTGAACCAGTAATTACGCAGACAGAATCCTTCATAACAAAGCTATTACCCACAACTTTCTCTTTGACAATCAAAGGATGTCTAAGATTTTTAAATGATAATAACTTTTCTTTTTGAACTTTTGGCATAACAACATCAAAATCATCTATTTTCAAAACACTTAAACTTGCCCAAACTTCAATCTGCCCTAACCCATCAAACCATCTTTCTAAATCCTGATGATATTTTTCAAGCCAACCAATATATTGATTTCTTAGCCAAAAATCATATAACCCTAAAGCATTCAACACAAGAATAGCAATAATATTCTGACGATATCCAATTCTTTGAGATAATCTTGACAACTCTTGAATACCTTTCACTGCTTTCCCCTTCACACATATTTCTAATTGCAATGCTTTGAAAAGTTGACTTTCAAATCTTTCATCTTCAATTAATTGAAATATTCTCAAATAACTTTGAACGCTTTTGTTCAAGAAAGCAACAGGTTCAAATAGTTCCTGATGTTTTTTTAAGTTTAAGAATGCAAAACAAAGTTGAGCAACTGCTCCTATTTCAAAAGAGGCTAAAGTATATGGAAGACCAATTGAAAAACACAAGCAAAATAATGATACAATTGTTATAAATGAAACAATAAATACAAATGGTGATATTTTCTCATAAGAGTGTATATTGAAATGAGTCATAAAATTTTGAATCACAGTTTCTTTATGGGCTTGTGTCATCTTTCCATAGGCTTCTAGTTGCAAAACAAATGCCTCATGCTGGCTCATCTCTAACACTGTTTCTTGATGTTTCTCAAGCTCTTCCTGCTGAATACCGTCTTCTATAAGAATATCAGCAAGTTTTTTTTGACCCTTTTGAGTAAATGCAAGATTTATCATTTGAAATAATGAGTGGTGTCCAACAATATCTAAATCAATCGCCTTTGGATTATCATTTAAATATGCCTGACCAGTTTCAGAAAATGTTGTCCACTGATTCGTCATACGTTTTATATGATCTTGATATACATTCGCAAGTGATTGCTTTTCTAACAAATCTTGTTTTATACTATCATGATAACGTATAGTTACTAAAAAGATGATTAGACATAATAGAGAAATACCATATAAAATATGTAGGTTTTGAAAATAACCTACTAATAAACCAGCAATCACTCCCATACCCAAGACAAATCTCATAATCGCTATATAATTGGATTTCTTATGCAAATCTTGACAGATGTCATGTGTCTCATTATAAAGTTTTTGAAATTTTTGTAGTGTCATTTGATATCTCCTTATTCTCTTACAAACATAGTTTTAATTCCTTCAATGCTTGAACAATCCCATCATTATCATTCGTATCTGTCACAATGTCTGCAATGTTTTTTACTTCAGAAACAGCATTCCCCATAGCAACACCTGTTCCAGCAAATTGCATCATTGTTATATCATTATGTGCATCACCAAACACTATGACTTCTGTTCTGTCACTTCCATAAAATGATATAACATGCTTTAAAGCAGTTGCTTTATCTACTCCAAGAGCATTAAACTCATAATAATATGGGGCTGTGAACATAGAGTGAACTTCATTTGAAAATGGTTCAGCCATTTCCTGAAAATGCTGTTTCAAATAACATGGTTTAGCACTGATTAAAATTTTATTTAATGGAAACTGACAAGCTGCTTCTAAATCATCTACTTCACATAGTTTATAACATCCCATACGAGATTCATGTTGGATATTGTCAGCATAAACATCATGTACAAACATATATTCATCTTTATCAATCATAATATCAACATCAAATTGTTTAAGATGATGAAGTATCCTTTTTGATTGTATTGTACTTAAAGGTTTATGAAAAAGTATCTCTTGATTTTGAACATTCATTGCAAGACTTCCATTATATGAAATCACAACTCCATTATATTTATCCATATCTAATTGTTTTGCATATTGCAGCATTCCAGATGTTGGTCTACCAGAAGCCAATATAAAACGATAACCTGATTTTTGCATATCTATTATAGTTTCTTTTGTCAGATCAGTAATAATTTTTTGACTGTTAAGCAAAGTTCCATCCATATCCACAACTATCCATCTCATCATGCTTCATTTCTCCCCTATCTTAAAAAAGAACTCTATAAATCTAATTGAAAAACAACAACAGGAATCTCTCCAAAATGAGAATCAGCAATCTTATAAAAACCAAGCGATTGCCAAAATGCCATACCTTTTTCATTATATTCAATACAAGCTAATTGAACATGGTTATAATGATTATCTAACTGGTTAATAAAACTTTGTATAATTGCTTTTCCGAATCCTTGTCTATGCTTATTTTCATCAACTAAAAATAATCCAATCCATACGTATGTATCATCATGCTGCATTGAATAGCGATAACCACATTGATAATCGATATAAGCAGTCATCTGATGATCAATATAAACTTTTTGACAATAATGCTTTTTCTTATCATAACCTTCAGGAATATTCATATCTTCCCTAAGCACTTCTTTAGTAATCACTATATTTTCTAATTGATAATAACCTTTTTGTCTTAAACAGAATTCATACAATTCATTGTCAACATCATAAATGCGATAAAACTCTATCATATTCTACCTCCTTTTATTTTTCTTTATATATTCTTCAACTGGATCAATAATCTTATCTAAAAAAGCTTCTTCACCCCAGGTATTGACCTTAAAAAAAGTTGCCTGACTTCCACCAGCTGTAATAGCAATTAACTCTATATAATCTTGATAACCTAAAATAGTAACATTCATACTTACACGATTTCCACCTATATAACTATATCGTTCGAAAACCAAAATTGTACACTGAACATTATTAATAACACTTTGATGCCTATCTTCAATAGTAGCAGACATACTTCCTTGAATAATTTCGTTCTCTATATACTTGAGAAAATGATTATAATTTCCTTGAAATGATTTGGTATACTTTGCCATTTTTTATGTCCTCCATTCATAATTTCAACTCTACCTCTATGATACTTTATTTAAGACAAAAAGAAAACATGATTTCTCATGTTATCTCATTAAAAAATATGCAAGTACTAAAATCCCTAATACAATACGATACCATCCAAAAACCTTAAAGTCATGTTTCTTAATATATCCCATTAAAAATTTAATCACAACAACTGAAACCATAAAGGCAACAATCATTCCAATAACCAAAATAATCAATTCAGCAGTTGTGAACAAAAATCCAAATTTAACCAATTTCAACAATGATGCCCCAAACATAACAGGAATAGCTAAGAAAAAAGTAAACTCAGCAGCAACTGTTCTAGAAACACCTAATAATAATGCTCCAACAATTGTTGCACCTGAACGAGACGTTCCTGGGAAAATAGCAGCAATTAATTGAAAAATCCCAATTAAGAGTGCTGTATTAAATGTTATATCAGCAAGCGAATTAATGCGTGAGTGCTGTGATGCATTTCTATTTTCAATAACAATAAAAGCAATCCCAAAAACAATGAGTGCTATTGAAACTGTCTGATAGTTGTAAAACATTGCTTCTAATTGTTCATCAAATAATAAGCCAACTACAGCAGCAGGTACACAAGAAACTAAAATTTTAAACCATAACATAAATTTATCCCATTTTACATAAGATAAAACTCCAGTTTGTGCTAATGGCTGTTGATTATCCTTTTTACCAAACGGAAAAAAATCATTCCAAAACAAAACAACAACTGCAAGAATTGCTCCTAATTGAATTACAACTTGAAACATACTATAGAATTCAGGACTCACATCCAATTTCACAAATTCATCCAGTAAAATCATATGACCAGTGCTGCTAATTGGCAACCATTCAGTAATACCTTCAACTATTCCAAATAGAACAGCTTTTAATATTTCAAGAATTTCCATTTCTAAACCTCCATATTATCCATATGCTTTTTTTATACTGTATTACTATATAACAAAACACATATTTTGTATACCATTTTTTAGAAGAAACGTATTTAGTAAGAGTGTATTTCATCATAGCAACAATAAGGTTTAATTTTGTTAAAAGAAAAAAGGAAAGAGAAAGATCATATATTCATAAACAAGCATAGCAAGTATTATTTAACAAAGGAGACATTAAACAATGAACAAAAGTCATAAAGATAAAAGTATATACGATAAAATCCCTCATCCTAAAACAATTCTGACAGCACTTACCAGAATGTTATATTTTAAAAATACATTTACCTTATATAAAGAATTTTATCAATAATTAAACCTTTATGATATGCTTGTTTTACCAGTAAAGCAGACAATAGAATGGGAAGAAATCTGATTACTCTCATACACTACAAGATTTACAGTTCATCTACAAAAATGCAAAATTAGTAAACTCACTAAAAGTTATCACTCTACTTATGAAACTATGACTTTTGTAAAACAAATCCAACCAATTCATCAAATCCATCTATCTTATTTCTCCTGAAAGTACAAGCATTATTCATGGTATCTCTGTGACTTTAATTCAAATGTCAAAGGGCTTGAAATTTGATGAAGTGATTGTTTTAGATGTAGAAAATGAGTCATATATTATCGAATATGATAAAAATCAGTTGTATATAGCAGCTGCACAAATTCACTAGAAATTCTTCTTTATTCCTATTACAGTCATAAAATCTTCATCATTAAACTGTCATTTTCAATAATAAATATATTTATATTTCTTTATAATAAAAATATGAAAACAGGCAAATGATGTATTTGAACATCACTCGCCTATTTTATTTTTCAGTCACGCCAATCCATATCTCAACAATCCCATCTTGACCATAATACTGAATATCTGGTGCTCCTGATTTCATTCGCCCAGTTATATATCCTGAATTCAATGGTTTGTATCGAGACTTTGGTAACCATTTTGTAATGGCCTGAACCTCTGTTTTTCCTATTGTTTCAATAGTACAAGGAAAAACTGCCCATGTCATAGCAGGTACTATATAACTATCTAATTCATTATCAATTGTCATATGACTTGAGACAGCAATATAATAATCAAATTTATGAGAATCATCTTCATATGTATTATAAACACTTATCCCAAACAATCCAAATGGTTCTTGATTCATCATAGGCATTAATGTGCTTTGAAAATCTTTTTCTTTGAACTCGTTCCATAACAAAGGAATTTCTTTTCTTCCCTTTTTTCTTTTATTTGTTGTATGTAAACAATAACCAATAACTCTAAAACTTTCTCTTTGTTCAATTCTAAATGGTACGTTCATATCTTTTCCTCCTTAATATAAAATGATTATAAAAGAAAATGATATTTTTGTCCTCTTTATTTATGCCAAAAAAGAAGAGGTTATATATTTGTCAAATTCATGAATTTTTTTATCATAATTTTCAGTAAAAAGCACTTCTGGTTGCTTTTTGATCAAATTCTGACATACAATATCTTCTTAAGTATACTCAAAGTTCTCTTTTCAAAATCATGCATAGTAATAATTTGACTCCCTTGATTTATTTTGTTTTTTAGATATTTTTTAACAAAATAAAAGAATTGAGCAAAAAATATATTACGTCTTACAGGATTGTTATCAAATAAGCTAAGAAGGGATTCTTGCTCATATCCGTTATTAAAATACAAAGATAATGCCGAATATCCAAATGTTATATCAGCGGCAAAAAAAGGATTTACTTTTACACATGCTAATTCATCAAATAACCAAATCGCTTCAAATATTGCTGCATCTCTTTTTTGAGGACTAGTTCTATAATATTGAGTATCTTCATTATTTAATTTATCAATATAATCAATGAATTGATCAATTGGTAAATATTTAACAGTATAAACATCATCTAAAGTCGCATAACCAAGATAATAATTATTAGATTCATTTTTAGGTAACAAACTTAATAATACTTCATCTTTTAATAATTCTTCTTTAGTAACGATATGATTATGAATCACCTAATCATTACAAATCAAATCTTTCGACTCAAGTAGTTAATAAAGAATTTGATGATTTTATACAACAATTAAGCATATTAGATAAAATTAAAAATGATGATGAAAAAGACATGTCTGAAGATACATGTCCAATTGATTTATTATAGTAAGTTTTATTTCTTTTTAGACTTCTTAGGATGCTCATATTTAATTAACTCGTCAACTGTACAGTCTAAATAAAAACAAAGTTTTGCAATTAAATTTGCGTCTATTCGTTGAAATTGATTACGACAATATTTATTAAAGTTTGGTCGAGGTAAATCTAAGTCTTTACAAATTTTATTTTTACTTATCCCTGCTTTCTCTAAAAGCTCTTCAATATTCATTTTTACAACTCCATAATCACTGTCCATTCGTTTTACCTCCATTGTATGTATTATTATATAGGAAAAATGACTTTACCATAATTTTCTATCCAAGACTTTCTGAAATTATCAATTTCTTTCATAATTTCTTGTCTTCATTTTAATAATGTTACTATGCCTTCAGTTGTAATTGTTCAATTATTTAATAACTGCTCTACTATTTATGATTTCTAATCTTTTTCACATTTCTATTCATGAGATGTCTGCCTAAATATCTATATAAAATTGTCTTCACTTTTGATAAATCCTGATGATGAACTTTTAACAGATCATCTGGACAATCATAAATCCCAAAATCTTGATTAATTCCTTCACTTTGGATATATGTATTATTTTTGTTCCAATCAATAATTGGATTTTGAAAATCAGTAACTGCCACACCATAGCCACAAAAAGCGCCTGTACATGATGAATTGAGTTTTTGTAATTGATTCAAATATAATTTATCCAAAATAAATCCTTCTAATTCATACCAAGAGCCATCATAATAAATTTCAACCCAACTATGAAATACATTCAAAGGAGCATTTTTATAAACAAAGCCAGTCATTGCACCTTTTTGCAACTTTTTATCAATTGTAAAGCCATGAATTCGACAAGGTATTTGGCATCCTCGCAATAATGCCATAAAAAGTGTTCCCTTTGTATTGCATTGTCCATACCCATCGGACAAGACACGAGATGCTGTCACATTATCATTTATATTGTATCCAAACAAAATATCATCACGAACAAAATTATAGATTTCAAGAATTCGATGAAATTCATCTAAATGCTTCCACCCTTTTCTTTCTATAAGTTCTTGAATTGATTTATTTGAATAATTTAACATTGGTGTTTCTTGTAAATAATTTTTCATTTTTGTTTTCCTTCCAATATCTTATCTTTTTGATTGCACCGAATTATTCTACTATATATTTCTATCATGTACAATATAATTCATCCACAAGCATCTAAAAAAGCATGGTTCATAAAGAATCATGCTTAGATATTATTTTAATTTATCAATAGAACCAGATTGAATATCATTTATATGTTTTCTGATTTCATCTATCGACCAATCCCACCACTTCATTTTAAGCAATGAAGAAATGATTTTCTCTGGAAAACGTTTTTTAATGACTTTAGCAGGAACTCCACCTACAATACAGTAAGGCGGAACATCTTTTGTTACAACTGCACGTGAACCAATTATCGCCCCATCCCCAATAGTCACGCCTGCTAAAATAATAGCTTCAAATCCTATCCAAACATCATTTCCAATAACAATATCACCTTTATGATCCCATGATGTTGAAACATCTTTGATATTTAAATTCCATTCTTCAAAAAACAAGGGAAAAGGATATGTTGATAATGATGACATTGTATGATTGGCACTATTTAATAAAAACTTTGCCCCACATGCGATAGAACAGAACTTGCCAATAACAAGAGTATCATGATTAATGGGATAATGATATAAAACATTATTTTTTTCAAATAATCTAGGATCATTAACAAAATCATTATATATTGTATAATCCCCAACTCTAATGTTAGGATGAGTAATAACATTCTGTAAATATATTGTTTCTTTATCTCCTGAACGGGGATATACTTTCATTTCTGGAATAGCCATAAAATCCTCCTATAATTATATTAAATATCTGTAACTATTCCAGAAATTACACTACAGTGCCTCATTCTAACCACCTCTTTTATGATGAGTATACAAACTCTACTATTAGTATAACATAAACATTCTTCACAAGAAAGTGAATAATTATTTCCATAATTGTAACTATATTTTCACTTTCTGCTTTTCATATCCTCTATTTATTTAGGTTTTATTCTGTCAGCTTTTATATAAACATATATGAAAAGACCTATTTTTAGGTCTTCAAAACAATATATTCAATTGAAAAGGTTAAATAACATTATTTTTGATTCATACCTTTTGTTAGGCATATAACTGTTTCAATTGCTTGTGTTTGTGGAAACATATCAAACGGATAAATATCTTGAGTTTGATATCCAATATCCCAAAACCATTGTAAATCTCTAGCCTGAGTAACTGGATCACATGAAACATAAATAACTTGCTGAGGTTGCAGAATATGAATGGCTTGAACAAATTCTTTTGTACTTCCCGCTCGAGGCGGATCCATAATCACACAATCAATTTGAGTACGTTGATTTGCCATATCTTTCATAAATTCAGTAGCATCCTGATTATAAAAATGAATATTATTAATCTTATTCATTTTTGCATTATTCACAGCATCCTTATAGGCTTCTTGATTCAGTTCCACACCAATCACCTGACTCACTCGACTGGCAATCATCATTCCAATTGTTCCAATTCCACAATAGGTATCTAAAACAGTTTGATTTTCTTTCACCTCTAACAAATCGCTAACCTTTTGATAAAGTCTTGTACACTGTTCATGATTAATCTGATAAAAAGATTGAGCAGATATCTTAAAAGTTAAACCACACAATTCATCAACAATAAAACCTTTTCCATATAGAACTTTTTCTTGTTGAGATAAAACAATACTCGTTTGTCGTTTGTTGACATTTAACACAACTGTTTTAACACTTGGACAAGTTTTCACCAATTCACTGCAAAAATTCTTAGAGCCTTTAAACATTGGCTCAGTAACCACCAAAGCTACTAAAGTTTGATTTGTTTGAACTGCCCTTCTAATTAATACATGTTTTAAAAACCCCTTATGTCTTTGGTGATCATAAATTGAAGTTCTATATTTTTTTAACAAAGATTGTATTTTTAATAAAATATGATGTGTTTCCTGATCATGTAACATACATTGTTGAATTGGAACAATCCGATGCGAACCTTCTTCATACAAACCATATTCATATCTTTGATTAAAAGCAATAATAACTTTATTACGATATTCAAATGGATTTTGCATACCTATAACAGAATGTACTTGAACAGGAAATTTTTGAAATAATTTCTGACAATATTTTTGTTTTTTGATGAGTTGTTGGGAATAATCCATATCTAGATATTGACAACTCCCACATCGTTGACTCATTTGACATTTCATATATTTTCCTTCTCTCTTTGACTAAGATTTTTTCTTATTTTTTAAATAAAAAAGTAAAAGCATTGCTGCTCTTACTTTCGTTTTCATACAAGACGATTGAAAGGGATGAGCGTCTTTGAAATGAATAATAACATATCCATGTATGAAAACAATATGCAAACCAGATATAATTTCATATACCCTTTCCAATACAAATGTTGATTGGCAACTGGCTGTCATTCTCATATGAGATTAGACCCTATAGCTTTGCGTCACTATTTTTCAATAGTTTTGCTATTTACATATCTGGGCACATTGTAACATTTTTCAATAAATTTGTATAGTCTGAATTATAAAGTTTCAATAAATGAAACAAGCAATTGGTAGGTTTTGAGAAAAGATTCTAATTCTAATTTTTCATCTGGAGTATGAATATCGGACATATTTGGCCCCATTGTTACAATATCTAATTCAGGGATTTTCCCTTTCAAAACACCTGTTTCCAATCCTCCATGAGTTGCAACCTCTTTTAATTTGAGACCAGTATATTGCTGATAAAAAGCTTGAAATTGACTCCTTAATTGAGAACTTGGATCGTAATCCCAACCCGGATAATCTCCTGACACCTTAACATAAGCATTATATAAAGAGGCAATTAATTCTAATTGTAAAGACAGCTCTACGCGAATACTCTGTAATGGTGAACGAATAGAATAATCTATAGTCACACAATCATCATGAGTACGAACAACTCCCATATTTAATGACACTGTTGTTAAACCAGCAATAACTTGTGACTTTTCTATCATACCATTAGGTGCTAAATACATAATTGAAATAATAGCCTCACTATCTCGTGAACATATACACACTGGACATTCTTCTTCATGAATAGTGATAGAAACACCTGGATCACTCATTTCTAATTCTTTATAGATATCATTCTGATAGGCTTGAACCAATTCATAAAGTGATTTAAAAGGATTAGAACTTGCAAAAGCCACAGTACATTCTCTTGGAATTGCATTGTTTTTTAATCCACCAGTTATATCGATTAAACGAATGTCCATACCTTCTTTTAAGAAATGGTATAAAACTCTAGCAGCAATTTTATTAGCATTTCCTCTGCCTTTATCAATACACTCTCCAGAATGACCACCTAAGAGCCCTCTAACTTCTAAAACATATACTGGAGAATCATTATCTTCACCCGTTATCTGTTTCGTAATCATCAAATCATTTCCACCAGAAGATGATGTACATGTCTCACCTTCTGTTTCACTATCTAAACCAATCATTCTTTTAGCAGATAATTGAGTTTCATCTACTCCAAATGCACCAAATAATCCTAC
Organism: Coprobacillus cateniformis; assembly: GCF_009767585.1. NCBI lineage: Bacteria > Bacillati > Bacillota > Erysipelotrichia > Erysipelotrichales > Coprobacillaceae > Coprobacillus > Coprobacillus cateniformis. The sequence goes on from NZ_WSNW01000001.1 coordinate 3,453,834, forward strand.
CTCTTCTTGCACTGTAAAAACACATTCTAGAGGCGGATGCTTTAAAGAATCATCAGTTAAAATTGCTAACATGTAACAAACCCCATAACCATCATCAGCACCTAAAGTTGTTCCATTGGCATGTAAAAATCCATCTTCAATATACAAATCAAGTGGATCATTTTCAAAATCATGCTGGCAGTCATTATTCTTCTCATTGACCATATCTATGTGAGCCTGTAACATGAGTGGAACATGACTTTCATAACCATGACTTGCATCTTTATAAACAATCACATTATTCATTTCATCTCTAAAACAGCGCAAATTATGCTCTCTCGCAACAGATTCTATATAATCAGCAATCCTTTGCTCATTATAAGAACCATGAGGAATCTTTGCGATTTCTTCAAAATAATTAAAAATTGGAATACTTGTATCTAAAACAGCCATTTCTTATCCTCCTTATATTAATGTCCGCAATATCAATTCAGTAATACCAGAATTCATTGACAATTCTACTCTCATAATCTTAGGATGACTGCGATATTCTCTACGAATCATATCACGTAAAACTGTTCCATTATGATAACCATGAATAATTCTGATTATATATGTCCCCCTAGTCGCTTTTTTTAAGGCAGCATTTATAGTTGTTTTTGCTTGAAATTGATTCATACCATGAACATCAATTTCCATTATTCCTGAATTCATATCATCACCTACACTTTATTATATCAACTCTTATACAAGTTGTCTATTCATCCACTTTCCGCTTTGATAACGCCAAACAAAGAAAATGCAACGTACACCCCAATCAACAAACATAGCTATCCAAACACCCAATAACCCCATATTCATATATTGTCCTAATACATAACTCAAACAGAATCGAAAGATCCACATAGAAAGTGCTGAAACAATCATTGTATATTTGGCATCATTCGCTGCCCTTAAGGCATTGGGGAATGTAAACGATAATGGCCAAATCGTTATTGCTATGAGTCCATGTAAGAAAATACACTGGTATGCTAAATCGGTTGTCTCTCTAGATAGAGAATAAAATGGTAAAATCAATGGGGTCGCCATTAAAAGAATAGCAATCAAGATAAACATGGATAAATAAGTAATTTTCATTAGTTTTTTGATATAATATCTTGCTTGATCATATTGATTTGCTCCCGCACACTGTCCTACAACAGTCACCATAGCTAATCCCATTGCCATACCAGGGATAATCTGCATTTGAGCTAAATTATTTGAAACTGCATTAGCTGCAATTGAATAGGTCCCAAACGTCGCTATCAAACTTTGGACAAGAATTTTTCCAAATTGAAACATACCATTTTCTAACCCAGATGGTACTCCTATAGAAAGAATCTTACGAATATAAATTCTATCAAATGACCAATGTTTAAAATCTTCAATGCGAAGTTCGTTATCTGAATGTGATAATACATATAAGATGACACAACATGCGATAGCACGTGCAATCAAAGTTGCCAAAACCGCTCCAAAAACACCCCATTGAAATCCATAAATAAAAACCGCATTTAAAACAATATTAATAACATTCATAATAGCACTATTAACCATTGAAATTTTTGAATTCCCAGTCGCTCTAAAAAGTGCTGCTCCTGAATTATATAATGCAATAAATGGATATGATATAGCTGAAAATAAAAAATAAATTTCTGCATTTTTCATCACATCAATATCTACATCTCCAAAAATCAAATGCAATAGTGTTCCATTAACAGCAATCACAACAAGCATAATGATTGCTGATAGAATAGCAGTAATCATTATGAGTTGCTTAGCTGAATAACGAGCTCTTTCATGTGATCCCTGTCCTATAAATTGAGCAGCTACAACTGCTCCGCCAGTTCCCAAAGCAGCAAAAATATTAATTAATAAAATATTAATTCCATCTACTAAAGAAACTGCTGAAACAGCAGCTTCGCCAACATTGGACACCATAATTGTATCTGCAAAACCAACTGTTACTGCTAATAACTGTTCAATAACAAGTGGAATAATTAATTTTTTTAAATCTTGATTTGTAAACATCATAAAACCATCTCCTCATATGGTTTTATTATATACCTAACTTTATTGACAAACTAATTCTTTCAATTTTTGAAATTCATCTTGATTCAATTGACGATATTCTCCATAACCTAAAGAAGCATCTAATACAAGACCGGCAAATGCAATTCTCTTGAGGTCAACAACCTCATTTTGGCAAGATAAAAACATCTTTTTTACCTGATGATATTTTCCTTCGTGGAGAGTCAAATAACATTGATGAGTATTTATAAGTTCTAATTGAGCTGGCAGACAACATATATCTTGATCTATCACTATTCCCATTTCAAACCTATATATAGAATTCTCATCAATTGGAAAACGGGTCGTTACCAAATATGTTTTTGGCTGATGATTTTGTGGTAATAATAAGGCTTTGACAATAGATTTATCATTTGTTAAAAGTAAAAAACCAGTTGTATCCTTATCTAATCTACCAACACAGATGCAATCATTTCTTTCAATTAAATCAACAACACACAAATGATTTTTATCATAATTAGCACAAATATAACCTTTAGGCTTGTTCATCATATAATAAACAAAAGGCTGAGAGTGAATTGCTTTTCCAAATACATTAATTTTATCATCATCATGAACGACGTAGCGATGATCATTTATAACTTGATTATTGACCTCAACAAATCCATGTTTGATTAATGTTCTACACTCATTCATATTCCCCAAATTATTTTTCATTAAAATAGAATATAGTGGTTTAATGTGAATTCCTCCCTCTCCAACAATCATTTGATCGTATATTATCATTATTCTTAATCAGAACATAAACTTGACTTCCTCTTTTATATTGAGGATTTTTTTCCAAAATATCCTGTAAAACAGATAAACGTTTATGGCCATCTAAGCATAGATACTTATTATCCTTAATAATAAGTTGTATTGGAAAAGAAAAACCAATTCTCATAACAGAATCATATAGATTCTGGTCATAATCACGATATTGATAATTAATTTGTGATATATCAACTTTAATAATCCGCATAAGTCCACCTCATTGTCTGCATTATAACATTTTTTTCTGAAAAGAAAAATATTTATCTTTTCACTTTTATTCATGATATAATAAAGAATAAGGGAGGTCATCACATGAATATCTTATTAAGTCGTATACTTACATATTTGAATGGTACTTTATTTCATGATTTTCATTATAAAATTTGCACATTTATCATCTTTCATTATTTAGAAATAGAAGATATGAGCGAAGAAGAATTCTTACATAAAGGATGTTTTAAGAAAGAACAGCTCTACTCTTTTATATCTTTGCTAGGATTTGAAACTTATGAAGACTTTAGACAAACATTGATCAATCATTATCAAACACGATTAAATCAAATTCGTGTCAGAATGGTTGGCGTTGATAGTCGTGATTTGATTAGAAATATGGACAAAGATTGTACTGATGAAGAAATGGAAAAAACGATTAGTGACATTTGTAAAAAATTATATCATGCAAAAAGAATTGTTGTTTTTGGTGCATTGTATCCAATTTCAATTGCGATTGAATTGCAAACAGACATGATTACATTTGGAAAGCCATTTATTCAATATCATAGTTATGATCCAATTGTTCTAGATGAAAAAGATGTTGCTATAGTGATTAGTGCAACAGGACGATATCTAGAAGGATTTAAGAAATCGAGAACAGATGTTCATATTGACAAGGCTCAACAAATTCTGATTACACAAAATAAAAAATATACACGAACAGAAGCAACAAATAATTGCAAAGTGATTTATGTTCCTGGCAAATTTGATAGTATTAATTTCAATTATCAAATCATGACTATCTGTGATTTAATCCGTTTACATTATTTTCAACAATATTATTTATAAGAAGCTGAGCTTCTTTTTTTGTTATTAATGAAAATTTTTTATCAAATGATAAATTTTTCCAAAAATATTAACAAAGAAAGTAGAAATCTTTTGAAAAAGTGATATAATGATTACGTTATTCAAGATGGAGGTATAAGATGAAGAAAACATATGAAGGTAAAACAAAAGATGTATTTGAATTAGACAACGGAAATGTTATGTTAAAATTTAAAGATGACTGTACTGGTAAAGACGGTGTCTTTGATCCAGGTGAAAATGCAGTTGGTTTAACAATTGATGGAATTGGAAAAGCAAATCTTGAAACATCAGTTCACTTCTTTGAAATTTTAAAAGATGCTGGTGTTAAGACACATTATGTGAGTGCAGATGTTGACAATGCAACAATGGAAGTTCTTCCAGCAAAAGTATTTGGAAAAGGATTAGAAGTTATCTGCCGTTTAGTTGCTACAGGAAGTTTTATTCGCCGTTATGGTTCATTAATTGAAGATGGTACCGAATTACCTGGTGGTTTAGTTGAATGTACTTTAAAAGATGATGACAATGGAGATCCATTAATTACAAAAGATGCTTTGGTTGCATTAAATGTAATGTCCGCTGCTCAATATGATAGTTTAAAAGAACAAACATTAAAAATCACTCAAATTGTTGCTGATGATTTAAAATCAAAAGGATTAAAACTTTATGATATTAAATTTGAATTCGGTTATAATAATGATGAAGTTATCTTAATTGATGAAATTGCATCAGGAAATATGCGTGTGTACAAAGATGGTAAAATTGTTGAACCTGTTGATTTAACAAACTTTATCTTAGAAAAATAAATGATACCCCACTTTATGTGGGGTATTTTATTTGAGATAAACGCTCCTTTTGTTTCGTTGTCTTTACTCTATAAATACAAAAGTTATTGCCTTTAATAAGCAATAACATTTCATATAAATTATAAAAGTTTTTATTGTTTTAAGAATATACGATCATTATAGTCATGAGTAGAAGAAGAATACAAATGAATTAACTCTTCAACACTCATCTTTTCTCTTTTATCACCTTCAATAACAGCTATAACTTGTCCATCTTTCATAATCATAGTTTTGTTTCCATATTTAAGAGCATCTTCCATATTATGAGTAATCATCAAAGTTGTAATTTGATGTTCTTCAACAAGTCGTGAAGAAATTTCCAGTACCTTTTGAGCTGTTTTAGGATCTAATGCAGCAGTATGTTCATCCAGCAATAAAAGTTCAGGTTTTACATATGTCGCCATGAGCAATGTCAATGCTTGTCGCTGCCCTCCTGAAAGTGTACCCACTTTCATGTCTAGTCTTTCTTCTAAACCAAGATTTAGTTCAGCAAGCGCTTGTTTCATTTCCTGCTTATGCTTATGAGAAAACAATGTTAAACGAAAATGCTGACCGCGTTGTGATGCTAAAGATAAGTTTTCCTCAATTGTCATTGAAGGTGCAGTTCCTTTTAATGGGTCTTGAAACAATCTACCAATAAAACGTGAACGTTTATATTCTGGCATGTGACTTAAATCTTGACCATTTAAGATAACTTGTCCCTCTGTGGCCTCTACAGCTCCTGAGATTGTTTGAAAAAGAGTTGATTTACCTGCCCCATTACTACCAATAATTGTTACAAAATCACCTTTCTCTAATTCGAGATTCACATGAGAAAGAGCAATTTTTTCATTAACTGTTCCCTGATTAAAAACAACTGAAATATTCTTCAATTCTAACATTATGAGCGCCTCCTTTTCATATTAGCTGATGCAATAGCAATAACTACCAAAACAGCTGATAAAAGTTTTAAGTCTCCTGAAGGCAACCCTAGCTGTAAGGCGACTGTTAATACAGCACGATAAAAAATAGCACCAAAAACCACTGCTACCAATTGAAAAACAACCTTATCATTCTTGATAAAAGTCATCCCAACAATGATGCTAGCCAAGCCAATGACCATCATACCAGTCCCGCTATTAATATCAGCAAAAGTTTGATGTTGAGCAAAGATAGCTCCAGCCATTGAGACAAATCCATTAGCTAAAGACAAGCCAAGTATTTTCATTTTATTTGTATCAATTGAACTTGCACGAACCATGTCCTCATTATCACCACAAGCTCGTAATGCTAACCCTAATTGTGTTCTTAAGAAATAATGAAGACAAAAACAAATGAGCAATACAATAATTAAAATGATAATGACTTTATGATAGGGATCGAATGATTCAAATGTAGTGAACAATGTACGATATTCAAATAAAGAAATATTAGGTGAGTCATCCATAATCCTTAAATTCAGAGAATAAAGACCTGTCATTGTTAAAATCCCTGCCAATAATGGCATAATCTTAAACTTTGTAATTAACAAACCTGTCACAAGTCCAGCAATACATCCTGCAAAAAATGCAGCAATCATACCAATTAGTGGCATTGCATGAACTGTAAATATTGCACTTACTGCACATCCTAATGTGAAACTTCCATCAACTGTTAAATCTGGTAAATTTAATATTTTATAGCTTATATAAAGACCAAGGGACATAATCGCAAATATGCCCCCAAGTTCTAATGCTCCTAAAATGATCGTTAAATTCATATCCTCAACTCCTATTTTATCATTGATAATGATTTATCATTTTTGATACTTTCTGGTAATTCAATACCTAATTGATTTAAAACACTTTGATTGACATAAATATTTAAATTATCTTTAAATACTTTTACTGGAATATCTTCAATTTTTGTTCCTTTTAAAACTTTGTCAACCATATTAGCTGTTTCTTTTCCTAGTTCTTCATAATTAATACCAACACTTAAAAATCCACCATCCTGAACCATTGAATCAGCACCAACATATAAAGGAATCTTTGCTTTTGCACAAGCTGTTCCCACAACATTCATTGCACTTGCAACAGTATTATCATTTGGAGCAAATACAGCATCACACTTACTTGTTAAGACATCAATAGCTGTTTGTACTTCATTAACATTTGTGACTGTAGCTTCTATCAATTCAATATTCTTGCTCTTCGCATATGTTTTTGCTTTTTGTATATTTGTTACTGAATTCGCTTCACCTTTATTATAAATAACTCCTAACTTTTTAAGATTTGGATTAATTTGTAATGCTCTTTCCAAAATCAGTTCAACCTGAATTTCATCACTTGTTCCAGTAATATTCTTATCTGGTTTTTCTAACGAATTTGTTAACTTAGCTCCAACTGGATCACTAACTGCTGAAAAGATAATGGGTGTATCTATTGATAATTTAGCAGCTGCTTGAGCCACAGGAGTTGCAATAGCCATCACAACGTCTGGATTCTGTGCTTTAAATTCCTGTATAATACTGGCCGCTGTGTTGTTATCCCCTTGTGCATTCTTGAAGACATATTCAATATTCTTACCCTCTTCATATCCTAATTCTTTCATTTGTTTATCAAAAGAACTCTTAATTGTATTTAATGAAGTATGTTCTACCAATTGTATAATAGCCACTTTCTTTATGTCTTTTACATTTGTAGATGCATCATTGCTCCCACATCCTACCAACATATTTGCAGCTAACCCTGCAGCAAATAAACCTTTAATTAATTTTGTTTTCATTTTCTTCTTCTCCTTTTTTATTTTGTTTTTTAAATTATAAGGAGCTACACCATCGATTCATTTTCATATTTTTTATTCCTCCCCCTCTTGTTAGCATATAAATAAAAAACACCTATCCTCTCAAAAGGACAGATGTATATATCTGCGGTACCACCTTTATTGGTTCATTGAACCCACTCTGTAAAATGCTAACACATTTTTGCTTGATAACGTAAGCCAACGTCTCAGGATACTTGTTACCGTTCCCCTTCGCCCTCGCAGGTCCATTTACTTAACTGCCATTACCTAGTTTCCACCACCCTAAGCTCTCTACAAATACATTTTTAAGTTTTATCTCCCACTCATCGGTTTTCTTGTCTATAATTTACCATAACTACAATATGATGTCAATATTAAAATGTTACATATTTTCATTTTTTCCTAAATATATGTACATTATTTCTTTTTTTATTAAATATAACATTTTTTTAAACCAAATATTCTATAGTTCCTATCATATGTAATTGAATAATACATTCTATCTTGACATTAAAATCACCTTTACCAGAAGTATGAGAGGATTGGTCTGCTGTAACCTTCAAAATAAATATATTTCATAACTGGAATTGTTTATCCTGCCATATCAGCTGTGATTTTTTTGTCAGTAATTAAAAACTGAGATCTATTGACACTTTCTTTAGGTTGCAACTTCACTACTTGCCATAAAAAAGATGCAGTATCAAAGCCTATGTTCTTAAGCACATTATTGATTTTTTCATCATAACCAACAACATCAATATTTGTTTATCCCGCTAGAGACTATTATCTATTACACATTGATTCGTTTCCTTTGTATAAATAACTATAGTAGAATGATTATATTGATATTTCATATAAGTGACATTTCCATCTTCATAGCGTAAACTTTGAATAACTCCAACTCCATTTGCCTTTGAAACATATAACGACAATAATGTGCTGTCTGTTTCTGTATATGTTCCAGAATGAGATAAATATTTACCCTCCAATGACAAACGATCAGAATGTGCACCACTCCTTGCTTGACTCAAAACAGCCTCGGCTTCATTTAAGATTTTCTTTTCTTGAATATTATCCATATAACTTAAAGAAATAGGTACAACAATAGCCATCAAAACTGCTAAAAGTGTTATTGTCACAATCACTTCTATTAATGTAAATCCTTTTATGTTTTTCATGGCTATTCCCCTCCTTTATATCATTTGTTGAAGTTCTGAAACATTATCAGAATATTGAAGTGCTGCATCCTTTGTAATTACGCCTTGTCTCATTAATGATGCAAGACACATGTTTAAAGACTGCATTCCCAAATTCATTCCAGTTTGTATTAAACTATTAATTTGATGTCCTTTATTTTCACGAATCAGATTTTGAACAGCTGGTGTAGCAAGCATGATTTCCAAAGCTGCAACTCGTGAATTTCCGTTTGCTGTTGGTATTAATTGCTGTGTTACAACTGCATTAAGTACACCAGATAACTGTGTACGAATTTGTTCTTGTTTATGAGGTGGGAAAACATCTACAATACGGTCAATTGTCTTTGCCGCTCCAATCGTATGCAAAGTCGAAAAAACAAGATGTCCGGTTTCTGCTAATGTCATTACAGCTTGAATTGTTTCATAGTCACGCATTTCACCAACTAAAATAACATCCGGATCTTCTCTCAGTGCACTTTTTAATGCCATGTCAAATGATTCAACATCAAATTCAACCTCTCTTTGATGGATGAGTGCCTGTTCTTGATTATAAACATATTCAATAGGGTCTTCTATCGTTAAAATATGACATTTTCTATTTTGATTAATTTCATTAATCATTGCAGCTAGAGTTGTTGATTTTCCTGAGCCAGTTGGCCCAGTTAACAAAACCAATCCTCTATTTTCTTGAGTTAATTGCCTAAGCACAGGTGGAAGGTGAAGTTCATCCAAGGAACGGATACGCTCATAAATAATTCTTAGTGCAGCACATAACTGCCCTCTTTCTTTGTAGACATTAACTCTGTAACGATTCATATTCTCAACATAAACCAAATCAATATCCTTACCTTGTTCTAATTTTTCTTTCTGAGAAATACTCAGCATTGATAAAATCATAGCAACAACATCATCAACTGAATATGAATGCTCATACGGATATAGTATTCCATTATTTCTAATCATAATATTGTTTTGTCCACCTAAATGAACATCAGAATAGTTATTCTCTCTTGCTACATGTAATATATCATTTAATGATTGCATTTCATTTCACCTATCTTTCATAATAAGAGATCTTTAATAATTCACTCACAGTTGTTTTACCATCCTCAACCAATTTCAAAGTCTCATCAAATAAAGAACGATAATTTTGATGTTGACGAACATAATCAGAAATATCACTAATATCTACTTTTTCACTAATCATCTTACGGATTGTCTTATCAATAACAATCATTTCATGAATGGCAACTCGTCCTCTATAACCTGTATGATGACAAGCAGGACACCCATCACCCTTATAAACATACTCAATTTTCTTGCCAAGAATACGACAATCATCCTCACTTGTTGCGACTTTCTTAGCACAATTAGGACATACTTTTTTTACCAATCGTTGTGCAACAATCCCAACAACGCTATTAGATACCATATAAGGTTCTATTCCCATATCTTCCAATCTCACAATTGTACTAATAGCATCATTAGTATGTAAAGTTGATACAACCAGATGCCCAGTAATAGCAGCTCGTACAGAAATAGAAGCTGTCTCAGCATCACGTGTTTCCCCTACCATAATAATATCAGGATCCTGTCGCAAAATAGCTCTTAAACCACTCTCAAATGTTAACCCAGCAACATTATTAACCTGCATTTGATTAATACGATCTAAAGTCTTTTCTACAGGATCTTCAATTGTTAAGATATTTACATCCTTTTTTGCAAGTTTCTCCATAATCATATACAAAGTTGTTGTTTTTCCAGAACCGGTTGGTCCAGTTACATAAATAATTCCATTTGGATTGTCCATCATCATCTTCATTTTATGATAATTCTCTTCATTCATCCCAAAATGGTTGGCATAATCAATAGGCGTATGAGAATTAAGATATCTTAATACAATCTTTTCACCATGAACAGTTGGAACAATAGATACACGAAGATTCATTTTCTCACCGTTAATAGTAATTACAAAATGCCCATCTTGAGGAATTCTTTTTTCAGAAATATCAAGGTTTGCTAAAATCTTTGTTCTTACTACCAATGCATTATGAATATTTCTTTGAAGTTTCATTGATTCAATGAGCATTCCATCAATTCTCATACGAACAACAGTTTCGTTTTGAAATGGTTCAATATGAATATCAGAAACATTAGTATTGAATCCATTTGTCAACAAAGAATTCAATAACTTTACAACTGGTGTATCATCTGTTTCACTATCAAAGATTTCTTCATCTGATATTTGAAACTGATTTGTCTGTGTATTTGCGACCTCTGCAGCTGTTTTTGCACGTACCTGCGAATAATAATAGGAAATAGCATCATTTATTGACTGTGCAGTTGTCAAAGCAATTGATAAATCCATACCAGTAACCAAACGAATATCTTCAAAGCCATAAAAATTCATCGGATCACTTGTTATTACATTCAAAATATTCCCATTTATCTCATAAGCAAGTATATTATACTTCATAGCCAAAGGCTCTGGTATTTTCCCAACTGCCTCTGTATCAATATTGATATTATTTAAATTGACAAACGGCTCTCCTAACTTTACAGAGAGAGCCTGCAAAGTTTGTTCTTCGCTCACAAATCCTAAATCAATAAGATGTTGTCCTAACCTCTTACTACGATCTTGTTTTTGAGCATCAAGAGCCTGTTGCAATTGTTCTTCATTAATATATCCCTGCTCTTTTAAAACCTCACCAATTGGTATCATTTTCATACACATCACCACTTTCTAATATAGTTTCTTCCAAACAAATTGATTTGTAAAGTTAAATTCCCCACCAGGATTCAAATAATTACTATATAACAAATCATCAGTATATTGACTGCCTAGTTTATTTTTAATATTCTGTATTGTTTGTTCTGTTAAAATATCCATCTGCACTTCAAAATGACTCTTTAATGCACCATTATTAGCAACTGATAAAACACTATCACCTACAACATATGCACTATTTTCATCATAATCAATTTTGATTTCTTGCCATCCAAAAAAACCATTCGATTTTTCACCTGGTTTGGCATCATTATTAAAAACACGATAATAATAATGATAATAATCTCCTGTTACAACTTGATCCTTAATTTTTACGAAATCTGTCGCCTTGGTAGGCGTTTCATTATAAAAAACATGATATGAGTTATTATTTTCAGGAATATAAGTAGGAATCTTATCCAAATCTATATTATTTAATTTTGATATAACTGTCTTTTTATCATATGCAACATACTCATTATCAGGTATATTATAAACTGTTTCTTGAGCAACTTCTTTAGAAATTTCTTCCCATTGCTTATTCCATTGATCAGTAGGCTTAGCATTCCAACTCGCATCAACTATTCTCCTGTAATACTTCCCCTCAAAAATAATAACATCTCCAATACTATACCGACTCTGTTCTGTCCATTCAGAAGTTAATCTCTTCCAAAAACTTGATGATGTTCCAGGAACATCAGAACCACTATTTGTTGTGGCATTGTACATCCACCAATATCCATTATGAAAAACTCTATCACCAAATCGATAAAAGTATGAAGTCGAATAAAACCATCTATTCGTTCCTAAAGCCATTGATAATAATTGATCATGAACTGTCCCATCTCCCTCTTTTGGATTTTCAATAACAGGTTCAGTATACTTTTTGTTGTAAAATAACCAATACCCATTATAAGACAACTCATAATAATCAGCTGTATATAATGCTTGTTTTTGAATATCTTCACTGACTGACAAGTTCATAAACATGACCGTATCTCTACTGCTATAAACATTCTCTTTATGGTAATCTAAAAGACTATATTTCATATCAATACGTTGTTTATTTTCATAATCCCCTTTAATATAGACAGATAAAATATCAGAATTATAAAACTCCTCACCAAATACCTTTTGCCCATCATGATAAAGATAGCCATCTTTGATATAGATATAATGCCAATTATTATCTTTTTGATAATTAGGTGCATACTGACTATCCTCTTTTACAAAACGAACATCTGTAGAATAAATGATTTCCCCTCTTATAAAATCAATAGTTGAATCAATTTTACGTTTATTTAAATCTGTCTCAACAGTTGTGCCCATAAACTTTGTAGAAGAAAGAATCATTGAACCCGCAATCAATAAAACAATTGATGCAATAGCAATAGACACAATTATTTCTATAAGAGTAAAACCATGTCTATTCTTTCTCATTACTATCGCCTCCTTATTTTTTTATACAACTTTACCAAAATAAAGTTCTGTTGATTGATCAGTAACAAAGTTCAATTGCTGAATTGAATCAAATGAATATTCTTTATTGTTAATTTTTACCTTTTTATTCATTAACTCAGCCTCTAATGCTTCTATTCCAATTAACTTGCCATCATTGTCAAAATCTAAATAAGCAACTTTGCTATTATCAGTACTATAATTTAAAATCAAACTTCTGGTTCCAATTTTCTTAACAAAACCATAAACTTTGACTTTGTTTTCACTTAGTATTGAGTCACCATCGATGCAAAACCATTTTATTTCATATGATGATCCCTTTAACCACTCTAAATAATCATTTTCAAATATAATATTTTCTAATTGTAACTGAGAAATATCAGGACTATTTACCAGATATTTACCAACAGCATTTCCAAAGATAAAACTGTCCATTGTTTTATCGACGGATTCAGCAACAGAACCAATTGAATCAAAATAAAATTCTTTATTAATTTGAGTCAATTCTTTATAAGACTTAGGTAGAACAGAAAGAGCACTATTGAGAACATAAAAATCCGCATCATAACATTCTGTTGGCTGCACTGGCTCTTCTTGAATTATAGAAGGTAACAGCTGTGCTTGGGTTTTAGGAATCAATTTATGTAATTGAATATCAAAAGGGTTTTTCGTTGTAACACTATCTTTCACAAATTCTTTTGTCATAGCAATAGTATGAGTAGAACCATTAGCAAAAACAATTGTCATATTTTTTTCATTACTCTCTTTAATGACATTTTCATTTTCTGATATGAGATCATTATATAGGGTATTTGTTGTTGTCTTAATCAATGAACCTTCTGAAGCTATTATAGATACATTATAAAAACCTACTAAAAACATAGTTCCAGCTACAGCAATTATTGCAAATGTGACAAGCGATTCAATCAGTGTAAAACCTTTACTATTCAGACTCTTCATGAAACTCATCTCCAATCTGTGAATACACTTTTTTATACCAAATATTTTTATGTTTTTGCATTGTAAGTTGGACTTCTTCAGTTTGATGATTATAGATTGATGTCACTTGAATATACAATAAGTTAGAATTAACTTGATCATATTTAATAACAACTGAAATATCTCCCCCAAGACCATCAGGCAAATTTACTTTTGAAATTTCTAGTGGTTGTGATGTAGATTGAGGTAAATAAAATGATGATTGTGACTCAACTGATAATTGTCCAGCAATAGCATCAACAACTGAAATTCCATTTAAATACGCTTGTTTACGTGCATGTTCATAGACTGAACGCTTTTGATAATTAACAGCAATAGCCAAAGCAGTACCTAGAACTATAAAAATGATGAGGACAATGACAATCCCTGTAATAATTGTAGAACCTCTTTCATCATGTCTTTCCATCATTTTCACCTCTTTTATGAATTGGCCATATAAACAACAATTGTTAATGTTGCACTTGTACCTGAACCTTGTGTAGAAGATGAGGTTGTATAAGTGAATTTCGAAATCTCTATACCCTTCATCTTATTTAAAGTATCTATTGTATTCGTAATTTGTACTAATGAACCTGATACAGAAACATTAACTGTTGCTTGTGTAACATATTCTGATGTTTCTTCATCAGTAGGAGTCTGATCTGTTGTGGCAGTTTTAACTGAGGCAGGTTTCACATCAGAGATTGCAAGAGAAACAGGTTTTAAACCATTTGTTAAAAATGCTGTTGTCAATAATTTATCAATCTTTTCATTTGATAATTGAGAATTATATTTATCAATAATCGTTTTTAAACTATTCTTTTTTATTTTTAATTCATCTGGTGCTAATAGATATTTTGAAAGATCACTTTGCTTTGAAGTGTTTAAAGCCAAGGCATTTTGATAAGTTTGATTTAATTCACTACTTTTATCCAATGAAGGTGTAATCAATAGAAACCAGCCACCCACTACAATGAAAAAGCAAATTAATGTATATAACAATTTCTTTTCTCGCTGGGTTAAATGTTCATAGAGTTCTTTCATATTACTGTGCACCCCCATTCAATGTTAGTACCAAACTAAAATTATAATACAATACGACTGTATCAGTAGTGATTTCTTGTCCTGTTAAAGGATTTGTTTCTCCTGTTCCTTGTGAGGTAGTAGAAGAGCCTTGTTGATAACCTGTGTATGTGATTTGAGCATAATCTTCAGAGTTACGTAATATTGTAACATACTTCTCAATATTTTGAACATTACTTGATGTATAAGAGACTGTCATCTCTTTAGAATCCTGATTATATGAAATAGAGTTTAATGTCATTCCAGACAATAACTTCTTTTGTAATTGCAAAATATTTTGCTTATCTATTTTAGATAATCCAGATACATAATTATCAATAGCTTCTAATGAACTATATGTTCCTTGTAAAACAGTCAACTCATTATAAGGTTCTTTATCTGTTGAATCAATTTTAAGTTGTAATTCCTCATTTGAAAGATTCACCTCATCAATTTGCTTTTGCAAATGATAATTACTTATAAACAAATAAAGATAAATAGCTCCAAAAAACACAATTAATGATAAAGGAATTGCAATCAATCTGACAACTTTTGATGACTTTGAAGGACCTTCTTTACGATTGTAGGCCGCAAGTAAATCTAATTCTTTATTTTGAATTTTAGAAAACATAATGACGACCTCACTTTCTTTTCAAATAGCCAATGGGATATGCATAATCATTCACATCAAATTGATGTGTATTATTTTTAACTGCATAGATAGCTTTTGAATTTGGTAATCTTCCTACAGTTAAATTTAATGATAGTCTTACTCTTTCAAACAATTGAATTTCTTCTCCATGTTTTAAACCAAAGAAATAAATATCACTCATTGGTAAGTTTTGATGACTAGAAGAAGCAAATTGTTTAAGTTGTGATATCGCATTAATAACTTCATTCTCAAAATCAGTTGTCCCTCGATTTGCAAAAATACGTGAACGGTTGGTTAAAGCGTATTCATTATTCATAAATAATACACTAATCAAGTTCTGACCATCCACTTGACAAACTGCATATGTTTTATCTAAGAATCCACTTAACTCATTAACCAAGGAAATTAGCACATTAATTGCATAATCAATAGCTATGACTCTAATGCCCACTTCTTCAAAAAGTGTTAGATAACTACCAATAAATTGCCTTTCAACTCCGACACAAAATATTTTACTTGCTCCTTTGGCAGAGTCATCATCACCAAGATAAGCAAAATCATAAACAATATCTTCGCTATTACTATCAATAGCAGACAATTCATCTTTAACAAATTGCAAAATTTCACTTTCACGCATTTTGGGAACACTCGCTGCTTTTGCTAAAATTTTTGCACTATCAACAATTAAACACGTCTCATGAACTCCTCTATCATAAACTGTTTTTAAGCTTCGCTTCATTTCATTTTCATCAATAATCACTCCATTTAACATTGTCCCCTCTTTAAGAGGAATTTGAAAATAATCGACAACTCTTAAAACATCACGTTTAGCTTCAGCAGTCACCACAGAAATATTTTCGTTTGAAATATAAATAACTGTTCCACTTTTCATTTCTCTTTCCTCCTATTTCCCACCAATACTTCCATATAAAGAATAGAGCGGAAGCATGACTGAGACTATAATTGTTCCAATGATAACACCTAATATAATAATCATTAATGGTTGCAATAAAGTAACCATCTTCTCTGTAGCTAATTCGGCTTCATAATCAAAATCATCAGCCACATCCAATAATGTTTGATCCAGTTTACCACTTTCTTCACCAATATAAACTGAACTAGATAACTTTGGATCAAACCCATCAACACTTGAAATGGCTTGACTTAGATTTGTTCCATCTCTAACCTGTTTAATGACTTCATCAAATTGATTCTCAATGTACTTATTATTTATTGTTGCTTTAGCAAGTTCAAGAGAATTCAGCATAGAGACTCCACTCGTATATAAAGAACTCATACTTCTTGCAAAACGTGCAGTATAAATAATACTTGTTAATCTGCCTACTTTTGGACAATGAATCTTAAAGCGGTCCCAAGCAAATTTTACTTTAGGAACCTTAATAGACATTGTGATGAAACATATAAGCACTAAAATCCCAATCAAAAACCATTCCCAATAAGCTGTCATTGCTTTAGAAATGCCAAACATAATTTGTGTAATCAAAGGAATTGGAGTCCCTTCAAAAACATCAAAGAAATTCGGTAAAATCATTGTAAAAACAGCTATAACAACACAAACAGTGACAACTATTAAAATCATTGGATATAGCATTGCACTTTTGACTTTGTTTTGTAACTTATTATCTTTATCAAACTGGACAGATAATTTCATTGCTGTTCTATCCATCATACCCGTTGATTCACTTGCTCTAAACATATTAATCATTAAAGATGGAAACAATTCTCCTTGTGCCTCCAAAGCTGATGATAAAGATAATCCTTGTTGTAATTTCACATAAACATCTTTATAAACTGCTTGAAGCTTAGGATCAGTTGTTCTCTTAGTAATAATATTAATCGTCATAATTAACGAAATACCTGATGATAACATTGTTCCTAACTCTCTACAAAACTCTGATAAATCTTTTAGTTTCATCTTTTTATGCGATTGTTCTTTTATAATTTCCTTAGCCTGTAAAAGATATAAATTATCAGAACGCAATAAAGCGACAAGTTCTTCGCGAGAATTGACCTCCATCTTGCCGTGAAATTTCTTAGAATTTATATCTTTTGCAGTATACTTAAATATCGCCATAACTTGTACTCCTCATCCCTAAAGTCCAAACAAGCTTAAATACCATTTAAACAATTCCTGTCCATATAACAAAGCTACAAATACTCCAAAACAAATATAAGGTCCAAAAGCAATGTGACCTTTTCTATCTATTCTGTGAGTCAGCAATAAATAGCCAGCATAAATTCCAGCTATCAACACAGCAATAAACATTCCTATCAGTACGTTTATCCACCCCATTAATAAACCACTAACTGCTAATAACTTGATATCACCACCACCAAAGCAATCAGGTATTATTAAATTCATAATATATAATGGTACGCTTATTATAAAAAATCCAATTATACGATCCATCAAACTTAAATCTAAAAATGGCACACTTACAATAGCCACTATTAAACAACAAATTACTAAACCATTTGGTATTATCATTGTATCATAATCTATCATACAAATGGTTAATAAAATCATAGAAAATACAAAAGAAATCAATGTCATCCAGTCAATTCCATATCTATAAAAACATAGGACTGCCAAAACTCCACCAACAAACTCAATTGCTGGATATCTTAATGATATTGGTTCTTTACAAAAACGACACTTTCCTCTTAATAAAAACCAACTAAAAACAGGTATCATATCATATGCTTTTAATGTCTTATGACATTTTGGACAAAAACTTCTTCCTTCTACAAAATTCAAACCTAGAGGTAATCGATAGATCACAACATTGATAAAACTTGCAATACATGTCCCCAAAACAAACATATAAACATATAAAAACAATACGATTGGCTCCATTCCTTTCCCCTTTCCACACATTTAATCACTTATAGAATGAAACCCTCTCATTGAGAGGGTTAGACAATCTTTTTATTATCTATATATTTGAACTGAAGAGTTTGGTTCTACTGTAGCAACAGCTTCAGGTTTAGATGGATCTGCTCCAAAATAAACAACATACATAACTGCATTTTCAGGACTTCCAGTTAATTTAGTTCCACCTTCTGCTCCAGTCTTATCAACTGATGTTGGTTTGACCATATAAACATCAACTTGAGAGACTTTTGGTGTGCCACTAACCATTTCATCAACTTTAGCTTCCAAAGTGTCTTTAGTAGTAGAAGCAACATATTCCTTAGTGATTTCAGCTTGTGCAGCAATATAAGCACCTCTTGCTTGTGACATGTATTTAGCATCATCCGCTTCTCCCATATATTTTAATACAGAAGGTACAGCAACTGCCATTAATACAGCCAAAATAACAACAACGACTATGATTTCAATTAACGTAAAACCTTTTTTATTTTTTCTCATTTCTTTTAATTTTTTGATATTCATTCCAATATCCTCCCTTTCATGTCATTATTATATTACAAATATATGTCGTTTGCAAGCATATCAAAGCCCTTTCAAAAGACTTTTATTCCCATATTTTGTCATATTATGTAGTATTCCTAAAATTTATTATCTTACATGAAAGTTGAAAATAAAGAAGTAAAAAAAGAGAACTATCAAAATGATATTATTCTCATAATAAATACTAATTTGTTTTTAATCGACGTTGAGATATAAACATATATAATGTAATCCCAAAAATAATAAAATATCCTATCCAACTATAAATATCTGGTATTTGTTGAAAAACAAAAAAACCAAGAATAGCTGCAAAAACAACTTGAGAGTAATCAAACAATGAAATATCTCGACCAGCGGCATAAGAATAAGCTGCTGTTACTGCAAATTGTCCTCCTGCTGCACATAATCCTGCCAGAAATAAAATTATTAATTGTTCTAAAGTCATAGGATGAAAGTTTAATATAAGATATGGAACAACACTGAGACAAGAAAAAATAGAAAAATAAAAAACAATTTGTGGACCTTTCACACCATTCTTTGATAGTTTTCTAACTAATGTATAAGCAATCCCCGCTCCCATTGCCCCTATTAATGCAACAAAACTTGGGAATAATTGAGTATTATGAAAACTTGGTTTTACAATAAACAATGTTCCTATAAAAGCAATTATAATTGAGAAAATTTGCTTTTTTGAAACATTCTCTTTTAATAGAAAAAATGAAAATATAATTACAAAGAATGGTGCTAATTTCTGAATAATGGATGCATCAGCCAACAGCAAATGATCAACAGCATAAAAATTAGCAATAATTCCAACTGTTCCACATAAAGATCTTAAAAATAATGTTTTTATATTCTTTTTATCAACATGAAAACCATAACCGCTCTTTTTAAGGATTGAAAAAGCAATGATTACAGCAACCAAATTTCTAAAGAAACTTTTCTGAATAGAAGGCAAATCCCCTGAAAGTTTAACAAACATATTCATACCAGCAAAACAAAGTGCTGATAAAACAATCATTAAAATTCCTTTGTTTTTCATAAAATCAACTCCATTGTTTATGAATATACCTTATTTTTCCTTGATTGTCATCTGATATACTTTTTATTTTAAAGATATTTATTTCATTTGTTTTCCTATTTCAAAAGATTTATAATGAATCAAAGGGGTTGATAAATTATGGATTTTGAAAATGGCAAGTTTCTGTTAGATATTTATAAAAATTATAAAGATTTACAGCATTTCTTTTTAGATAATGATTATCAACAATCATTAATATCTTTTTTTAATATATTAAAACCATTAATTCCCATCAAAAATATTGCAGCTTTCTTTTTAAAGAATAAACAAGATAAAGACTTTTTTTATGTTTATCAAATAGAAGATTGTCAGTTATTAGAATACATTCATACTCATCATGAAAAAACAATCTCGTCTTATCATTCATCAGTTCACTATCTACTCATTTGTCCACTTATAAATCAAAATACTTACTATGGGGAACTTCTTTTTATAAGAGATATTCATGAAGGCGATTTTACACAAAAAGATAAAGAAGTATTAAAAGACATTGCTCATTTTTATACAAGTGTATTTATAGATAAAGATACATATCTACACAACTTATTAAATAATAATACTATTTTTAGTCAATTCCTAGATAATATCAAAGCTAATGTTCTCATCACCAATCCACATACAGATGAAATTCTTTATATCAATGAACATATGAAAAAGAATTATCGTTTAGATAATCCTATTGGTTTACAATGTTGGAAAGTCTTACAAAAAAATGCCTACCATAGATGTGATAATTGCCCTGTCAAACTCTTGATTGAAAATCCGCAACAATGTTATTCATGGGAAGAAATGAGTTCTTTTGATAATCATGTCTATCAAAACTATGATTGTATGGTTGAATGGTTTGATCATTCATTAGTTCATTTTCAATATTCAGTTGATATTACTGCTATTAAACAATTAACAATAGATGCATCATTTGATGAATTGACTGGTATCTATAATCGTAAGTTTGGTAAGCAAGCATTACAAAATCAAATACTTAAAGCCAGAGATGATAATAAAAATATCATTCTATGTTTATTTGACATTGATCACTTAAAACAAATCAATGATAGTTACGGGCATCACGATGGGGATTATGTTATCAGCACCATTGCTAGTTATGTTAGAAAGACTTTAAATTCAGAAGATGTTTTTTTAAGGTTGAGTGGTGATGAATTTTTACTCTCATTCTATGATAACACTACTGATAATATTCATGAGCACCTTAATCAAATTTTGAATGATTTAGAATCCTTAAAGCATGATGAAAATCTTCCTTATTATCTATCATTCTGTTACGGATTGTACAAAATCACACCGGATTGTTCATTATCATTAAATGAGATGATTACTCATGCAGATGAAAAGATGTATAAATGGAAAAAACATAATCACCTTAAAAAAGCTCTAGATGATCTCAAAAAAAATTCTCCAGTTCAGAATCAATTTGATTATAATAAAGATTTATTATACGATGCTTTGGTAAAAAGTACTGATGATTATATTTTTATTTGTAATATGAAAGACAATATATTTAAATACACACCTTCAATGGTTGAAGAATTTGATTTCCCAAGTGAAATCCTTACAAATGCTGCAGCAGTCTTTGGAACAAAAATTCATCCTGATGATAGATATGAATTTCTAAACAGCAATCAGCTTATAGCTGATGGTAGAACAGATAGTCATATTGTTGAATATCGTGCTTTAAATAAAAACAATGAATATGTCTGGTTACGATGTCATGGTCATGTTGAATATGATCAAGATGGTGAACCAAGTCTATTTGCTGGCTTTATCACAAATTTAGGCAAGAAAAATTATCGTGATAATTTGACAGGGCTTTTCAATCAATTTGAATTAGAAAAGAGAATTAATGAAACCGCAGGCCCTTTTGCTTTAATGATCTTAAATATTAATGATTTTAAAAGTATAAATCAACTCTTTAATCGAGATTTTGGAGATAATGTCTTAAGAATTATTGGCCAGAATCTACAGACATTGCTACATAAAGATGCAACCGTTTTTAAATTAGAAAGTGATGAATTTGGAATTATGTTCAAAAATATTGATATTCATTCTATTCAGCATATATATCAACAGATCGAAAAATATAGCCAAGATGCTCATAGTTATGAAGATAAACATTTTACTATTCAATTCAATGCTGGATGTGTACTGTCTCCCAAAGATGGCAATACATATTTAGAACTGAGAAAAAATTGTGAAATTGCCTTGCAATATAGCAGATTGCAAGCACAACCTCATTTAATTTTATTTCATTCTCATCTTTCAGAGGAAAAAACATATTCACTCCAATTAATCAATGCTCTAAAACAAGATATCTTGAATGATTTTGAAAATTTTTCACTGGTCTTTCAACCAAAATTTAAATCGCACTCACACAAACTTATAGGATTTGAGGCATTGTGCAGATGGAAAAACCCTTATTTTCAAAATATAGGCCCCGATACATTTATTCCTATATTAGAGAATTCAGGAGATATTATTCCTTTAGGAAAATGGATATTTAATCAGTCTCTTTTACAATTAAAAGAATGGATTCTTTATAATTCTTCTATTATGATGAGTATTAACGTCTCTCATGTTCAACTTATGGAAAATAACTTTGTTTTATTTATTGAACAAACACTTCATAAATATCATATTCCTGCACAACAAGTGATTATTGAGTTAACAGAAACAGCCATTGCTCAAAGCGCCTACCTTGTTATTCAAAGAATAAAAGAATTACGGGCACTCGGAGTTCAAATTGCAATGGATGATTTTGGGAAAGGATATTCTTCACTTTCCTTGTTAAAGGATGAACCTTTAGATATTATTAAAATTGATCGCTCATTTGTCAAAGATATTAAGAAAGATACTTTCAACGCAACATTTATGAAATCAATGATTGAACTTTGTCATCAGATTCAATTAAAAGTTGTTGTTGAAGGAATTGAAACAAAAGGAGAATTAGAAATCATTGAAACTTTCAACCCTGATTATATTCAAGGATACTATACTGGTAAACCTATGCAAACTGATGATAGTATTCAATTGATTCTTAAGAAAAATGTTGACAATTGACATTTTGCCATATAAAATATTCATGCAATTCAATAACTTTGCTTGATATAGCTATAGATTTCTCTATTTCTGATTTTTAAATAGACATCTATAGCTATTTTTATGAAAGGAGTCTTTTATGGAAGAAAAGAAAAATCCAATGGGCTATAAGCCTATATTCCCTTTGTTGATATCAATGGCTTTTCCACCTATGATTTCAATGTTAATTCAATCATTATACAATATTATAGATAGTATTTTTGTTGCTCAATTAGGAGAATCAGCATTAACAGCAGTTTCATTAATTTTTCCTTTACAGAATCTATCTTTAGCTTTTTCTTGTGGGATTGGAATTGCAATGAATGCAATGATTGCAAGACATTTAGGAGCAAATAATGACAAAGATGCTTCACATGTCGCAAGTCAGGGTATAGTTATGAGTCTCTTGCACTCTCTTTTGTTTGTGTTGATTGGGCTGTTTTTTATTGGACCATTTGTTCATTTATTCTCTCAAGATAAAGATGTTATAACATACGGTTTACAGTATGGGACAATTGTTATTACATTTACATTTGGTTCGTTTATTCATATTGCTGTTGAAAAGATGTTTCAGGCTTGTGGAAATATGTTAGTTCCTATGATTATGCAAATTATTGGAGCCCTTATCAATATTATTCTTGATCCAATTTTTATTTTTGGATATTTCGGTTTGCCAGCAATGGGCGTTACTGGTGCTGCCCTTGCCACAATTATTGGACAATTTGGAGCAGCTATTCTCTCTATTTATCTGTTTTCAAGACACAATGAACATATTCATATATCATTCAAGCACTTTAAAATCGATTTTCAAGTCTTTAAAAATTTATATAGTATAGCTATACCATCAGGTGTAATGATGTGTCTACCATCTGTTCTTGTTTCAATTCTTAATGGTGTCTTAGCAACCATTTCACAAACCGCTGTGGCATTCTTTGGGGTTTATTTTAAACTTCAAACATTTGTTTATATGCCTGCTAATGGTGTCATTCAAGGATTGCGACCTATTATGAGTTATAATTATGGCGCTAAACAAAAAGATAGAATGGATCAATCAATAAAAGCCGCTGGCTTGACTATCGCCACTATTTTGACTTTAGGAACACTTCTCTTTTCAATATTTCCAACACAGATATTATCACTTTTCAATGCCAATCAGGCAATGTTAGAGATTGGTATTTCAGGATTAAGAATACTCTCTATATCTTTTGTCTTATCAACATTTGGAATTTTAATGTCTGGTGTTTTTGAATCATTGGGTAAAGGAAATTATTCTTTAATTATCTCTTTATTAAGACAATTTATCATTATTATTCCCCTCTCACTCTTATTTATTAGCCATATCGGTTTAAGTGGTGTTTGGTTAACCTTCCCCCTATCTGAAAGTATTGCAAGTCTTATTGCACTCATCCTCTTTATAAAAGTATACAAAAGGATTAATCTCATTGATTAATCCTTTTTTTGATCATAACAGTTTCACCATGAATATCTTTTTCTCCATTAACAACAAACCCAAACTTTCGATAAAGATCAAAAGCACACTGATTATCATCATATAAACTCAAGTAAATGTACTGACATTGATATTCATCAAAGATATGCTTAAGTAAACAATTTAAAGATTGTTTACCAAGACCCTGCCCTTGATAGTCAGCAGCTATTAAAAAACGATCCAGCCAAACTCGCTCTTCACCATTTTCCTGCCAAAGTCCATACATTGCAAACCCAATCAACAATTCATCTCGATACAAACCTACTGGTCGCCATAAACTGACTTCTTCACTCTCTTGCAAACATTCCTCTACACTTTCTATGTATCCAACCTGTGTGTCTTTAACTCTTAGTTTTAAAATCTCTTGACGATTAAACTCATTCACTTCTTTGATTTGAATATTCATAATCCTTCTACCTTTACTATATATTATAAGAATAATGTATAAATGATTTGCTATAATAGAATATAAAACGATTTTTTTCTCTTATTATCAACTCAATTTTACACTTTCTTATTTGATATCTCTTATTATCTTATTGACTTATTAACATTATATGAACACTTTATTTGATTTTTTTCTATTTTCCGTTAAAATATAATAATATTGTAAGAAAGGTTGTGAGAATTTGGATATCCTTATTGATACTATTAAAGATACATATTTAATTCTTCCTATTCTTTTTATTATGTATCTTTGTTTAGAATATTTTGAACACAAAAATATTAACCAACATTTTGATAAATATCTTATTCGCTATGGTCCAATCTTTGGTGCTTTACTTGGTATTATTCCTCAATGTGGTTTTGGTGTTCTTGCCAGCTTACTTTTCATAGAAAAAAGAATCACTCTAGGGACATTAATTAGCGTCTTTATTGCAACAAGTGATGAAGCGATTCCAATTCTCTTAACATCTCCAGAGCTCTATTCTTCTTTATTAGAAATTATTATTTTTAAATTTATATTGGCCATTTTGATAGGGTACTTGGTAGATGTCTTTATCAAGGAAAATCATCTTACTTCTCAAAAAGATACTCATGACCATTGCCATAATCATTCTCTTTTTATTGAAGCTTTCTTAAGAACAATCAAGATATATGCATTTATCTTTGTTGTTAACTTTATTTTGTCTGCAGCAATAGAAATGATTGGAACGGATCAACTCTCTTATATCCTCTTAGATAATAGTCTTTTACAACCAGTTGTGAGTGCTATTTTTGGTTTTATTCCCAATTGTGCAGCCAGTGTCATTTTAACACAACTGTATATGAATCAAGCATTAAGTTTTGCTTCATTGTTAGCAGGTTTAATTACAAATGCTGGGCTTGGAATTTTAGTTTTACTGCAAAATAAAGTCAATACAGCAACAATCCTTAAAATATGCCTTATTTTACTGATGAGCGCTCTTTTTGTGAGTCTCCCATTACAATGGCTCCATCTTCATTGATGAAGCCTTTTTTGACAAAATAAACTTGTGATGGAAGATAGAATAGCCATATCAATGGAACATGAATAGAAAAAATATATTGTATAGCTACACATATATCACATAATCCCAACAATACTATTGTAATGAATAAGGAATGTTTTTTCTGATAAGCAACAATTAAATTTGTAAAACTCATCAAAATATAACAAAGGACAAGCATAGGCATTTGTGGATAAAGCAAGAGAAATAAAAAGATATAAAATTTATAATGACTCCCAAGAATTTCATGATATAAACATTGAACAACAATGAATAGAAAAATCCCCATTTCATAATAATCATTTATTAACAAACAATAATCTGCTAATAAAACAACCCATAAAACAACAATACCTTCCTTTCTATATAAAGTATATAAAAAACATAGAAAAATACTCAAATATTTCAGCCATACTGAATCACAAAACATTATAAAAATAAAAAGAATACATTCACTTAATAGAAACATATTCTTAGTATTTCCAATTCACTATAATTTATGAAAAATTGGTTTCATTTTCTCAAATGTACAAAAAGAATCATATCCTATTTTCTTCAATTCATCATATACATATTGAATACGACAGCCAACATGTTCTTCCTCATGTGTATCAGAGCCAACCGTGATAATTGTCCCACCTAATTGATGATATAATTCCAAAATATAATGAGATGGTGTCAAATCATTCAATTGATATCTAAAACAAGATGTATTGACTTCAATCCCTTTCCCCTTCTTGATAATGTGTTTTAAAATTTTAATAAGAATATCTTTCACATCTTCATCTGGATAATTACCATGTTTATCATAACGCTTAATCATATCCAAATGACCTAAAACACTATAATCATCAAACTTTTGGATCACATCATAAATAGCTTGATAATAACCTCTATTGTATTCCCGCTGAGTTTTTCCTTCTTGATATTTATATGTCCAAAATTCTATATCATCAATTTGATGATTAGAAAGAATTATAAAATCAAATGGATACTCTTGAAAATCTTTTTGAAAAGAAGAAATTGTATGCATTTGCACACCAAATTCACAACCAAATTTTATTACAATTTGATTTTTATATTTTTCTTTCCATTTTAAATAACCTTGATAATAATCTTCATAATCAACAACATAGTTTCCCATTGTTCCATAATCACTATGTTCTGTAAAACATATCTCATCCAATCCCATATCTATTGCTTTCAATATTGCCTTCTCCATATCATATTGAGAATCATTACTATAATTTGTATGCATGTGATAATCAGCTAACATTTTTATTCCTCCTTTTTTATTAAGTATATATGACTTTATATTATATATCTCAAATTCATCAAATTTAGAAAATAAATTATCAAATATTGAAAATATTCTCTTTTCTTTATGGAAATATTCTATAATGGAATTATCTTAATTAAAGGAGGACATTATGTTAACAGTAGGATTTATTGGAAATGGAAAGAGTGCAAATCGCTATCATATTCCATTCATATTGCAAAGATCAGATAAAATAAAGATTAAAATGATTTATACTAGAAAGCATTCTCGAGATGTTTGGGATGAAATCCCTGGTGTCATTTATACAGAAGACTTACAAGAACTTTTAAATGATCAGGAGGTACAGGTGATCATTATATCTACACCCTCACAAAGCCATTATGAACTGGCAAAAACTGTTTTAAATGCAGGTAAAAACTGTGTGGTAGAAAAACCATTTACAGAAACTCTTGAGGAAGCTAAAGAACTTTATACCTTAGCTAAACAAAAAGGGGTTATGATTCAATGCTATCAAAACAGAAGATTTGATAGTGACTTTTTAACAGTTCAAAAAGTCATTGAATCAGGAAAACTTGGTGATCTTCTAGAGTTAGAAATGCATTTTGATTATTACCGTCCTTATATCCCTGAGTCTGTTCACGAATTCAGTCAAATCAATTCTTACTTATATGGTCATGGTTGTCATACTCTTGACCAGGTCATTTCATATTTTGGAAAGCCAGATTCTATCCATTATGATGTGAGACAATTATTAGGAGTAGGAAGAATGAATGATTATTTTGATTTAGACTTATACTATGGAACTTTAAAAGTCTCTGTCAAATCTAGTTATTTTAGAGCAAAAGAACGTCCAAGTTTTATTATATATGGCAAAAAAGGAATGTTCGTTAAAGAAAAAAAAGACAAACAAGAAGAACATTTAAAAATGTTTTATATGCCTGACCATGAAGATTTTGGTGTTGATCTTCCTCATGAGTATGGCACACTGACTTATTATGATGATAACAATCAGTATCATGAAGAAAAAGTTGTTTCTGTTAATGGTGATTATGGACGTTATTATGATGCATTGTATGAGACACTTATTAATGGTAAAGAAAAACTTGTCAAAGATGAAGAAACACTTTTACAACTCAGAATCTTAGAAGAAGGAATTCAAGGGATGAAATAAATATTGTAACAATGTCAATGTTTGCTTCATGCTCTATGTTCATCTTAAAAAATGATAAGTCCTAAAATAGCAGGTCTTATCATTTTTCTTTTCTATTAAACTTTGAATCAATATATAATATAGTTGGATCGTTTATTTGATATGAAGCAATAAGCCACTTTGTTGCCAGATATTTATTAATAATATCTAATAAAGCCTTTTGATCATAAGTCTGTCCATGACAGCAAAGTTTTAATCCACAACAAGAACATCCACCTACAGTATGTAATGAATACTCAATATGATTATCCTTTAATATTTGATTTAATTGAGTCACCATCAAAACATCAACAGTACTTTCCATTTCTATCACCTATTCTTATTATACCAAAAAAATAGAGATTCACAAATATATGAATCTCTATTTTTTTAATGAGTATGACGAAAAGCCAATCCTAATTCTAAACCTCTCTGAAATTGAATAAAGGCATATTCAAAATAAAAATCATTAAAACAATTTTCCAAATTCTTAAATTCTTCCTCAGTCAATATCAATTGATGTTCATAAATTCGTGAAATGAACTCTTCCATCAAATCAAAATAACTATCATCTACATTTCTCATCATTTCTATTTCTTCATCTATCAAAATAACATCAGATGTATAAATTTCTCTAATTATATTTTCTCCTTGAAACATAAGCTTTCCTCCTCATATGATCCAACAACATTGTCAGTTATTTTCTACAAGAAAACATCTAGGGTTTGTAACTTTCAATAAACCAACGATCCCTTTCATAAAAAAGAAATCTATCTTTACCATCAATCCGACATTCATAAAGAAGTCCACACCCACCAACTTGTGAAGCTGCCTTTCTAATATTATAAATTTTATCAATTCTAAAACTTTCTTTCCCTTCCTCTCCATCCCATATTAAATAAAGCGGTTTTAACTTCCCCTCTTTACTTGTTAAAACAATAACTTCAACATACCTTTTGTATAAACGCATTATTTAAACCAGCCCTCAGGATGGATTATATGTTCTTCCTTAGGATTAAAATTTGTTAATTCCTTATTCAATTCCATACAACACTTTTTAATCTTTCCAAAACCGAATTTTCTTCTAATTTCATCAAAAACAATATCTATACGCTTTTCTTTTTGTCTTTCATTTTCATCAACAAAAAAATTTAATTGCACTTCATCATAATCATGGCGCAATTGACTTACACAAACACTGACACTTCGATACGGTTTATCCAAATGTCCAGAATAACTCAAACAATTTTCATTTAGAAGAATCTCAACAGTTGTCATAATCTCACTAGAAATATTTGTGGCGAGATCAATCTTTTTTTGTCTTGTAAAACTTTGCAAATGACTATCACGCATATGAATAGAAATAATAGATCCCTTTAAATTTTGATCCTTTAAACGAGATGAAACTGATTCTACTAAAGTTCTAAAAACACCTTTTGCCTCTTCATAAGTAGAAATATCATGAATTGTAGTGATTCCATTTCCAACTGATTTTGGTTCACGTTCATAAGAGGATAAAGCAACTTCACTAATATCCATACCTTTTGCAAAATACCAAATCATTTCACCATTCTTACCTAAAAATGATTTTAAATAATCCTTACGTTGATGTGCAATATCACCAATAGTATAAATACCTTTTTCATTTAATTTAGCAGTTGTTGCTTTCCCAACATAAAACAAATCTCTAACTTGCAAAGGAAAAACAACATCTCTAAAATTCTTTTTAGAAATGACTGTCAATCCTTTTTCTTTATTCAAATCACTACCAAGCTTTGCAAACACCTTATTAAAGCTGACACCCATAGAAACAGTAATTCCTATTTCACGATATATTCTTTCTTGTATTTCTCTTGCAATCACTATAGGATCTCCACCAAATAACATTTGTGAAGATGTCAAATCAATCCATGCTTCATCTAATCCAAAACTTTCCACTTGATCAGTATACTCTCGATAAATGTTTTTAACTTCTTCAGTATAATATAAATAATCATCATAATGTGGTGAAATCACTAATAAATCTGGACATTTTTGATAAGCATCATGTAATGATTCACCAGTTTTAATATGATATTTTTTTGCAAGATCATTTTTAGCTAAGACAATCCCATGTCGAGATTTCTCATTTCCGCCTACAACCATAGGCACTTTTCGTAATTCTGGAAACATCATTTCCTCAATTTGTGCATAACAGTGATTAATATCACTATGTATAATGACTCTTTCCCACATTCTTATCACTCCTCCCCTATATTATAATCAACTTTGTTGCATAATTCAATATATTTATGCAACTATTTAAGTTTTAATCGAGAATACACTTTATTTTATACCGAAATTATTATATAATATGCACAAGGAGGGATTGCATGGAATTAAAAGATATTATCAAAGATTACAAGTATCGTCATCAATTGACAAATGATGAAATCGCTGCTCAATTAGGTGTTACAAAATCAACAGTAAGCCGTTGGATATCTGGAGATGTCAAGCGAATTCAAGAAGAAACTTTATCCCGTTTAAATGCTCTTCTTGGTTATAATATTGATCCAATTATTAAAGGAAAATCTGTCCATCTTAAAAGACCTATTCTAGGTTATGCAAAGGCTGGATATGACATGTATGCACAGGAAAATTATATGGGTGATGAAGAGGTCACTGAAGAAGATTTTTATAAAGGCGACTATTTTTTACAAATTCAAGGTGATTCTATGATTGGTTCTGGTATCATGGATGGTGATTTGGCTCTAATCAAACAATGCTCAACTGTTTCTTCTGGTGAAATCGCTGTTGTTATGATTGGAGATGATGAAGTGACTGTAAAAAAGGTTATTAAAAAACCAGATATGCTTGTTTTAGAAGCAACTAATCCGCTTACTGAAAACAGATATTTTTCACAACAAGAAATCCAGCAATTACCAATTCGTATTATCGGTAAAGTTATTTATACAAAAACATATTTTTAAACTATACCCTATAGAATGGATATCAAATAAAAAGAGATATTATCTATAGGGTATTTTTGTATACTTAAAAAAGAATATATTTAACAAGAAATTATTTTACAGACGAAGAAATGAAAGAACTTAGTAAAAATCAGTACATTGAGAAAACAACAAAATGTTTGTTTTCCTAAAGAATTTTTGTGAATATGATCAAGAAAATTTTACTTACTGATATTATATATCTTACATTTGGAAATAGGAAAAGAGTTTATTTAACAGTCAACACATGTAAAACCAAAGATTATTTATACATAGAAAAAAGTCATGAATTTTCACTCATAACTTTATATAATGCTTTTTATTTCTTTGACTTTTAATCAAAATACGTTTGCCAACAATGACTTTGAGATGCTTGAAAACATAGCTTAATCTGTTCATGATTATTTTTAGCAGTTTCAAGTTCTGGCAAATGATGATATGGGAAATAACAACTATCTATTGTCTCAATATTTTTTTCAAAATGTCCTCCAATGACTTCACACATAACAAATACTTTAATAACCTTATAAATATATCGAGGAAAATTATGCTTATCACGATCCATAACAGCAATGATTTTTGTAGCCAATACATCTAATCCTGCTTCTTCTTTAACCTCTTTTTCAGTATTCTCTTTAATAGATGTATTAATATCTACCCACCCACCTGGCAAAGACCATAAACCACCTTTCTCTTGAACCAGAAGAATCTCCCCTTTTTTATTAAAAATAGCAGCACGTGTATCTAATTTTGGAGTTTGATAGCCAATGTCATGGCAAAAAACTTTTTGAATCTGTTGAATTGGAAATTCAGTATATATAGATAATAAATGTGCTGAAATATCTCTTACTTTTTGATATCGTTCTTTATCAAATTCATCTTTTCCATAATATAGTCCTGCTTGCGCTATACTTTGTAGCTCAATAATATCATCTAATATCATTTTATCATCATCTTTCATAAACAACCTCCACTTAATAATTATAACGTACTTCAATAATTACTTCTTAACAAATCATTAAGATTCACTAGTTTTTTTATTTATTAGCCCCATTGAAATAATAATGTCATTATTGGTAATGTAATTAATGAGAAAAGAGTTGAAATAAAAACCATTCTAGATGCAAATTCAGCATTTTGATTATACTTTTGTGCTAACATCGCCGTTGTACTAGCAGCTGGCATAGCAGATAGCAAAATACAAACGTTTGATGATAATATATCTAAATGCAATAACCTTAAAATAATCATAATCATAACCGGAATAAGAATCAAGCGATAAAAACTATATAAACATATCTCTTTATCAAAAAGTTGTTGACGATCAACATCAGAAAGAATTCCTCCAATAACAAACATACTCATAGCTGTACTACAGCTTCCAATACTTGAAAGAGTTATCTGCAATGGCATAGGCATTTCTAAACCAAAATATTTCATAATCATAACACCAACTCCAAAATAAATAGCAATAATACAGGGATGTGTCATAACTTGCTTCCATAAATTTTTACGATCAACAGTCGTAAATAAAGAAAGGCCAGAAGACCACATAAAAATTCTTTGTGGAATTAAGAATACCGATGCATACAGTAAGCCAATATCTCCAAACACACCTTGAGCTATAGGCATCCCCATAAATCCAGCATTTGAAACCATTGTTCCATATTGCAAACAAATCTTCTTATCCTGG
The DNA here is from genome assembly GCF_009767585.1 of Coprobacillus cateniformis. Taxonomy (NCBI): domain Bacteria; kingdom Bacillati; phylum Bacillota; class Erysipelotrichia; order Erysipelotrichales; family Coprobacillaceae; genus Coprobacillus; species Coprobacillus cateniformis. Next base: position 3,487,210 of record NZ_WSNW01000001.1, read on the forward strand.
CTATAACGATTGTAGAGAATTTTATTTAAAAACCCATAAAAGAACTGAATACAAATAGAAATGAATAAAACTGAAATCGTTGATTGAATGACTTTATCTGTTAAATCAATTTGAAAAGACATAACTATTGAACAAGGTAACATAACCATTAAAACAATATTTGTCATTTGTGTTCTTGTCTCTTTACTCAAAAAATTCTTCTTTGCGAGGATATAACCTACTGCTAACAATAAAAAAATTTGGATTTGTAAATTGACAATTTCCATTGTTATTCCCCCTCTAATTGACACCCCATACAAACAATATCTGTTTTCTCATAAAAACCATTTTTTTGATAGAAAACATCACTTAAAAAACCTCTTATCGTATTCAAGGATATATGCGTAATATTCTTTTGTAAACATTGCTGTTTAGTATAATCTAATAAACGACTACCCAAATTTTGTCCTTGATATCCCTGAGCAATACATACTTCTTCAATAATTAACTCATAATCATCTAAATATGGTAGAACACGTCCCAATAACATACCTATTAATAATTCATTATCATATATAACATACCCTATTGATGAATGTGTACTCATAATCTCTGACAATCTTTCAAAAGACTGCTGATAGGTCCAATTCTCATTCCACGGTGCTTGCTGAAAAGCCACTTGAAAAAGTTTTGCAGCCTTATCTAAATCTTTTTTATCCATATTTTTAAAACATAATTTCATAACATAACCTCACTTTTTATTCTTATTATAATGAAATAATGAAAAAAGTATATAAAAAAGTAGCGAATGCTACTTTGCTAATTTTGATTTTTCATAATTATAAGGAATGCTTGTTCCAACAACAACATCTTCAATCTTATCAATAATAAGCCAATCATCCATATTTCCCTGATGATCAAACGCTAAGGGGGCAATTGCTTCAACATGTGCAAAGCTTACTAAGCATAGACATTTTTTATGCCATCTCTTTTTTTGTTTTTCAGACAAATTCAATTGACTCTGATTATCTGCTAAAATAGTGTCAATCTCTTCATCAGAAAGTTTTACATAATTTTGAACCTTTGTAACGATTGCTTTTGCTGTAATAAGAGCTGTTCCCTTTTGCATAAAATATAACGTTTCATTTTCAAAAACACGACTATGGGGAATTTTACGTCCAGCAGCTCCACGAATGACCATAGTTTTTGTTCCATTTAAAATTTTATCTAAGACCTTTTCGCCTTCTTTCCCTACATTATCACAATAAACCAAATGAACCATTTTCATTTTCCTCCTCAATAATAGGTATCCATATTTCACTTAAATAATTATCACTAAAACCATTACCCTGACTATGCCATTCCATTTCTGGATAACCAGCATGTTGAAATGGATACTCAGCAAACCATTCTTGTTCCAGATATCTCCATCCATCTTGAATAGCTTGTGGCATTCTTCCACAACATTCAAAAACCGCCCATGTTGCATGTGGAAGCGTATATGTCTCATAATGATCATTCTGACAAGAAGAAATAACCCCAAGCATATATTTTATCTTTGTCTTATCTTGATGATTACAAAACAAACCAAAACATCCTTTGCGACTAGACTCATCCATTTCTACCAGTTGAGCAAATGTTCCATCCTGAAAACATTGACTCCAAAAAGCTGGAATGAGTTGTTCGTTATTCAAATCTTCCTTTACCAATTCAATGCTTTTTCCAATAATTCGCATCTTCTCTTTACGTTCAAGAAACCAAGGATAAGATTTCTTCAAATTCAATTTCATCTTAGGATACGTTTTTAACATAACTTCATTCTTTCTTGCAATCGATGGTGAAACACCATGAAATGTCTGAAAAGCTTTTGTAAAGGATGTTGGTGATTCATATCCATATTTGTAACTGATTTCGATCACTTTCAAATCTGTGCTCTTTAAATCATATCCAGCTAATGTCATTTTACGATTTCGGATATATTCAGAAAAACCAAGACCGCATTGGTAACTAAACATTTTCTGAAACAAATCATAAGAACAATCCATAATGCTTTCTATATCTTTTACACTAATATCTTCATGGTACTGTTGAAGACATATCTCAATATACTCAATAACTTCGTGAAAGCGATCATTCCACTTCATTTTTATCACCATTTATCATTTTATCATAAATTCCTTTCTATCTCCTCTTATTTTCTGCCCTAAAAAAAGAGAACTATTTATTCATTCTCTCAAACTCAAGTAACATATCATTCCAAATCGCCCCACCATGCTGTGAAGTCGACACCCCTTGATGAACAAAGCCAAATGATTGATAGTATCCAATTAAATGGTCTTTACAAGTTAAAACAACACCTTTTTGTCCCCTATCTTGTGCCAAATCAATCAATGCATTCAATAATTTACGAGCCACTCCCTGTTGCCTATATTCAGGCAGCACATCTAATCCAAAAACAGTTTGATAGGCACCTCGAGAAATATGTAATGAAGCATCATAATAAAGTTCATCTGGCAAATAAGGTTGAGAAGTTGCACACCCATTAATAAATCCAACCACAACTCCATGATCTTCAGCCACTAAAAAACAATCTCCAAATGATTCAAAACGTTCATGAAATTGCTTTTCAGTTGCTGCTTCAGCAATAGGAAAACAAATTTTTTCAATTGCTATAATCTTTGATAAATCTTCCAACTGTGCTAATCTCACTTTCATAAAACACTCCTCCTATGTACATAAAGAGAGAAAGATATTATCCATGAATCTCTCTCTCATGATTTAAAAATTGTTCAGCAAACTGCTGAGCTAATATTGGTTTAGAAATGTAATATCCTTGTCCTAAAGGACAGTTTAATTTTCTCAATAAGTCAATATCATCTTCAGTTTCCACACCCTCACAAATAACTTTCATATCTAACGTCTTAGCTATATCAACAATTAAGCCAATAATCATTTCTCTTTTTTGACTACGCTCTACCAAAAAGAACTTATCAATCTTTAAAACATCAACTGATATTGAATCTAACAAGTTAAGGGATGAATAACCTGACCCAAAATCATCCATTGCTATTGTAAAGCCTTCTTCCCTTAATTTCAACAAAATTGCTCGACTTCCGTTTGATAAATCGTGAAATGCACTTTCAGTTATCTCAATTTCAATATTTCCAATAGGAGTTTTATATTTTTCCAATACATCATGTAAACGTTGATAAAATTGCTTATGATGAATTGTCACTCTTGAAAAATTAACAGAAATCGAAAAATCAGATGCAACATTATATGTTTTAATAAAACGACAGGCTTGTTCTAAAATTTCAAAATCCAACTCATATATATACCCGTCTTTTTCAAATAGTGATATAAAATCATCCGGATATAAGAATGTGCCATTATCCATTTTCCAACGGACCAAGGCTTCTGCCCCTATAATTTTTAATGTTGAGACTTCAAATTGAGGTTGTAAATACATCTGAAATTGATGTTGTGCCAAAGCACGATGCATTTGCTTTAAAATAAGATTATCCTGATTCAATCTATCTAATAAATTTTGATCATACCAAATCATGCAATTCTTACCAATAGCTTTCGCATTCTTATGAGCCAATAAAGCATAGTCTAGAATATCTTGAGCAACTTCATTTTGAGTAACCATATACATACCAAAACTCATTGTTAGATCATCAATAATATCCAATTCTAAATCTTCTTTCATCACAACTTTCAAATAATCCCTCAAATCTTCAGCAATGCCATCATGATAAGAAACCAATGCATAAAAACAATCACTATTACTTCGAGCACAAATTCCATTATGATTAATAAATAATTGTAATCCTTTTGCAATGGACTGCAACATTTTATCACCAAACGCATAACCATATATAGTATTATAAAACTTAAAATCATCTATATCAAAACAAATCAGAACATAGGAAAACTCCTTTTGATTTTCAATTTGTTTTTGTACTTCTATTTCAAAAGAAAGCAGATTATAAATACCTGTTAATTTATCAATATACATAACTTTCTGAATTTGCTTTTGTTTATGCCGATACCAAAATAAGAAAATTCCACCTGTCATGAGTAAATAAAGAAAAAACATAACAATTGATTGTGCTAAGCTCTGATCAGATATATTTTGAGCAGTAGCAACCATATGATCAGCTTTTTGAAAATATTCCTGGCTTAATTGATAGAGTTTTTTTGATGACTGACCATGACGAACATTTTGAATTTCTAATTTTATTTCTTGCCACATTACATTCATTTCATTAAGTTCCTGCTGATAAACTTTATCCTCTAATTTCATGAGACCATGTTCACCATGACCAGTTTGTAGTTCATCTAATAAATTATCCAAATAGACAATTAAAGTATCATCCTTATCACACTGCAATTCTTCTTTGACAAGTTTTTGTGTAGCCCCTCTAACAATTCCACTATAATTAATGACTTTTGCATATCCAAGATTTTGGAATAATGAAACAATTAAAATGACAATTGCCACTATCCAAATACATGTATATATACCCATAGTCTGCTTCTGTTTCATAAATTTACCTCTATACTTTTCCCTTGTTCTTTCTTTATTATACAATTTATACCAAGTAAAGTATAGTTGAATTCCATTCTTACAAAAAAGAGAATCTATTTTTTTATAGATTCCCTAACCATTATGACTGCATCGATAAAAGTACAGCAGCTACATTTTCTAAATTCATTTTAGCAGTTCTTATAGATTCATATTCAATATCACTACAAGTCTCAAAATCAACTTTCTTTGTCATTTTCTTAAATTGTGATAATTCATCCTTGATCTGTGATTTAACAGTCTTATCTAATTCTTTACCATGTTGAGATAACCCTGAATCAACTTGCATAATAAGAGTTTCAACTTCATTCTTAAAAATTAATCTTTCTTTAAGAATAGCATCTTGTTGTGCAAATTGTTCTGCTTCATGAATTGCCCTTTCAATATCATCGTCAGACATATGTGTATCATTTTCAATTGTCATACTTTGCATATTTCCACTAGCTAAATCTTTAGCAGTGACATTCACAATACCATTTGCATCAATCTCAAAAGTCACTTCAATTTGTGGGACTCCCCTCATTGCACGTTTGATTTTCTTCAATTTAAACTTTCCTAAACTTTTATTATCTCTTGCTAATGGTCGTTCACCTTGTAAAACATTAATTTCTACTTGTGTTTGGAAATTTGATGAAGTTGTAAACACTTGGCTATGACTTGTTGGAATTGTTGTATTTCTATCAATGAGTGGTGTTGCAACACCACCAACAGTCTCAATCGACAATGTTAACGGCATAACATCTAATAATAACACATCATAACTTCCCATTGCTGAAACATCGCCAGATAATTTTCCACCTTGAATGCCAGCCCCCATAGCAACACATTCATCAGGATTTAATGACTGACTTGGTGTGATTCCAGTCACTTCTTTAATCTTATCTTGAACAGCTGGTATTCTTGATGAACCACCAACCAAAATGATTTTATCTAATTCAGCAGGTAATAACCTTGCATCATTTAGTGCATTCTGCATTGGCAAGATTGTACGTTCAACAAGTTGTTGTGTTAATTGATTGAATTGTGATCGAGAAATTGTCATATCGATATTTTTAGGTCCTTGTGCCGTTGTTGTAATAAATGGTAAAGAAATTGTAGCAGAAGTCATTGTTGATAATTCGATCTTTGCTTTTTCGGCTGCTTCTTCAATACGTTGCATAGCAACCATATCGTGCGATAAGTCAATGCCTTCTCTTTTTTGAAATTCTTTATGAATATATTGTGCCAAACATTGATTAAAATCATCACCACCCAAATGATTATCACCAGATGTTGATAAAACTTCAATAACGCCATTTCCAATTTCGATAATAGAAACATCAAATGTTCCTCCACCTAAATCAAAAACCATAATTTTTTGACCATAACTATTCTCTAGACCATAAGCCAAAGCAGCAGCAGTAGGTTCATTGATAATTCTTAAAACTTCCAATCCTGCAATACGCCCAGCATCTTTTGTAGCTTGTCTTTGAGCATCATTAAAATAAGCAGGAACTGTAATAACTGCTTGCGTAACATCTTCATTTAAATAAGACTCAGCATCCATTTTCAACTTTTGTAAGATCATAGCAGAGATTTCCTGTGGAGTATAATCTTTTTGATCAATTCTTTTTGTATATCTTGTCCCAATTTCTCTTTTAATTGAAGAAATCGTCTGTTGTGGATTTGTCACAGCTTGACGTTTCGCATTTTCACCTACCAAACGTTTTCCATCCTTTGTAAAAGCCACAACACTTGGTGTTGTTTTCATTCCTTCACTGTTTGGAATAATTGTTGTTTTACCATTTTCGATAAACGCCATACAACTATTTGTTGTTCCTAAATCAATACCAATAATTTTACCCATATATGAATCTCCTTTTCTTTATCTACAGCAGCAAGCTGAACATAATTGAAACATTAAAATACTATAACAGCAGTTTGCCATACCAGCATATGGTGAACCATATGTCTGTTGACCTGTACGATATTGTCCTTGACTTGATTGTAATTGTTGAACCAAGAATAAATATTGTAAGTTTCCAGGTTCCATTTGCGCCGCTGTTTGTGCATATTCTAAAGCTGTAATATTATTACCAATACCATTCATGGCAACAGCACTATAATAAAACCACATTGCATTACGCGTTCTCAATTGCTCCAAAACATTTAAAGCATCCTGAAAACGTCTAGCATTAATATAGGCTGCTGCATCATTAAAGGCAGCCTGTTCATTTCCATTATACTGATAAGTTGACTGGCCAGATTGACCATTCGCTTGTGTTCCACCATAATTTTGATTTGTAAACCCTCGTTTACGACCATCCATAATAGTTTTATACGCATTTTGAACCTGTTTAAATTTTTCAGTGTATTCAGCCTGATGAACACTATTAATATTAGCATCTGGGTGATATTTTTTACTTAACTCACGATATGCTTTTTTGACTTCGTCATCACTAGCACTTGATGATACACCTAACACTTGATATGGATCCATTACTTCTTATCCTCCGCTTTTTTGTTCCTTTTTATTTCATATTTCAGCCAAACACCACTATATAAGATATTTCTCATTAATGGTGCATTTTCTATAATCGGTAAACATTCAAACACTTCAGCTGATTTTGAAATCATCATTTCTAAAATAGAATAACAATAATCATCAAAATCATCTCTTTTATAATCATCCAAGAAAGGGTTATATCGTTTCTTTTTTATGTCATCTTCAATATCATCATAAGCATCCATAAAATAAATGAATTTCCCTAGATAAAATCCCAATTCATATAAATCATCACGCCATTCATCATCCTTATAAGCACAAATCTCACCCATAACCTGACCAAAGTATTGAGATATTTCATCTAAATTATGCATCTTCTGATTTTCATATTGATGAATTTGTCTCAGACAATTCTCAATTTTCTCAATCTTATCTGGATATTCATCTTTTATTTTTAAATAACATTTCTCAATCCATTTCTTATAAATATTCCTTGAAACACGCTTCTCATCCAACCAATCATCCTCACACTTATAATAAGTTAAAACGATTGTCATTTGTGCCGCATAATCAATACATTCATTAAAACTTTTCAAATATTTATGAATAGGATGCAATAAGCAATGAGACATTTCTTGTTTTGTTTCTGGTTCATATAAACCATTCAGCAACAAGGCTACAAATGTTAAATCATAGTTTAAAGATACCTGCCCTTTATAACCATATTTCTCTTTTAATGTTTGACATAATCCACAATAAAAAGAATGATAGATATCAAACTCTTTAAACTTTAATTCTGGTTTATTAATGACAACATATCCAAACATCTCTCGTCCTCTTTCTTTATGACTTATCTATCATACCACTTTTTTTATACGATTGTCATTAGTATAGGACTCAGATATTAACTATACATGAACAAAATTAAAAAAACCGTAAAAAAATATCTATCCAAATTAAAAAAACACACAAGTGTGTCTGTATTTTTCAAGTATTATTATTTATAACTTTTTAGCACATGTCATGATGTAGTCTCTTTTATTGGTTGATATCATTTGTTTTACTTGGTTTAATACCAATTTTTGATTCCAAGATTTTTTTGCATAGACTTATGATCGAGCACATGTGAGTTTTCTAGAGTGCATCTTTAAAATATCTCATACCGCCTTGATAATCAGAATAAACATAAGTATAAATGATTGTTTTCATAAATTTATCATATATCTTTTGAATTTCTTTAGACATATGGTTTCACATGCAAATTGAAATCTAATATATCAATAAGGATGGCTATGACTTTGCCAATTGATAAATTTTATTACGAGTAATCAATATGGTTTTTGGATAACTTTGATTTGTAAAATGAATGAATATATTCTGTACATTTATGATAAGCGCTCTTTCAATTAATCATATTCTCTTTAAGAAACAGAATGCATACAATAGGCTCCCTTTCCACAAAAGTTAGATTTTAAATCTAAAAATTTTTCAAGATAGCATAATATTGTATATAACATAGCTCGATTTTCAAATTCTTCACGTGTTTGTGGTAATTCATCGTGTTGATAATGTTTTTTTAAAATAGATAACTCCTCTTTTAAGCCTTCAACATCATTATTCTCATGATATTCAAAAGACATCTTATTTATAAAATCAGACATATCTAAAGCTTGATTCCCCACAAAATCAATACGAACAATGAAATCATATATATCTTTAAGGACATTAATTTGTTCTTTCCTCATTAATAAATATTGAAGTTCATATTTTGTATCATTTAACAATCGATTATTCACTTCAGCGTAAGTTTGTTTCGTCATCCTTTCAACCAATTCAAGAACATTTTCAAATTCATCAAATAAACTTCCTTGTTTTTGCTCCTTTAATAAACAAGTTGACATTCTGACTAACAATTCCTTTATGTTTTGATCTAATTCAAATAATGATTGTTCAATCTTTGTCCTTTGAGAAGGCATATATAGATTAATCAAAACACCTATAAGTAGTCCAATCATAAAAATTCCAAATTCGTTTTGAATCCAAAACAAATTCATAGATTCTTCAATTAAATAATGTGTTGCAATAACAGCATTCATAGCAATTCCATCCTCTAAATGTCCTAAAAAAGAAAGACCAATAAATATGAATAGAAAAATCGCAAAACTCATTGCACTATAACCAAAAATCAAAAAAACAACATAGGCACATATGAATGCCAGAAAAAAAGATAAAACTCTTTTTAAACAGATTTGAAATGTCTCTTTACGTGTATTTTGAATTGTTAACAAACCTACAATTCCAGCACTTGCTGTGTATTGCAATCCAAAACATTGTGCAATAGTCATTGCCAAAAAGAACGCCAATGCCATTTTTATAACTTGTAATTGTTTCACTCAACCAACTCCTCTTTATTAATAAAAGTTTGACAAAATAACTGAACAACTTGTTCCTGTTGTGCTTGAGCTGTTATTGTTGCAACTCCATCTCCAGATTGTTCACCATAATTCCCATAATAAGCATGATTACCCCCTTCAATAGTAAATTCTATTGTATTTTGTGGAAGATTTGGAAAATAATTTTGATATTTACCCATATTTAAAACTTGATCCTCAGTCCCATAAAAACTCAAGACCTGCAAAGATGTTTCCGATAAATCTTGAGTAGAATAAGCCCCTAATAAAACCAAGCCTTTCAAATTATTTTCATGATTAAAAGCATAATTTGCTGCCATTGCTCCACCTAAAGAATGCCCCATCATATACCAATTCTTAATATTTGGAAAAGCTGCAATAATCTTATCTGCAGCATTGCTATCAAATATAGCCAATCGAAATGGCATTTTGACTAAAGCGCACATATATCCTTGCTGTGAAAACTTTTGCATTAAATTTGTATATGCCAACTCATCCACTTTTGCTCCAGCATAAAAAATAATGCCACCTTTATTCTCGCCCTTTGGTTGGAAAATATAACTGCTTATATTGTCTTGATAAGACATTTCCTGTGTATTTTGTATATAACTTGCTGGTAAAGCCTCAGCATGATAATAATCATTAACGTATATAAGAAAGACTGTTACCAAGACAACAATTCCACCTGCAATGACAATACATATTTTCTTGATTCTTGATTTCACTTTTTTGCTCCTCTTTTATTGAATTATAAAATAAGTATAGCATAAACATCCTAAAACATCACTTAATCAACTTTACTAATTTTTTGAAAATGATAAAATAGAAACAGAAAGTATAGGTGATTATATGGAACAAACATCGCTTTTTCAAAATCAAAGCCAAGAACCTTTAGCCAGTCGTTTGAGACCACAAACATTATCAGATTATGTGGGACAAAAACATCTTATTGGACAAGGAAAAATATTATGGCAGTTAATAGAGCACGACCAAATTTCCTCTATGATTTTTTGGGGTCCACCCGGAGTGGGAAAAACGACATTAGCAAGAATCATTGCCAATTGTACGCAATCTGAATTCATTGACTTTAGTGCCGTCACAAGTGGCATTAAAGATATCAAGGCAGTTATGAAACAAGCACAAGAAAAACAAATGATGGGCATAAGAACAATTGTTTTCGTAGATGAAATTCATCGTTTCAACAAAGCGCAACAAGATGCCTTTCTTCCTTATGTTGAACGTGGAAGCATTATTCTCATAGGCGCAACCACAGAAAATCCTTCTTTTGAAATCAACTCTGCCCTATTATCGCGATGTAAAGTCTTTGTTTTACATGGTCTTGAAATTGAAGATATCTTAGATTTATTAAAGCATGCCTTATCGAGTGAACAGGGATTCGGTAATGAAAACATTGAAATTGAAGAAAATGGTTTATACATGATTGCATCTTTTTCTAATGGTGATGCTAGAATGGCATTAAACACTTTAGAAATGGCTGTTTTGAATGGAGAACAACAAGAAAATAAAATCGTCATTTCTCAAAAAATCATTGAAGAATGTACCAACCGCAAATCCTTTCTCTATGATAAAAAAGGCGAAGAACATTACAATATCATTTCAGCACTACATAAGTCTATGCGTAATAGCGATGTTGATGCTGCTATATATTGGTTAGCCAGAATGTTAGAGGCAGGCGAAGATCCTTTATATATTGCAAGACGTTTGGTAAGATTTGCAAGTGAAGATATTGGGATGGCAGATAGTCGTGCCCTAGAAATTGCTATTGCTGGTTATCAGGCGTGTCATTTTCTTGGCGTTCCTGAATGCAATGTGCATCTTACACATGTTGTTACATATCTTTCATTATCTGTAAAGTCAAATGCATTATATATGGCTTATGAATCTGCAAAAAAAGATGCTTTAGACACTTTAGGTGAACCTGTTCCTTTACAAATTCGCAACGCTCCAACAAAATTAATGAAAGAGCTTCATTATGGTGAAGGATATCAATATGCTCATGATTATGAAGATAAAATTACATCTATGACATGTCTTCCAGACAAGATTGCTGACCATCATTATTATCATCCTACAATGCAAGGCAGCGAAGCTAAAGTTGCTGCTCGTTTACAAACAATTCAAAATTTACGCAATAAACATAAAAACAGAAATGAATAGAATTATCTCCTCATACTCTTAACTATTCTATTATCTACTACAAAAAAACTCTGAGAAGGGAATAAATGAATCAGTTTTCATCTCTTCAAAGAGTTTTTTTATATACAAAGTTTTTCAAAGTATCTCACTGTACAATCTTTCAAATTTCAAAAAATCCTATCACTTTATTTGAAATTATTTAATCCTCCATAGCTTCCATTTTTGTCTGATGAATGGTTCCATGAGGGTGATGGGGAGGAGCATAAACAGTTGATAATTTAAGTGGGCAATTCCCAATGTTTATAATATTATGCCATATTCCAGCTGGAACAAAAACCGCATCACCAACACATAACTCCCATTGTTCATTTAAACAATCCTTTGAATCTCCCATTTGTGCTAAAGCATATCCTTCTTCAACACGAATAAATTGATCAGTATCCTCATGTCTTTCAATTCCTATATCATCACACAGAGGAATACACATTAAAGTCATTTGTAAATTCTGACCTGTCCAAATTGTTGTACGATAATAACTGTTATATTCAGCTGCCCTTATGACATTCGTTGCAAAAGGATATGGTCCAAAATCTGTTGATGTATGACATTGACAATTTTGATAAGAATCCATTTTTCTTTCATCATTCTCCTTTTATAAGTTTGATATCTTTTTAGATACCTATTCTATCTTATGAAAGAAGATCACTTCACAGTTATATAATTTGTACCTATTCTCAGAACAAGCAATTATTTTATCAATGTAAGAATATCCTCAACAATCAGATTTGCATCTAATCGATTTTCAAGCAATAATTCATATGGATCATAACGATCATAAAACTTCTTTTTTAAACCATAATTTTTAACTTTCATATTTGTTGGACCGTAGTATGAAGCTACTTTTTGTCCATATCCACCCTCAATAATTCCATCCTCTAATGTTATAACAAGAGAATGACTCATCTTTAATTCATCTAATAAGTCAATATCTAATCCGTGAATAAAAACAGGATTAATCAATGTTCCATAAATATCATGCTGTTTTAAAAGATCTATCACCTGTTCACCAATGAAAAAGAAATCTCCAACAGCAATAATAGCAATATCTTGACCTTTTTTAACAACTTTAGATCTCAAAATTTTATAATTGGTTGTATCAGCAACTCCTTTTGAAATGACTTCCATATGAGGAACCTTAATGGCAATAGAATGGTCATTTTGTTCAATAGCATAATCTAACATTGCAAAGTATTCTTCTTTATTTGTGGGAGCTAAATAAGTTAAATTTGGAATGTTAGATAATAATGGAATATCAAAGAAACCTATATGTGTTTCATCATTCATACCAAAAACCGATCCCCAGAAAACAAGCAGAACTGCTGGATTGTTGTTAATACATAAATCTTGAGAAATTTGATCATATGTTCTTTGAATAAATGTACTAAAAACACCATATACTGGCTTTCCTCCATTTTTAGCAATTCCTGAAGCGAAAGCAACAGCATGCTCTTCAGCAATACCAACATCAACAAATTGCTGACCAGCAATCTTTCTGTTATTTTCATTCATTCCAATTGCAACTGGTGTTGCTGATGTAATTGCCACAACTCTTGAATCATCTTTCATTTTTTTGAGGAGATATTTGCCAGTGAGATCATTATAATTTTCTTTAGTTTCATTAGATAAATATTCTCCTGTTTCAATATCAAAAGGTCCACCAGCATGAAATTTTTCTTTATTCTTTTCAGCATAATGATACCCTTTTCCCTTGATTGTATGTACATGAATAACAACTGGATAATGACTATCTTTCACTTGACGAAAAATGTTAACCATTGCCTCTACATTGTGTCCATCCTCAACATAATAATAATCAAATCCTAATGCCTTAAATAAATTGTTTTCACTCTTTCCCTTGCTTCTTCTCAATTCTTGTAAATTCCTATAATATCCACCATAATTCTCAGCAATAGACATTTCATTATCATTAATAACAACTATCATATTACTCCCTTGTTCAACGACATTGTTCAACCCTTCATAAGCTTCTCCTCCACTTAATGAGCCATCACCAATAACTGCAATAATATTTTCATGATCACCTTTGAGATCTCTTGCTTTTGCTAATCCACAAGCCAAAGAAATAGAAGTTGATGTATGTCCTATATTAAAAAAATCATGTTCACTTTCTAACGGATTTGTAAATCCAGATACATCATCATATTGCGCTTTATTTAAAAATGCATCCTTTCGACCAGTTAACATTTTATGAACATAACTTTGATGAGAAACATCAAATACAATTTTATCTTTGGGGGAATCAAAAACATAATGCAAAGCAATTGTCATCTCAACCATTCCTAAATTTGGACCCGAATGCCCTCCATGTTGACTCAATTTATGAAGCAAAGCCTTTCTGACTTCTGCTGATAAAATATTCAATTGTTCTAAAGATAAATATTTCAAATCTTTAGAGTTATTTATAGTTTCTAAATACATATATATCATCCTCCTATGAGTTGTAGTCTATCACTTAAACTTAACTTTAAGTCAATACCTATTGATAAATATTTTTATAAGTGCTATTCTAAAGGAAAGCATAGGAGGTATAAAGTCATGTACTATACAATTGGTGAAGTTGCCAAAATGTTTAATCTCACACCTTCTACAATTCGATATTATGACAAAGAAGGATTATTACCGTTTGTAGAACGTCAATCAGGAATCCGCAAATTTTCACAAGATGATGTCAATATGTTAAAAACAATCGAATGTTTAAAAGAAACAGGTATGCCCATTAAAGACATTAAAATATTTAGTCAATGGTGTTTAGAAGGTGATTGCACTCTTAACGAGCGATTGGAAATGTTTTATCAGCGTCGTGAAATTGTTAAACAACAAATGGCAGATTTGCAGGATATTATGGATCATATCGAGTATAAGTGTAACTACTATGAAAAAGCAGTTGCTGCAAATTCAGAAAGCATCCATAAAAATTCAACAAAAAAAGAAATTAATGAATCTATATCTATTTAAAAGGGAGACTATTATAAACATATGTTTTATAATATCTCCCCTTTTCTTTTATCTATTCCATTCAATCATAAAGATTCAGCTATTTTCATCATTCAGCACTCATGATTTAGAAATATACAATGCATTTAATCTTTTTTTAAAAGCGTACATTGTGATAAATCCTATTTAGAATTTTGACCATATCCTTTCACAATTATCTATACTTGATAAAATAATAGTGAAAGCCTTGATATTTCATCTTTAGTATATGTATTTCACCCTTTCATTTCTCACATCTTACTATAAATCAAATGAAAATAAAATGTAAAAAGATTGTTATCTTACAATAACAACCTCATTTTTATAATCTAATGGATATAAATGTTCCATCAACTGCCTCAACATGCAGCATCTCCAAACCCTTATTTTCTTTTAATATATCAATACATTCATTGAGCAATACACTTATAACGTCTTTTGTAACCAAAACATTATATGGTTCAGGTATATAGTGTTTGATATCATCAAACACTATATCAGGAATAAGTTTCACTACAAAACCAATCATTCTAATCGGTATAGGCATAGAAATTCGAATATCACTTGTTCTGATTTTAACTTTCATGATTAGCCTCTATTTATCAACAAAAACTCTTACAACTGTTCCGTCTGCTCCTTCAACGTTGACAAAATCACCTTCAATTTCTTCATCTAAACATTCAGATACTGCTTCCATAATATTAGAAAGATCCATATCTTTCATACAATCATCAGGTATAGGTAATTTACCAGTTGCCTTTAATAACTTTTTAATTGCTCCTACAGGAAACTGAACATTCACCTTATCTCCAGTTTCACTATCAACAATAACACGAAACATCTTCTTATCATACGTATTTTTTGCAACTGATTGTACACTGACATCCAATTCCATGGCTGACATCAGGTCTACCGCTTGCTCTGCTGTCATAGTTCCTTCTTCAACCATTTTCAAAATCCTTAATTTTTCATCCATACTATCATTCTCCTTTTTTATTTTAACTGTGCAATGGCTTCTTCAGCAGTAATTTCACCATTCTCTAAAGCTTTTAAAATTTCTTCTTTCTTGGCAGAGGACTGCTCATTATTCTTTGATTCATATCCAAGTTTCTTGATAATTGCATCTAATTTTGAACGAACTGTCGGATAAGAAATTCCAAGTTCTTTTTCTACCTCTTTAATATTTCCTCTACACCAAATAAAGGTTTCAGTAAAATACAATTCCTCATCAGAAAGATAATCAAATTTACTCAATCTAAAATTATTTTCTATGACCGTCTCACACGAATCACATTTTAACCTGACAACTGTCAATTCATGATTGCAGACCGGGCATCGACTAATGACCTTTTTCACATTCACACTTCCTCTCACTTCTTATCAGAAATATAATACATAATTTTATATATGTCAATGTAATTATTAATATATTTAATATAATTATTAATATATTTAATATATTAATTCATTTATTGTTTGTGTTTAATCAAAAAAACTGATATCCAAGATAACAGTTTCTTTTTTTATTCAATTTCTTCTTTTATATTTCATCATCATAATAATCAACATAATCATTCAACTTATAAAGTCTATTTATATCTTTACCCCAAACACCAATTTTTTTTGATTCCGGATAAATAGCAATATCTATGTCATGATAAGTATCAAAATCAATATATATCAGCATTTCTGTTAAAGATGTGTTAATTAATTGATGAGCACCTTTTTCATTGGCTGGAAAATATAACAGATCACCTGTCGAAACTTCTCTTGTTCCATCAGGTGTCTTTAAAATACCTTGACCTTTGATAATATAAAAAACTTCTTCATTTTTATGATGATAATGATATGGGTATGCAGATTTTTGAGGAGGTATTTCATAGATATTGACAATACATTGCTCAGCATAACCTCTAGGTAAGAAACTTCTTTTATAGTATTCATAGTCTGAAGTTCCTTCTTTATGTTCTAAAGAAAGATCTTCTTTTTTCAAATGCTTCATTTCACTCATTCAAATCACCTTCATTTGAATGTGTTTTATTGACTATCCAATGATCCTCAATACTTTCTCTTGTTGCATAATAACCATAAGGCATATCTTTTAATTCTCCAATTGAAGGATCTATTTCAAATGCTGCCAGAAGTGATATAATCCTAGCTTCATCAGTTTCATGTGTATGACCACATAAAAACTGCCACATCCCATCATCTTCATCATGTGAAGCAAATAAAATAGGTTCATTTTTCTCTAAGACATGACAACATACAATCGTTGCAGTGTTTGGTTCATCTGAAAATGGAAATTTCATATTATGTTTCTCCTTATCACTTATTTATATAGAAAACTCAACAGTTATTCCGTCTGAATCTAATAATCTAAAATAATCAGACTTAGTGGAATGGCAAATAATTTTAGTTGGTGAATATCCTAAATGCAAAGCCCTCTCTCTAAGTGCGTCAAATTTTTCATCTGTTGAATAACTCATGACAATACCACTCATTGACACTTTCTCTGCATCTTTAAATTGAATCAATTCTAACATTGTTTCATTCTTTCCATTTGATAAAAATACAATTTGTCCCATTTCTAAATGCAGATGATTGACTAATTTTAAACCAACTCATTTTTGATAAAACTCTATCGCCTTCTCTATATCTCCTACCATAATCGTTATTAATTTAATTTCATATTTACTCTCCCATATCTCGATGATTACTTATTTATACCCCATAGCTTCTCTTACTTGTTGTGCTTCTTGATAAGATGTTAACATTGTCAGTAATTCAAATGCAACATCTGCTGCTGTTTTCGGACAAGAAGATGTTATAATATTATCATCCACAACCATCCACTCATCACCTAATATAACTCCCAAAGAAGCTAATTCATCACGTCTATAGCCACCTCTTAAATGATAAGTAGTTGCTGTTCTGCCCTTTAAAATGCCGCTTTTGGCAATTGGCAAAGCTGCTACACATACTGATGCGATTGGTTTATGCACCTGGTCAAAAGAACGAATAAGTTGTAATGTTTCATCTTTATAAGCCTCATCATAAAACCCATATTCTTCAAAGCCACCAGGTATAGCTAATGCATCATATTCGTTAACATCAACATCTTTGAGCAACATATCAACTTCTATAGATACACCAAAAGTACTTGTTACATTTTTTTATACCCACAGGTTATGACTTTGATATCATATCCAAAATCATTACGTGCCCAGCCAAATACATCAATAAACGGACTCACTTCCATCATTTCAAAAGCATTTAAACACAACAATAAAATCTTCAATTAACATCCCTCTTCACCTTTCATATTAATACATTCATTTTAACATACATAGATATGAAATTATAGAAAAACAATCACGATTAATATTTATTTAAATAAATATTTTTATCATTGCAATCAAAAGTGATGAGATTACTTATTCTTACTGCTTTCATACATACATTAATAATTCCTATGCAATTATTTTCTTCTAGAGAATTCAACAAAGGCAAATATAATTGAAATAACAGTGAGAACAGATACAATAAGTTCTGCCATATCATTTGCATAATCAACTTGTGCTGGAACCACAATTCCTAAAACTAAAAAATAACAACACCAAACCAATCCTAAAGAGAGCACTAAAAAAGTAATATATTTTAAAATATTTGCTAATTAATCGATCATCTTTGTTACCAATCCAACTTTCCTTTGAGAATACTCTTTGTTTGGAAAGGCAATCTTAAAACCACCTGCAACAAATCCTATAATAATTCCCAATGTTATTCCCCTACAAATTTGATAAACCAATCCCACTGTCCATTACTCCCTTCATATCTTTTATATATTATATCTTATTTATCATCATACAACAAACAATTCATATCGTTCATCCATTTTATAACAATCGAGTTAAGAAATACTTTCAAAAATTACAAAAGACACTATCTTTTCAATAGTGTCATTTCTAACAAATCATATATTTTAAAATAAGTGTAGGATTTTATTGTTTGACTGTACTTAAACAAAATGGATGACCTTCTGGATCAAACATAACTGTCGAAGTATCAAAATATTGAATTTCAGATTTCGTTGCCCCACATTCTAAAGCATGTAAAACACCTTTTTCTAAATCGTCAACCAAAAAATCGATATGTGCCATTTGCTGTTGTTTATCTTTCTGCCATGGCCATACTGGTGCTACATATTCTTCAATTTCCTGAAACGCAAAAATCCAACCTTGAGGAGAGCGTAACCCTGCCCAGCCATTCCCTGAAAGAATTTTTTCCCAGCCAAGTAACTTTACATAAAAATCTGATAATGCATCAGCATCTTTACAATCATAAGCAAAACCTGCAATACCACTAATCATTTCTTCTTCCTCATCTTTCTTTATTGAATATTTTTAATATATCATATCATTTATATAAAAAAACAAATATTTCTAGAAATCACACTAGAAAGTAAATATATCTTCTTACAGTTTCTGTACACTGTTTTTATGTTGTAACAAATTCTCCTAAACACCATCTGAATCCAATGTGAAGATAATTGACTGTGTCAACAAAGGACACCCTATAAGACATCCAGAATATGATATATACATAGGATTGCGAGACAAACGATAAATACCATTACAATAAACTCATCCTTAGAAGGGATGCCAAAACAAATGATAGAGATTGCATAAAGTATTAATCCTAACAAATAGAAAATAGTTCGAATATAGAATACAATTGGCAAATCTATACTGATTAAAAAACATATGTATATAAATAAGAAAACATTTCAAATTTAATATGTCTAATATGCATACATCTCATTTCCAAACATTCTTGGAAAATGAGCATCACGTTTCATCACATCTTTATTAACACAAATCTAATAAGGAAAAAGGAATCACTGTTCATCATTTTTACCACCTTATATATTTAATTTTAAACATATTTGTCTAGCCTTTATTGTATTCAAAAACTCTTTATTCTTACCTGACATGTACGATTACTAATTCACATCAATAAGTTATTTTTAGTAAACTTCTCATGTTTATCCTTCAATTTCTAATTATTTCTTTTTTGTCTTTGATTTTAATCTGCATTTCACAATTAATAACTTTTTAATATCATCTAAATGCTCAGAATTTATTACACGATATTGTATCCACCCACCATCACCACAAGGATATTTATGATCAATGTAATTCTTCATATAATCCTGAACATTATCATAAATACTCTCATATTGCTGTGTAGAGCAGCGAACCATAACAGTAAATGAACCATTTTCTGCAAAAATATCACAAATGAATTTCTTACCCTTACGATGACAAATACTCCAACCATACTCTTTTCCATATGGAAAACGTATTTCTGAAATTGTATCCAATTCTCCTGACAAAAAAGTATGAAGAGAAGTGAATAATTCTGCATTCTTACCACAGTATGAAGCCAATTCATCATGAGTAGGTCGTTTGTCCTTATTTAATAATCTCTCGTACATGTCTTTACCTCCTATCTCATAAACATCTTATGTCAATTGCACTCCACAAATTATCATTTCATTACCAAAACAATATTTTCAGAAAAAATAACAGCAGCAAACTTCAAATCATTATCTCTCTTTTTTCATATCTATGAAACTAAAACGTAAAACCACTCTCATTATCACCTATATCACAAAAATATAATACTGTTTCCAGTTTAAATCAAAGTTTTCTTTGATAAACGAATTATATTTTCAATATTATGAGTTTGCGGAAACATATCTACAGGTTGACATATATCTACTTGATAATTATGTTCTTGAAGATATGCAATGTCTCGAGCCTGTGTAGCCACATCACAAGAAACATATATAATCTTATCTGGCGACAAAGTCACCAATTGATCTAAAAAGACTTGAGAACACCCTTTTCTTGGTGGATCAACCATGACAACATCAATATGTTTTTGTTGTTTTGCAAATTCAACCATAAATTCACCAGCATCTTGACATGTAAATTCAACATTTGAAACATGATTTCTTTGAGCATTTTCTTTTGCATCAATAATTGCTTGTTCTACAATTTCAACACCATATACCTTTTTAACATACTTAGCCATAGATAAAGAAATTGTGCCAATCCCACAATACGCATCAATAACTTCATCTGTAGGTTTTAAATCAGCAAACTCAATAGCTTTTTGATAGAGATGTTCAACTTGTTTTGGATTAACTTGATAGAACGATTTAACAGAAATACGATATATATTTCCCAGAAGTTCATCTTCTATATACCCTGGACCATCTATTACCTTCACTTTATCACCTAAAATAACATTGTCATGTTTTTTATTTATATTTTGAATGATTGTCTTGAGATCTGGAAACTCATTTTTTAATGTTTTTACAATAGTATTTATATTTTTAATTGAATCTTGATATGTAATAAGAACCAACATAAGCTGTTGTGATGTCAAACCATATTTAACAAGAATATGCCTAATATTTCCTTGATGTGACATCTTGTCATAAGGATTTTCCTGAGCTTCCTGTAAAAGATTTCTTACACGATTGACCAAACGATTTGATTCATTATTTTGAATATAACATATTTCCATTGGAACAATGTCATTACTATGCTGTTTATAAAACCCAGTCACAATTGTATTGCCGTGTAGTCCAACTGGTACCTGAACTTTATTCCTATAATACCATGGTTTTTCCATCATTAAACAAGGCAAAACCTCTACATGACAATGTCCAATCCTTTGTAATGTATCCTTTACTCTTTTTGTCTTAAAGTTTTGCTGACCAGCCATAGAAAGATGTTGAAGATGGCATCCTCCACATTGTTTAAACAAAGGACACCTAGGTTCAACTCGATAAGGACTTTGCTGATAAACTTCTATTAATCGTCCAATTGCATAATTCTTCAAAACTTTAATAATCTTAATTTTACCAACTTCATCAATTAACATATTCTTGACAAAAACAGGAAATCCATCAACTTTAACAATTCCCTGACCATCGTGAGAATAATCTATACATTTAGCTTCTAAATATTCATTCTTTTGCATTTTGTCCTCCAAAAAAAACGAGCATAGCCCGTTTATTCATTTGTATCCTTTAAAGTGCTCTCTGCTTTTTCCTTACTCTCTTTATCTTTAACTGATGCAAGGGTATAAGAGAATTCATCATTTTGTACATGTTTTGTTCCAAAGATAGGGAAATCTTTACTATCTTGAGAAGTTAAGTACAAATTCACTTCATATTGAGATACATTATCAATTTTTCCAAATAAAGTACTATACGTTTTTCCATCTTCTTTTGGTTTTCCAACAAGCTTATCTAATGTTTGCACAACATTTTCAGCTATCTTTTGAGCATCTTTTGTCTTCATTCCTGGCTTATATACAATATCCACTTTTAATTGCTTACAAGTTATTTCCAAAGTTATATCTTGAATTTCAGAATGTTCATTCTTAGCAGTATCAATAGCTGCTTTTCTTAAATCATTAGAAATCTCAACAATACCTTGACAACGATCCCCATAAACTGGACCATTATTACGAGATTCTAAGAAAATATAAATAGAAAATGCTATAAAAAGCACACCAAAGACAATCAAAACATAGTGCCACCATTTCCAAACAAATTTCTTCTTTTTCTTTGCCATAGGTTGAATATCCTCTTCTTCACTACTATACTCATCAGTATATTCATATGTATCAGTTACACTTTCATCATTTTGTGTAGCTTTCATATTCTCTAACTCATCAATATGAGAAGTCTCTTGATAATCTTTTTGATCATCATCTTCATCATCAAATTGAAATTTTCTAGCCATAATCTCACCTACCTTTTCTTATTGTACCAAAAATCGAATGAAATGTATAGGTCATTATTTCGTTCTTTCTTTGAGTAATTGAATCAATATTTGATTAGCAATTTTTGGATTCGCCTGTCCACCTGTATTCTTCATAATCTGTCCAACCAAAAATCCAACAGCACGATCTTTTCCAGCTGCAAAATCCTGAATAGATTGCGCATTATTATCTAAGATTTCATTTATGATTATTTTTAACTGTTCAGGATCTGATATTTGTTTCATTCCTTTTTCTTCAATAATAATCTCTGGATCTTTTCCTTCAGCCATTAAACATTCAAAAACTTTTTTTGCTTGTTTAGAAGAAATCGTTCCATCTTGAATAAAAGTAATCATTTTCCCTAAGTATTGAGGTGTTAGTTTTGTTTCACTAATTGCTAAATTTTCCTTATTTAAATATGCTTGAACTTCACCTAACAACCAATTACATACAAGTTTATATTCCTGGCAAGTTTGAATTGCTGCTTCATAAAAATCAGAAATTGCTTTATTTGAAACAAGAATATGTGCATCTGTCTTAGGTAATCCATATTGGTTAATATAAACTTTCTCTCTCTCATCTGCCATCATAGGCAGGTTGTCTTTAATTTGCATAACCCATTGATGATCGAGACGAATTGGTAAAATATTAGGTTCTGTATAATATTTATAATCAACAGCATCCCCTTTAGCACGCATCATAACTGTTTCTCTGCTATCTTCATCAAAACGACGTGTTTCCTGCAGCACTTCACCACCCTGAATTAAAACTTTTTCTTGTCTCAATGCTTCAAATTCAATTGCTTTTTGAACATTAGAAATCGAATTTAAGTTTTTAATTTCAGTACGAATCCCAAATTTTTCACTACCATATGGGCGAAGAGAAATATTCACATCACAACGCATAGACCCCTCTTCCATCTTTGCATCAGAGACATCTGTATAAAGGAATACTTGTCTCAATTTTTCTAAATAAGCAGCTGCTTGAGCACCATTGCGAATATTTGGTCTTGTAACAATTTCAATTAATGGAATACCCGCACGGTTATAATCTATTAATGAATAATCATCAAAATGGAATTGCTTAGCTGTGTCTTCTTCCATATGCAATCTTTCAATTTCAACACGTGTTACGACACCATCAACCTCTATATCCAAATATCCATTTCTACCAATTGGCCTTTTATCTTGTGTAATTTGAAAACCTTTTGGTAAATCTGAATAATAATAATTTTTACGATCAAAGCATAATAATTCATCAATCTCCATGTGTAATGCATGACAAACACGAATAGCAAATTCAACACCACGTTTATTTAAAACTGGCATTGTTCCTGTCATCCCCATATCAACTTCATTCACTTTTGTATTTGGTTCTTCACCAAATGTCACAGGAGCAGCTGAAAACATCTTTGAATTTGTTTGTAACTCACAGTGAACTTCCAACCCAATAACTTGTTCAAAATTCATGTTTACCCCTCCCTCGAAAATTGATTCTTTAATCCTAACGCATTTTCTAACGCATAAGCACAATTGAAAACGGTTTGTTCTTCAAAGACACGTCCCATAACATTTATCGCAATAGGCATATGATCAACAAAGCCACTTGGTAACGACAAACTTGGTAAACCAGCAAAATTTCCTAATGATAAATGGTTCTCCAAAATCAGATATTCATCACTCAATCGATCATCAGTTGCTTCATCTACTTTTGGTGCAACACTACCACCATTTGGTGTTAAAATAATATCATAATTGTTGTATATCTTGTTTAACTCTGCAACAATTAATCTTCTGACTCTTTGCGCTTTTCTAAACATTCTCTCTTGATTTTCAGTTGCTAAAGCAAGGTTTCCAAGAATAAAGCGACGCTTGATATGATCACCAAATCCATGTGTACGTGAATTGATCATAATATCATCTGTTGATTCACCATCTTGTCTATTACCATATTTAATACCATCTAAGCAAGAATGATTACTTGTTGCTTCTGAATTAGAGATAATTGTATATGTAGGAAGCAATGTTCTCATCAATTCCACAGGCATTGTAACTTCTTCAACAATAGCTCCCAAATCTTTATATGTTTGAATAACCTTCTCAAAATTGGTTTTAATTTCAACATTTCTAATTTCATCACTCACTGATTTAAGAACTGCAATTTTCATTCCACGAATGTCATCAGTTAAATTCTTAATATAACAAGGGACTTCTTTTTGACTTGAAGTCATATCACGATCATCTCGTCCAGCCAATGCTTCAATCACAATTGCCATATCTCTCACATTTCGTGTAAATGCACCTACAGTATCTAAACTTGAAGCATATGGAATAACACCATAACGTGAAATACGTCCCCACGTTGGTTTAAAACCGACAATTCCACAGAATCCAGCTGGTTTACGAATGGAATCACCAGTATCACTTCCTAAAGCAAAAGGAACAACACCACTTCCTACAAGAGCTGCACTTCCACCTGAAGATCCACCCGCGATGCGTGATGAATCCCATGGATTATAGACTGGTCCTGTTAATGCTGACTTGTTGGTTCCACCCATTGCCAGTTCATCCATACTCGCTTTCCCAACTAAACAAACACCTTCTTGACTTAATAAATCAACAACATGAGCATTATAAATAGGTACATAATTTTCTAACATACGACTAGATGCAGTTGTCTGAATTCCTTTTGTATTATAATTATCCTTCAAAACATAAGGGATACCACTTAGTAACTCTTTAAAATCAGCTTGTTCTAAATCTTGATATGCTTTCGTCTTTGTTATTGTTACAAAAGCATTCAATCTATTTTGTTGAATATCAATTTCTTTAAATAATTCATCATAATATGCTTTTGCATCCAATTCTCCAGAAGAGAATAAATGATGAAGTTCTTCTATACTATATTGAATCATTTATCCCACCACCTTTGGTACTTTGATTTGATTTTCTTGCACATCATGTGCATTTTTTAAAGCATCTTCTCTACTTATAATATGATCAGCTACATCTTCTCTTAAGAATGTTGTTTCAATTTCATAAGGAAAAGCAAGCGGTTCAATCCCCTCAGTATCAATAGCTTCAAGAGCCTGAACATGGCTCATAAAAACATTATACTCTTCTAGGAGTGCTGGCATTTCTGCATCACTCACATTAAACATTGTTTTACGTCCTAATTCTTTTAACATTTTCTCTGTATCATTCATACATATTCCTCCTAATACAAGTACGTACTCTTACTGCTTTGCCCTTTATCTTTTACAATAACTGCCTGTAATTGATCTTGTGAATTCACTAAGACGGATATCTGAAAATCATAAGTGAATTTTGTATCTATTGCATCAGCAATAATAGAAGTCAAATACATTAACTCTGTAGATGATTTTATATTTAAATTGGCATTAATAACCATAGATTGAATTTCATTATTCATGTATCGTGCTTCTCCTACAAAACCAACAGCCTCAGTTGCAGCGTTTTTAACAGTTCTTTTAATGGTTTCAAAATCAGCAAATGTTGTTTTATCTAGTTGCTCAGCACGCTCACTTGTAAATAATACATTTTCATGGTTCACTTTATTAATTTCGCCAACGTCTTTTTGACAATAACTTTTTAAAATATAATTTCCATCAACGCTACTCGTTGCAGTGTTAGTCGCTTTATACACTGTAATCAGAATAGGTAAATCTTTAACTTTTTTAAACTCATCTGCTTGTCTAATGACATTATAAAATTTCTGAATACATTCTCTCCCATAACTTTCAATATCACTATTACTCATGGGCTCTGCCAAAACACTATTATCACTATTTCGCGGTTCTATGATTAATGAAAATGAAATTCCTTTGAGTGTATATCCTTTTCCATCTTTAACAAAATAATCCTGTTCCTGAACATTTTGGAGCATAATGGGATCTTTGATACCACCAATTGTTGTCCCTGATGCAGGTTGCAAAGAATAATCACTCTTTCTTTTAACCAGTTCATTTTTCAATGATAATTTCAAATATTGTCCTTCACTCATATAGTGATTTGATGTAGAGAAATAATCAGAAGAGAGAATCTGTAGCCCTCTTCCAATTGTCTTAAAATCACTTGTTGCTCCATAATCAAGATAAAAACCTTCTCTAAGTTCACTGTCACCACTCTCAGTTTTAATAATCTTGTAATATGAATCGTCAAAGGAATCCATCGTTGCAGTATCTGTATTGGTTTGTTCCTGAACAGATTCTTTAGCACGATGACATCCAACCAGTAACGTTAATGCCATACATGCGAGAATTAATTTTTTCATAGATTAACCTCCTTTCTAAATTCTTCCTCAGTTAAGACTGTAACACCTAGTTGATTGGCTTTTTCTAATTTGCTTCCTGCATCACGTCCACAAATTAAGAAATCAGTATTTTTAGAGACACTTCCTGTAACATTAGCTCCAAGCCTTGCTAAATAATCCTTCATCTCTTTACGAGTCATCAATTCAAGTGTTCCAGTAATGCAAACTGTTTGACCATTAAATATACTTTCCTGTAACAAAGTTGTTTCTTTCAAATAGTTCATATTTAATCCTAAAGCCTTTAAATTCATAAGAAGTTCAAGACTGGCTGGGTCATTTCTAAAATGATTAATTGATTGTACAATCGTTTCACCTACATCTTTGATGGATAACAATTTTGCTGTGCTCGCCTCAAGCATTGCATCAATACTTTTAAATTCCTTAGATAAATTATCAGCCATCTTAGCTCCAATCCCTTTGATACCAAGACCAAACAATAATTTTTCCATTGAATTTTCTTTACTTTTTTCAATAGCCGCAACCAAATTATCCATAGATTTCTTTCCAAAACCTTCAATATCCATGATCTCTTGTTCATGTTTATATAAATCATAAATATCTTCAATATTTTTTACAAAGCCTAAATTATAAAATTGCTCAATAATCTTTTCGCCTAATCCTTCAATATTCATTGCATCTCTTGAAGCAAAGTGAATAATACGTTCAATCTTTTTAAAATCACATTGATCGTTTAAACAATAATAAGCAGCTTCATTATCTTTTCTAACCAATCGACTTCCACAATGAGGACAGTATTCAATCATTTTGAATTTCTCTTCACTTCCATCACGACGTTCTTTTAAAGAACGAACAACTTCAGGGATAACATCTCCTGCTTTTCTCACAACAACATAATCACCTATACGAATATCTTTGTTTTTGACATTATCTTCATTATGTAAAGTGGCACGTTGAACTGTACTTCCTGCAACACGAACTGGTTCTAATATAGCATTAGGTGTAATTTGTCCCGTTCTACCAATCGTAAAAATAATATCTTTGAGTTTTGTAACAACTTCCTCTGCAGGAAACTTGTATGCAATTGCCCATTTTGGAACTTTAGCTGTATATCCCAAACGAACTTGTTCTTCAAGATTATTGACCTTTATAACAATTCCATCAATTTCATAAGGCAAAGTATCACGTTTTTCTGTCATCTCTTGGATAAATGCCCAGACATCTTGAATATCAGAAGAAACATGTGTCATAGGATTTGTTTTAAAACCTAATTCTTTAATATAATCTAAAGCTTCTTTATGGGTTGTACACCCCACTTCTGTTGCAGTTGGAACCATATATAGAAAAGCATCTAGCTTTCGCTTAGCAGCTATTGTTGAATCAAGTTGACGAACGCTTCCAGCTGCTGCATTACGAGGATTGGCAAATAATGCCTCTCCTGCTTTCGCTCTTTCTTCATTCAATTCATTAAATGATTTTTTAGGCATAAATATTTCGCCACGCACTTCAAAATCACCATCATAATCAATCGTTAAAGGAATTGACTTGATTGTTTTGACATTATGTGTAATATCTTCTCCAACAGTTCCATCTCCACGTGTAGCTGCATAATCTAGACGTCCATCAGCATAAACAAGTGAGACAGCCAAACCATCTATTTTTAATTCACAAACATATTCAACATTTGGATACGTCTCACGAACTCGTTCATCAAATGCCATCAATTCATCTTCATTAAAGATATTACCAAGTGATAACATCATTCTTTCATGAGTAATCTTTGTAAAACTATCTAAAACCTGTCCTCCAACACGTTGACTTGGAGAATCAGCAGTTAGCCATTCTGGATGTTGATTTTCAATTGCTTGTAGTTCTTGCATTAAGCGATCATACTCCTGATCACTTACTGAAGGATTATCCAAAACATAATACTGATAATTATATTCATTAAGTAATTTTTTAATTTCTATCAATCTTTCAAAAGTCATCTCAGTACACTCCATTTCACTTGCTCATTATAACAAAAATACCTATTGAATAAAACCATAAACATCAAAAAAATATGATTCTCAATATTTCTTTGATTTCTATAGAATATCACAATATTGTTCCCTATTTCTTAAGAAATTATAAATATGAATACACTTCTCAACTTATCTTTTAAAAAATTTGTATTTTTACATAAAAAGATGAAAATAAGTGTAGTTAAACTTATCTTCATCTTGCTCAACTAATTCGATAACTTCTTCAATGCCTTATGATGGGCCATTAATGTTTTGATTCCATAAGGAACAGAGAATGCTATATCTAATGTATTCCCATTAACTTTAACGATAACACCTTTACCAAAAGCTTCATGTTCTACAAAATCTCCCTGTTTCCATTCATCTACCTCATTATCTCCTATCATTTCTTCAACAGTAGGTCCTAAATGTAAATATTCTTTAGGTTTAAACTTCGAAGGATTCCCTGCATGTTCAACCTTATCACTGCCAATTTCATCAATAAATTGAGATGCCATCTTAGGAGAATTTGTAATAAAATTAAAACCTTGGCTATCAGTTAAATAAAGACGTTTTTTAGCACGTGTAAAAGCGACATAAGCCAAACGACGTTCTTCCTCCATGCCATCATCACCACTTTCAGAAACACTTCTAAAACTTGGGAATACATCTTGTGATAATCCAACGACAAAGACATAATTAAATTCTAATCCTTTTGCCATATGTATACTCATTAGTGATACATATTCGTCATCAAAAACATCATCTTGAGAAGTATATAAAGCAATATCCTGTAAATAACTTTCAAATGTTGGTGTATCAGGATGCGTATTCATATAATTTGCAATAGATGCTTTTAATTCCATAAGGTTTTGAATACGATTATCATCTTGATCATTTCTTAACATTTCAAAATAACCAACATCCCCCAATAACTTTTCAAAGACATCTGGCAAAGAGAGACTAGATGCTTTTGCATTCTCAATACATTTCACAAATTCAATCAATTGCTTCTTGGCTTTCCCAGACAAACCTATCTCATCTGAAAAAGTTGTTAAAGCTTCATAATTAGAAATACCATATTCTATTGCAACATTTTGAATTCTTTCTAATGTCTTTGCACCAACGCCACGAGAAGGCACATTGACAATTCTTTCAAAAGAAAGATCATCTTGATTAACCATCAAACGAATATAACTTAAAGCATCTTTGATCTCCTTACGATTGAAGAATTTTAATCCACCAAATATTCTATAATCAATTTGTCTTTGAATTAATTTTTGTTCAAAAGAACGTGATAGGTAGTTCGCACGATAGAGAATCGCAAAATCATGATAGTTAACACCTTCTTCTTTATGAATAATTTCTTCAATGGTATCACATACAAAGTTTGCTTCTGCTTCTTCATCAACCCCTGAATAATGTAAAACCTTAGGTCCATCATCTAATTCAGTGAATAATTCTTTTTCCATTCTATTTTTATTTTTTCTAATAAGATTGTTAGAAATATCTAAAATTGTTTTGGTTGATCGATAATTTTGATCAAGAATAACTGTTTTGGTATCAGGGAAATCTTTATCAAAATTCATAATAAAATGAATATCAGACCCCCTAAATGAATAAATTGTTTGATCTGGATCACCAACCACACATAGTACTGCTTGTCCTGATAAATATTTGATGAGTTTGTAATCAACTTCGCTGACATCCTGGAACTCATCAACATGAATATATTGAAAACGTCTCTGCCATCTTTCTAAAATCTCAGGAAAGTTTTCAAAAAGCTCTACCGTCTTCAGTAAAAGATCATCAAAATCCAACATGAAATGCTCTTCTTTATATTTTTCATAATCATCATAAGCAATCGCCTTTTTTTGTTCACCAATATAGTCTCCCGCAAAAGACATCGCTCTTTCAGGTGAAACACCTGCAATCTTATATGCAGAAATATAATGAATGCAACTTTTCAAGCTAATTGTTTTAGAATCTATTTGACGCTCTTTGAATATTTTCTTTAATAAAGACTTTTGATCCTCTTCATCCATAATAATAAAGTTATTTGGATAATTTAATGCTCTAATATTTTGTCTTAAAATACGTACACATAATGAGTGAATAGTACATAACAGACTTCCCCCAGCATAATCACCTAATAAACCAATAACACGCTCTTTCATTTCATTTGCTGCTTTATTCGTAAATGTAATTGCTAAAATATGACGTGGTTCAATACCAACTTCTTCAATCAAATAAGCAATACGATATGTCAACACTCTTGTCTTTCCACTTCCAGCACCTGCAATTATACGCAAATGTGAATCCAAATATGTAGCTGCTTCTTTCTGTCTAGGGTTTAATAATTCATCTAAATTCATATCATATCACTCCTCATTTTTTCATTATAACAAAGATAAGTGATGAAATCTATCATCACTTATCTAAAGATGAAAAATCCTAAATATTTATGTCAATAAATATGAATTGATTATTTTCTTCATCTCAATTTTTATATCTACAAAATATAAAATTTCATTTATATAAAACAAGCCTATTCTTGACAAGAAATCTTTAATGATGAATTTTAAATGTGTCCCCTGCTTTTTTATAAACAAGAATACATGCAATAATACAATAACAAACACAAAAAACAATACAAATGATTCCAAATGAAAAAATCGGTAATGATAATTTTGTAAATGCAAAACAAATAACATATGTTAACGAAACAATAATTGAATAAACTGGATTTTTCATTTCTGTATATGCATTATAGGGCTGTAAAAGGTAATATAAAATTAAATAATGTGTTGAAAAGAAAACGCTCATAGAAATAAGCGATACAAACGCAATCAGTGCATATGGCAATTGATGAAATCCACCACCTATGATTAAGGCAATCCCATAACCACCACCTAATATAACCGTTGGTAATAGATTAATCTTAATCATCTCTCTTAAGCGAATTTGAAAGAGTTTCAATATATTTTTAGGAATACGATAAAATGTATAAGTCAGCATAGAATGATCACAATTAATAAACATGGCTTGTGTCACACTCTTCGTTGTATTCATTAAATACATAAAAAATACAAAATATGGTAAATAGGTTGTCAGAACTTTATATATATTAACTTTTAAAGATATATCTGCATGAAGCATAACGACAATCAATAAAACAGTTGCAGCCAAAACAATATAAGCCTGACGTTTTGCAGCACGCCATAATATTTTTTTATGTCTTTTCATAAAGAGTTCATTAAAGTATTCAAACCCTGTTTTATGACTCATTATCTGTGTATCCATCGTCATCATCTTACGATAAGAATCATTAACAAGATCTTGGGTATTCATATTGATGAGTGTGCTCACTCCTTTTAATAATTGATAACTAAAAGTATGATAACATGGATATTTAAAGATATAAATCATTCCCCATATACTCAAACATGCACTTGCGATGAATACCCCCATGAGTATACTTATAGGCATAACAATATTTAAAAATATCAATCCATACCCCAATAATAAACATATAATACAAAAAGCAATAACACATGGAGAATTATTATTTTCAGTACGAACTCTATGATTCTTTTTGAAATCATTTAACCGATAAACAGCAACAATAAGTTTTAAACCAACAATAGCAACTGTCAAAACACCAACAAACCAGATGGGATATTGTAACTCTATAGAAAGATAAAAAAGACAGGGAAGTAATCCAGCACAATGTCTTAAGAGTGTATATAAATATTGTGATAAAACAAATTGTCTACCATCCATTTTCATGAGAATCACAGCGTAATATTTATCCTTGGTTGGTTCAAATATACCTGTATTTAAAAAGGCTCCAATGATGCTCAAGAAAAATAATAATTGTAAAAATGATGATGTATTCATATGCCCAAACCATTCTAATGGCAGCATAAACATAAGAGTAAAATAAAGTATTTTTCCTAAAAAGATAGAAACCATTTCCCAAAGCACACTAACAATATTAGCAAACACTTTTAACCCATAATGTTTATATAAGGAATTTGGAAGGAGATGTTTCACAACCGGAATATGTTTCAAAGCATAAATAATGGTATTCACTCGATATGTACCTTTTAAACGATAAGAAATCCTAAATGTCTTAAACATGATCTCCATCCTTTAAAACACGAATAATCTTTTCCTGGAATGCAGCATCATCTAAATCCTCTTGTGTTATCAAAGATAGCTTGCCATTATTTAAAATAACGATTTCATCACACAAATCAACTGCCAATTCCATAATATGTGTTGAAAAAATAAGAATATGATTTTGTTTAATCCCTTTTAAAAGCTTCTTCATTTCATCAGCCACAACAACATCTAAAGATGTTAATGGTTCATCTAATAATAAAATATCTGGTTCAGCAATCAATTGAACTAACATCTGCATTTTATTCTTCATCCCATGAGAAAAATCTTTCAATAAACGATCCCTATCCTCTTCAATAATATTAACAATATCAAAATACTCATCAATACTTTTCAAATGATGAATATCCTTTTGATTAATTTCAATAAAGAATTTCAAAAATTCTCGAGCGGTCAAGAATTCAGGAACAGTTGGAGTCGATAGAACATAACCAATATCACTCATCGTCACTGGTCTTCTTCCTTCATCTTCAATATAAAATCTTCCCCCATCAATTTCAATATCTTGATTTATACAATTAAATAATGTTGTTTTCCCAGCACCATTTCTTCCTAAAAGCCCATATATTTTCCCTTGTTCAAAACGAAAATGAATATCCCTTAAGACCAACTTCCCTTCAAAATGTTTTTGAAGGTGCTCTATCACTAATTCCATAATATTCCTCCTCATGATTTTTAGTATATCATTGATAAACTTTTCTTACAACTTTAAAAAGTTATATTAATAGATAGTTCTTCAAGCAATGACATTATTTCCTTCCAAATGAAACATAACATCAAAATAGAAGAAGAGAAACTATATATTCCTGCCAAAATTAAAAGTGATGCCAGTGCAAAGTTACTTTACAAAATATTTATAATACTATGAGATATTTTCTTTCATTAACTTCATTCATAAAAAACTTCTATGATATGAAGAAATAGATATTGTATTTATTATGAATAAAACAATGATATATCAGTTGTTCTCAAATGATCTATGAGTATTTTTAACACAAATTTTACAAGAAATAGACTTCAACTTTATATCTAGTTGATATACTACAAATACTGGAGGTACATTATGAAAAAAGCAATTATAGATATTGGTTCTAATACTGTAAGATTAGTTATTTATCAACTTATGAACAATCAATACAAACAGATTATCACACAAAAAAAGACGGTAGGATTAGTTCATTATATAGAAGATAATCAACTTATGCCTGACGGATTAAAATGTCTTACTGAAACTTTATGCGAATTCAAGATATTGCTTGAAAATTTAAAGGTTCAAAAATCATATTATTTTGCAACAGAAGCCTTAAGAAGTATTCTCAATCAAAAGGATATTATAAATCATCTATCACAAGAACTTAATATTCAAATAGATATTCTTTCATGTCAAGAAGAAGGTCTCTTTGATTATTATGGAATGAAACAATCCATTGATTTTAAAGCTGGTGTTTTGATTGATATTGGTGGAGGAAGCAGTGAGGTTGTTCACTTTAATCAAAATGGTATTATCCAAAATCAATCTTTTCCACTTGGTTCTTTAAGCCTTTATAAAGAACATGTAAAGGGGATTGTTCCTACAACAAAAGAATTAAATCAAATTCATGATCATGTTAAAAAAGAGTTAAAAGATATAGATGTCTCGCATTATTCAAAACACGCTATTGGAATAGGTGGAACCTTGAGAGCTTGTATACTTGTAGCTCGCACTGTATTAAAGAAAAACAATATACAAGATACATTAACAAAAGAGGAAATAGATTATCTCATAAATCAATTAACTCAAAACTCAAGAAAGACAACTCAAATTATCTTAAGGATAAAACCAGATCGTATACATACGCTTATTCCTGGACTTATTATTTTAAAAGAATTGATCCAGAATTTATCAATCCAAGACTTAACAATAGCTTATACTGGATTAAGAGAGGGATATTTTATTAAAAAAACAGAATAATAAAAAGTATTTCAAACCATAGGACATTTGTCTTGTGGTTTAAAATACTCTCTCACTTTTTGCTTATCTTCATATAATTGTGCAATTAATTCTTCCTTTGAGGCAAATGGCTTTTCTTTACGAATTAAACAATAAAATTCTACAATCATATATTGATGATAAATATCACCATCAAAATCCAAAATATTAACTTCTAAAGATGGTTTATCCAAAGCAGTAAATGTTGGGTTATATCCAATGTTACACATTCCCATATATCCTTGTCCATGAACATACACCTTGACTATATAAACACCATGACATGGTAAAAAATATGATTGATAATCTACATTTGCAGTTGGGAACCCTATTGCATGTCCAATTCTGCGCCCTTTGATAACTTCACCTGATACACAATATTTTCTGCCTAATAATTCATTCATTTCTTCAATATTACCTTGTTCTAAAACATGACGAATACGAGTTGAAGAAATCTTCTCACCTTTATAAAGAACTTCTGGTATCACGCTGACATTAAATTGCTGACAAGCTTGTAAAGTCATAGTATTTCCAGCATTGTATTTTCCAAAACGGAAATCAAACCCACAAACAATATGCTTTACATGAAGGTCAATGAGATATTGATTGATAAAATCTTCAGGACTTAAAGCCGCCACTTCTTTAGTAAATTTTACGATAAATAAATAATCTAATCCCTCTTTCTCTAAAAGTGAAATACGATCATTCATTGATGTTAAATATTTTTCTTCTTTGATTTTTCCTAATACATAAAGTGGGTAATGATCAAAAGTCATCAAAGCTTTTTTATATCCTTTTTGCTCACTCACTCTTTTGACTTCATTCACCAAAGCCATATGTCCAATATGCAAACCATCAAAAAAACCAATAGCACTACAAATAGGTTCCACTATATTCACTTTTTGTCCATCCAAATAAACTATTTCCATCAAAACAACCCTCTTATACTTTTTAAATATCCCTGACCATTAGGTCCATATACAGCCAATACCTTGCCCTGCTTATTCACAATAACAACTTGATGATCAATATCACTTTTAATCATTTTCCCATGAATAACAATATTCTCATCCTCAATAACATATTTATCAAAATGTTCAAATGCATCTTCTATAGATAGCATATGAAAATGCCCTGCTTCAATATCCTCTAAAGTTGAGCAGTCTTCTAAGCGAAAATGTCCAGATTGACTTCTTATTAATTTTGACATATGACCAGGATAACCTAATTTTTTAGCTATATCCACACACAAAGAACGAATATATGTTCCTTTAGAACAACGTACTCTCAAAGTGATTTCATTTTCATCTTGTTGAAGCAATTCGATTTCATGTATGATAATATCTCTTGGTTCAATTTTAACCTCTTCGTGATTACGTGCATATTCATAAAGTTTTTTGCCCTTCACTTTAATAGCCGAATAAATAGGAGGTATTTGCTTTTGATTTCCAACAAAAGATTGTAAAACTTCTACAACATTTTCAACACCATCATATTCCCGACTTTCAATAACAGTGCCACTTGCATCATATGTATCCGTTGCAGTTCCTAAAGAAAGTGTTGTTATGTATTCCTTTTCTTCGCTCATTAAAAACTGCAAAGCTTTTGTTGCTTTGCCAATGCATAAAACCAGCACACCTGTTGCATCTGGATCTAATGTCCCACAATGCCCCACTTTCTTTGTATGTAAAATCCTTCTTATTCTATTCACAACATCATGGCTTGTCATGCCTGAAGGTTTATGTATTAATAATATTCCATTCATTCTATCACCAATTCATAGTATACCATAAAATAAAAACAAATGGGTAAAAATACCCATTTATTTCACAACTCTAAAAATATGATTGATAGCAACATCAAATGTCACTTCTTTGCCAGCTAATTCACTTGAACCATAATTGGCTGGAAACGTCACTTTTATCGTTTTTGATTCACCAGTTTTCATACCTACTAACTGTTCTTCAAAACCTTCAATATAAGTTCCTGATCCTAATTCGAGTAAGGCTCCATTTGCAGTTCCACCTTGAAATGCTGTTCCGTTTAACTTACCAACATAATCAATTTTTACAATATCACTATTTTGACTTGCAGCGTCATCAGCAGGCTGATAAATAGCATGAAGATCAATATCAAATGTCGTTTCTTTTCCAGCCAACTCACTTGAACCATAGTTCGCTGGAAATGTCACTTTAATTGATTTAGAACTGTCTACAGCCATATCAACCAATTGTTCTTCAAAACCATCAATAAAAGTTCCTGATCCTAATTCTAATAAAGCTCCATTTGCAGTTCCACCTTGAAATGCTGTACCATCCAACTTACCAACATAATCAATCTTCACAATATCACCATTTTTTGCTTTTGGTGAATTGGTATTATTCTTTGACGAATTCTCAGATCCACATCCAAATAAAAAACCCAAACATAAAACCAATGTCAATATTTTCTTCATATACTTCTCCTATTTATGATTAATAACATAGTAATTTTTCTTACCACGTCTTATAACAGTTGCTTCTTTCCCAAAAGCATTCTCCTTCTTAATAACAAACTCTACATCTGTCACCTTTTCACCATTAATAAGTACAGAACCACCTGTAACAAACTGACGTGCTTCGCGGTTTGATGATGCAGCACCAACTTGAACCAAAGCATTTAAAATTTTTGTATCCTCTTCCATTTCAATGCTAGGAACACCATTAAAGCATGATTGAACCTGTGCAAGTGTTAATGTTTGAATTTTTCCAGAGAACAACATCTGACTAATTTCTAAGGCTTCTTCATATGCAGCCTCATCGTGGACAAAAGTAATCACTTCTTTAGCTAACGCTTTATGAGCTTCTCTTAAATGAGGTTGCGTTTTATTTTTCTCCTCTAATTCCTCAATCTCTTCTTTTGATAAGAATGTCAAAAACTTTAAGTAATCAATAACTTTTTCATCTTCTGAGTTAATAAAGAACTGATACATTTCATATGGAGATGTCTTTTCTCTATCTAACCAGATTGCATGACCATTGGTTTTCCCAAACTTAGTTCCATCAGACTTTGTTAATAAAGGCATTGTAAAACCATATGCTTCTTTTCCTGATTTTTTTCTGATCAATTCAATTCCAGCAGTAATATTTCCCCACTGATCCTGTCCTGCGACCTGCATATGGCAATCTTTATTTTCATATAACCAATAAAAATCCATAGCCTGCATTATCATATAAGAAAATTCTGTATAAGTAATTCCTAAATCCAATCTTCTTTTGACAATATCTTTATTTAACATGTAATTCACATTAAAATATTTACCATAATCTCTTAGAAAATCA
This sequence comes from Coprobacillus cateniformis, assembly GCF_009767585.1. NCBI lineage: Bacteria > Bacillati > Bacillota > Erysipelotrichia > Erysipelotrichales > Coprobacillaceae > Coprobacillus > Coprobacillus cateniformis. The sequence goes on from NZ_WSNW01000001.1 coordinate 3,525,499, forward strand.
ATAAAGTTTAAATCTTTAGACCAATCATAATTATTAACAACTTCAAAACCAAACAAATCTTGTGCCTGCTTTTTCAAACAATCAAAATTATGTTGAACTTGTTCTCTAGTAATCATGGGCCTCTCTGTATCAGGTTTAGGATCTCCAATCAAACCAGTTGCACCACCAACCAGTAAAATAGGATTGTGCCCTGCATCTTTCAATCTTTTACTTATTAAAAAAGATGAAAAATGACCAATGTGTAGACTATCACCAGTAGGATCAGTTCCAATATAAAAAGTCATTCCACCATTATTTAACTTTTCCTCCACTTCTGGAGAACTCACATCCTTAATAAGTCCTCGCCATACCAATTCATCATAAATTTTCATAATATCCTCCTTCAAATAAAAAAGAGAATTCCTCCCAAAGGACGAATTCTCGCGGTACCACCTTTATTTATGCATCAGCATACTCTCTCAATTGATAACGATGTTGCCACCGTCTAAGCTTTGCACTTAGATGCTCCAGAGTGTATTCATTATATTTATTGTCTTGTTTTCACCAACCACAAGTTCTCTATACCAAATCAATATAACTACTTGTCTCTTTCAACGCTTATTCATATAATATGCGATTTTACAAATGAAGTCAATAAAGAAAAGCATTTCATCATGAAAAAGTAAATATTTCTGCTAATTTTTCTTTAGCTTCATCTATTCTATATCGATCGACAATCATAACAACCTGATCACCAACATAGAACTGTGTATCACCATGAGGAATGATTTCATTTTTCCCACGCATTATAGAAACCAACAAACATCTTGGAGGTAATGTCAACGAAGCAACTGTTTGATTGACAGCTATACTTCCCAAACTCACTACAAATGAAACAAGTTCCTTATTTTCAATAGATTGAACAGAATTTTTATTTTTTGTCAAACGATGTAACAAACTTTCATATATAGGTTCGTTTCCAAGACTGTTCGCTACAATATAAGCAATAAATGATACAATAGCAATTGGTAGCAGGAGCTTTAAAGTTCCACACATTTCAGCAATCAAAACAATACCAGTAATTGGTGCTCTTACAATTCCAGCAAAAAAACCTGCCATTGCAAAAATAACAAAATTAACAAAATAGACATCTGCAATTCCAAATATCATAGCTATTTGACCAAATATAGCCCCAATAAGACTTCCCAGTATTAATAAAGGAAAGAATATTCCTCCTGGAGCACCAGAACCAAAACTCAAAAGAGAAAATACAAACTTAACAATTAACAAAACAACCAGAGTACTTAAAACCAATTGTTCACTATTGAGATAGTTAACCAAAACATGTCCACCACCAATAACTTGTGGCAGCCATAACCCCAATACTCCAGAAACGAATAAAGGAATAATTATTTTCTGATATGATTTTAAAACAGGAATACGATCATATAACTTTAATGATGCTATTGTCATTTTATTATAAAATACTCCTAGTAATCCAGTGACAACTCCTAGAACCAGTAACCATGCATATTGATTAAGAGGCAAGGATATTTCTAAAGTAAAATGCAGTGATGGTGATAATCCAAAAATTTGACGGCTTAGAAAATCACCTGTTAATGAAGCACACATAACTGAAACAAGTGCACTTGTTGAAAAATTTTTATGAACCTCTTCTAAAGCAAACATAATTCCAGCAAGTGGTGCATTAAATGCTGCAGATAATCCTGCAGCAGCGCCACAAGTTAACAAAAAACGTTCTTCTGTTTTGATCCGTTTAAAGAATTTTGAAACTGCCTTCCCAATCATAGCACCTAATTGAATACTAGGGCCTTCACGGCCTAATGAAAGACCACCAACAATACACAATGTCCCTGCAATTATTTTTGCAAATAAGACCTTATACCAGCATTGATCAATCTGTCCCTGGACTTCAGCTTCAACTTGCGGAATACCAGATCCTGAAATGTATGGCTCATACTTTAAAAACGCCGCAATAACAAGCCCTAAAATCACCAATCCCATAAACCACAGTATAGTTAATATAAAATTTCCTTTAACAAATGAAACAATTGTAAAATAGATATCTTCAGCATTGGTTAATAATAAGCGATAAATAATTGCGATTAAGCCCGCTAATGCTCCAACAATTAACCCTTCAAAAAACAAACGACGACTCAGATGACCCCTCTCTTTTAACATATGCAGAGTCTCAGAATTACTTCTTTCCACTTTTTCCCCTTCTCTCGCAAAAAAACTTCTAATTCAATAGAAGTTTTTATTTTGTTGTTCCTCTTGGCATCATTAAATGTTGCACTGGAACCTCTTTTGTATCAATTTCTTCTTCATTTAAAATTTTTGTTAATAAACGAACTGCTAAAGCTCCCATATCATAGACAGGCACATGAATAGAAGTTAAGGCTGGTCGACAAATTAAAGCATAACTTGTATTCATCATTCCAATGACTTCCATATCTTCAGGAATTTGAATACCATTATCAATGGCAGCATTGACAACTGCAACAGCTTCTTTATCATATCCAGTGAAGACAACATCATGTTTATGAGTTTTAAAATATTCTAAGAATTGCGGATAACTTTTTTCATAATGCGTAGATGTATGAATAATTTGTTTATCAGTATCAAAAGTTAGATTGTGTTCTTGGTAAGCTTGAACAATACCAGAAATCATATCATCAGTTTTAATCAGATTTTGTTTTGGGCTAACAAAAGCAATATCACTTTGACCTCTATTTAAATATTCATTGACGATATCATAAGCAATTTTTTTAGAATCCACAAAGATAGATCCCATATATTGACTTGATACACAAGCTCCAATGACAACTGATGGAATTTTATATTTGTTTACCAATTCAATTTCCTGCTCAATTTCCTCATTATTAAATAGGATAACTCCATCAGCTCGTGATTTTACAACCTTTTCAATCACTGTTTCAATGGGATTACCATCTCCAATTTCATCAGTTGTATAAATACTTACATTGTAATCTAAGCGACGGCTTGTATCTCCTATACCACCAATCATATCTTTAACATGTGCAAATAATGACTGTGGAAAAACAATCGCAATTGTTGTTGTTTTACTTGTTGCAAGACCTCTTGCAATTTGATTTGGTTTGAAATCTAAACGTTGAATAGCGTCCATAACGCGATCACGTGTACCTGGTTTCACAACATTAGAACCATTAATTACACGTGAAACTGTTGCCAGAGAGACACCAGCCTCTCTAGCAACATCGTAAATTGTTACATTCTTTCCCATGTTTAATCTTTGATTTCTTCAATCATTTCTTCTAATTTATCTTCAACATCATCGATTTCGTTTTCTAACTTTTCTAAATCTTCATCACTTAAAGTTGCATCTAAAACCTTTGTTTTCACTTCATCAATTTTAGAATTCACTTTATCACTTAAATCATATACACTTTCTTTAACCTGCATATATTGATCAGTCTCTTTCACTCTGTTAGCAAATTCTTCTAATTTTGTTTCCAAATCAGATAATTTTTCCTTTGTTGTTTCTTTAAATACATCCAAATCAAATTCATCAACAGATTTTTTAACTGTTTCAATTGTTTGCCCAAGCATTGCTTCAACATCTTCTTTAGTCATATTTTTCAATTGATCATATGCCTTTAAAGATTCTCTCTTAATATCTTCTCTTAATTCACTACCTTTTTTTGGTGCTAATAATAATCCAGCAGCAGCACCAATTCCTAAACCTAAAATAAACTTACCAATTTTCATCTTTTCTTCACCTTTCTTATTATTTTTTTCTTCTAAACATAGAAGTTAATAACCCTAATCCAGAAAGCAATGTTGCCTTCAAACCACCTTTTGAAAAGAAGCCACTAAACAATTCAACAGGCGCATTCAACATCTCCATTTTATTATTGATATCATCTAAAATATGATTCACTTTTGTTAATGTTGTTTCTACCATTGTCATTAAAACAGTTGCTTCCTTCACAGCACCAGACATCCTAATTAACAAGAGTCCTAAACTTATTAAAGCAAAAGCCCCAGACAAGATCAAAATACACATAGATACTAATTGTGCGTTTTCCATAAATTCTCCTTTCTTTGACTTTAGTATATTATACCATAAATTTCCATTATGAGGAAGTCATTGCTAATGTGTTGATTTATAATCAATCAGCATATCTTCAAACTTATAAATATCCTTGCTACTCATAAACAAGAAAACCACATCATCATGTTCTGCCAATAATTTGACAGCATCTTCATCTTCATGAATCACAATTGCACGTGGAAGATATTGACCAATCTCATGAATATCGATATCTATTCCAGCTTCTTTTTTAGCATTCTCTGGAAAATGTACGAGGAATGGATAATCCGCTAAATTCATTGACTCAGCAAATTCTTTTGCAAATCGCAGCCCTCTAGAAAAACGATCAGGTTGGAAAATAGCAACAATTTCTTTACCAGGATATCGAGAACGCGTTGCCTCAATGACATATTTGATTGCTGTTGGATGATGTGCATAATCATCCACATATACATTATTCCCAACTTCCTGAACTGTATAACGGCGTTTCACTCCATCAAATGTAGATAAACGTTTTTGGATGTAATCAGCATCCATATTTTCTAAATATCCTAATGTAATGACTGCTAAAGAATCATACAACATATGCATTCCATAGAAAGGAAGTGCAAAATGACCAAATAAATCGCCATGAATATAAACATCAAAATACAATCCATGATTATTATTAATAATATTTTTAGCAATCACATCATTTTTATCACTTATTCCAAATTTTAAAACTCTTTTAGTATAATTCAAGTGTGGCAAATGCGGGTCATCACCCCAGACAACAACCGTATCTTTCACTTGATTAGCAAATTGCTCAAATGACTGAACATATTGCTCGATTGATTGAAAATAATCAACATGATCCATTTCGATATTGTTAATTACTGCATATGTTGGCTGATAATGTAGAAAATGATCTTGATATTCGCAAGTTTCTGCAATAAAATAATGACTATCTTTCACCGCATGACCAGTTCCATCACCAATCAAAACTGAAGTCTTATTATAGTCTTTAAAGAGATGGTAAGCCATCCCAGTCGTTGTTGTTTTACCATGTGTTCCAGCAATTCCAATTGAAACATATTTATCTAATAATTGAGCTAAAAAATCATAATAGGTATGTGTTTTTACATTTGGATTTGCTAGTGCTTCTTTGACTTCTTCATTTGATTCATCAAAGGCATTTCCAATAATGACATCATACCCATCTTTAATATTATTTTTGTTAAAAGAATAAATAGGAATATCTCTTTTTTTCAATTCATCCTCTATAAATATATATTTATCAATATCACTTCCAGCAACTTTATGACCCAAATCGTATAGTATTGTTGCTAAAGAAGCCATACCTGAACCTTTAATTCCAATAAAATAATACATTCCTTATCACCTCTCAACTATTCTAGCACAATTTAAGTAAAAAGTATCATTTCTCATTATATTTTTTATAATTTTTTTTAAATTTCACATACTAATAATGTCAATAGAAATAAAGGAGAAACGAATATGAGTCACAAGAAAGCAAAAAACAAACAAAAGCAAAATCAAAACAAAGGGTATAACCAAAATCAACAAGCAAATGATAGTTTTGAAATGCAAGACAACTTCAAATTTGAAGATAACTCAAATGCAAGAGCATAAACACGGGCAACCGTGTTTTTGTTTATATTCTTATTATAGTTCTCCCAACTGACATTTAATCATAAAAATAACAAAACTGTTATGAATAAAGATATCATTCTTTTATACATAACAGTTTTTTAGACATTTAACCAATAATTAGCAAATCTTTAGAATATGAATTCAAAACTTCACAACCATCTTCAGTCACCAAAACAAGATCTTCAATTCGCACTCCAAAATCTCCTTGAATATAGATACCTGGTTCGATTGAGAAAATCATACCTGCTTCAACAGGCATATCAAAAACAGCTGAAACATCACCATATTCATGAACATCTCTTCCAATAAAATGACCTAAACGATGATTAAAATTCTTACCATAACCAGCCTCTGTAATAATATCTCTAGCAACTTTGTCAATATCACACAATCTGACACCTGGTTTAATTATAGCTTCAGCAGCTTCATTAGCTTGGCGTACAAGATTATAAACTTTCCTTTGTTCATCAGAAACTTCTTTATAGAAAACAGTTCTTGTCATATCACTACAATACCCATGATATTGTCCACCCATGTCAATAACAATACTATCTCCAGGTTTTAGCAAAGAATTATCACCTTCATGGTGTCCATCAGCTCCATTGGCACCATATGCAACAATTGGTGCAAAGGAATTTCCTGAGCATCCTAACTTTTGAAAAATGCCTTCAACTTCTTGAGAGACTTCTTTTTCAGTTAAATTCCCTTTAGCACAAAGTTGGATAACTTGATCAATAGCCAAATCATTGAAACGACTTGATTCACGCATCAAGGCTTTTTCCTCTTCCTCTTTAATCATTCTCACATAATCAACACAAATAGATCCTAATTCAAAGCAGCATTCATCATTCGCCAACTCCATAACACGCATTAAAAATCTTGCTTCCCAATTTTTATCAACACCTACAACATTTGCATCTTTCAAATACTGTGCAACCAATGCTGGCCCATCTTGAGTATCATCATACCAGATAATATTCATTTCTAATTCTTGATCTAAATAGAAAAGATTATTTAAGAAAATGACATGATTACCTTCTATTGACAACAATAAAACAAACATTCTTTCACCTGGATGATTACTGTATCCAATTAAATAATCAATTGAACTAGGATCACTTATAATCAAATGATCTATTCCTCTTGTTTGCATTTCTTCTAAAACTTTATTTACTCTCTGTTGATTCATTCTTATTGACTCCTATTCCTAATTCATCTAACTGAGCCTTAGCAACTGGTGTAGGTGCTTTTGACATTGGACAAGTTGCACTGGTGTTCTTAGGAAATGCTATTACATCTCTAAGTGAATCACATCCACAAAGCAACATTGCGACTCTATCTAAGCCTAAAGCAAATCCACCATGTGGAGGTGTCCCATATTGTAATCCTTCAACAAACCACCCAAATTGAGAATCAATTTGTTCTTGTGTAAATCCTAAAGCTTTAAAAGCTCTTTCCTGAAGATTTTGTTCATAAATTCTCTGTGAACCACCACCCAATTCAAAACCATTGAGAACAATATCATAAGCATCTGCCAAACAGTTTTCTGGATCAGTTTCTAGTTTATCAATATCTTCATCTTTCGGTCTTGTAAATGGATGATGTTTGGCATAATATCTTTGTGTCTCATCATCATATTCAAACATTGGAAAATCTACAACCCATAAGAAATCAAATGTTGAAGGATCATATAATTTTAATTCTTTTCCTAAATAATTACGAATAGCTGCCAATGAATCACAAACCACTTCATATTTTGGGTCTCCTACAAATAATAACAAATCATTTTCTTTTGCATTCATAGCCGTTAATAATGTATTCATTTGTTCTTCTGTAAAGAATTTAGCAATTGGTCCTTGCACACCAGCTTCACTTACTTTTAACCAAGCCAATCCTTTCGCCTTATATGTTTTGGCAATTTCAGTCAAGTTATCAATCTTCTTACGTGAAAATTCTTGAGCCTGTGCAACGACATTTATACCTTTAACATGGCCATGTGCTTCTAATGCATTTTTAAAAACTGCAAAGTCAACATCTGCTACAATGTGATTTAAGTTTACCAATTCTAAACCAAAACGTGTATCAGGTTTATCAATGCCATACTTTTCCATTGCTTCATGCCAAGTTAATCTTCTCAGTGGTAATTCAATATCAATGCCTTTGACATCATGCATGACTTTTGCAATCATACCTTCACCAATTTCTAAAATACGATCAGTAGATAAAAAACTCATTTCAACATCTACTTGCGTAAATTCAATTTGACGATCAGCACGTAAATCTTCATCTCTAAAACAACGAGCAATTTGATAATACTTTTCAAAGCCCGAAACCATTAATAACTGCTTAAATAATTGCGGTGACTGTGGCAAAGCATAAAACTCACCTTTATGAACACGTGATGGTACCAAGAAATCTCTCGCCCCTTCAGGCGTTGATCTATTTAAGTATGGTGTTTCAATATCAATAAAATCCAAGTTATCCAAATATTCTCTGATACTGCGTGTAATCTTATGTCTTGTCATAAGATTTTCTTGCATCATTGGTCTTCTTAAATCTAAATAACGATATTGCATTCTTGTTTCTTCTAAAGCATCAGTTTCATCTGCTACAATCATTGGTGTAAGCTTAGCAGTATTGATAATCTGAAAGTCTTTTGCTTGAACTTCAATATCTCCTGTTGCCATTTTTGGATTCTTTGAAGATCTTTCAATAACACTACCCTTGACTTGTAAAATATATTCATTTTTAACTTCTTTTAATCTTTCCTCAAAAGATTCATCAAAAATGATTTGAGTCACTCCATAACGATCTCTTAAATCAATAAAAACCAAAGCCCCTAAATTTCTTTTCTTAGCAACCCAACCAATTAACTCAACATTATCTCCAACATGAGACATTCTTAATTGACCATTATTATGTGTTCTATTCATGATCATGTCCTCCCTCATAATGTGCTTCAATAAACGCAACAATATTTTCTAAAAGCACTTCATTTTGTTCCTTAGAATGATTGCATTTCATATTCACAACTTCTTTTTTCACTTCTTCTTCACCTATAATCATAGAAAAATGTGCATGGAATCGATCTGCTGACTTAAATTGTCCTTTTAACCCTCTATCACATTGATCCATATCACATGTGAATCCATTGGCACGTAGCATTGTAACAATTTGCATTGCTAGATCTTTTGCTTCATTTCCAAGTGGCATAACATAAACATCTAAGCCATCTTCTTCAGCATCTACATCACTATTAGCAATTAACAACCTTTCCATTCCAAATGCAAAACCAACACCAGGTACGTCAGGACCGCCAAGTTCACTGATAAGAGTATTATATCTTCCTCCACCACCGACAGTGGCTCCAGCTCCTAATTTTGGATCATCAGAAATAACTTCGAATACAGTATGTGAATAGTAGTCTAGACCACGAACAAGATTTGTATCAATAACATATTCGATTTCTAAATCATCAAGTAATTCACAGACTTTATCAAAATGAGCTTTCGCATTCTCACTTAAATAATCTATTGTATGTGGTGCATCATTCATAAAAGGATGCTCTCTATCGACTTTACAATCTAAGATACGTAAAGGGTTCTTTTCATATCTTTGCTGGCAATCATAACATAAATCTTTAATAACAGGTTCAAAATGTTTTTTCAAGGCCTCACGATAAGCATCTCTTGACTCTTCATCACCTAATGAATTGATATGTAAAGTAATATCTTGAAGTCCTAAAGCCTCCACAACAGTCACTGCAAGCACCATGGCTTCAACATCTACATATGGTGATTCCAACCCAATCATTTCAACTCCGAATTGATGGAATTGTCTTTGCCTTCCACTTTGTGGTCTTTCATACCTAAACATTGGTCCCATATAGTAATACTTTTGTAATTTTTCAGGTAATGCATAAAGTTTATTTTCTACATAACTTCTTGCAATCCCAGCTGTTCCTTCAGGCCTTAAGGTCATTGAACGCCCCTTTTTATCTTCAAAGGTATACATCTCTTTTGTCACAACATCAGTTGTATCACCAACTGCTCTTGTAAACAATTCTGTATGTTCAAAGATTGGTGTTCTCATTTCCTTTACATTATAATTCGCACAAATTGTTCTTAATAATTGTTCTAATTGTTGCCATTGACCTGAGTTATCAGATAAAATATCAACCGTTCCTCTTGGTGCACTGTATGCCATTTTCTTTTCCTCCTTTAAAATAAATAAAAACGTCCTTATCTAAGGACGTTTATTCACGCGGTACCACCTTAGTTCATACAACCTGTATGCCCTCTTGTCTTAACGCGACAGACGGTTATTTTCATAACTTCCTCCAAAGTGTCCCATAGTTTCCTCTCATTGTTTTCACCAACCACAATGTCTCTAAAAGATTTCACTATTTAATCTTCTTCATTGGAACTTATATGAATTATAATGTATTATTAACAAAAAATCAACTGTAATTCATGATAATTCGATTTTTTACACAAATAATAAAACACCTTTTCAGGTGTTATGTATCTTTTCTTAAGAATTTTCTTTGATAATTTTTGCAATATGTTCTTTCGCAGCCAAAACATCATCATTTTCAACAACGTATTTATATTCATCTTTTGTTGCGATTTCTTTACTCGCTTTATCTAAACGTTCTCTCACAACATCTTCTGCCTCAGTACGTCTACCTCTAATACGACGTTCCAATTCTTCAAATGATGGCGGTACCAAGAATATTGTTAAAGCATCTGGACATCTTGCCATAACTTGCAATGCACCTTGTACTTCAATTTCCAAAACTACATTTTTTCCCTCATCCAATAATTTTTCTACATAGAACTTTGGTGTTCCATAATAATTTCCAACAAATTGTGCATACTCTAACAGTTCATTATTTTCAATTCTTTGTTTAAATTCTTCCTCACTCACAAAGAAATAATCAACACCATCTGTTTCAGCAGGTCTCGGTTTTCTTGTTGTCATAGAAATAGAATATGCCAAATTTAAACTTTCATCTTTGAATAACTCTTGACGAACTGTCCCTTTTCCTACCCCACTAGGTCCACTCAGTATAATTAACAACCCTTTTTTCACTACATCCACCATCCTTATGAAACAATGTTACATGAATACAACTTTCATGTCAATTCTTTTTCAAATATGTTATACTAAATAACGGTGATAAATATGGCTTATGATGGAATTATGATGTCTCGCGTTGTTGAAAATCTACAATCACAACTAGAAAGAGGCAGAATCAACAAAATATATCAGATATCTCAATATGAATTATTGTTTCATATGCGTTCTCAATCTTCAAATATGAAACTATTGATGTCCATACATCCCATGTATGCAAGATTACAACTGACATCATTATCTTTTCCGACTCCACCATCTCCTAATGCTTTTACAATGTTATTAAGGAAGCATTTAGAAGGTGCATATTTAGAGTCTGTGAAACAAATTCAGCTTGATCGTATCGTTGATATGACTTTTATTGGAACAAATGAATTAAAAGATACAGTGAAATATCATATTTATATTGAAATTATGGGTAAACATTCTAATGTTGTTATTGCTCATGATAACAATAAAATTATTGATTGTTTAAAACGTGTTTCTCCTTCAATGAATTCTCAAAGAATTCTTCAGCCTGGAGCAACTTATCAGTTTCCTCCTATGCTAGATAAAAAAAATCCTTTGACAAGCAGTTATGAAAAGACTGATAATTTCACAAGAACTTATCAAGGCTTTTCTCCAGAACTTTCAAGGGAAGTGCTTTATCGTATTGATCAAGGAGAATCGTTTCAAGATATTATGAAGATGCTAAAAGAATCAAACACACTTTTTATTCATAAATTAATGGATAAAGAATATTTTCATATGATTCCTTTATTACATTTACAATGTCCTTATTATGAATACCCATTATTTGATGGTCTTGATAAACATTATGATTTTATTGATCAAAAAGATCGTATCAAACAACAAACTTCAGATTTAGCAAAATATATTCAAAATGAATATCAAAAGAATCTATCTAAACTTCATAAATTAGAAAAAACCTTGTTTGATTCTCAAAACAGTGATGAATATCGCATTAAGGGTGATTTATTGTTTGCGAATCTTCATCTTATCCAAAGAGGACAAAAAGAAATTACTGTTGATAATTACTATGATGATACAAAAATGACAATAACTCTAGATGAGAGATATGATGGAAAAACGAATGCCAATAGATATTATGCAAAATATCAAAAAGCAAAGAATTCTTTACATCATTTAAATGAACAAATTCATTTAACAAAAGAAGAAATTGATTATTTTGATTCATTGATGACCTTGATGGAAAATGCATCCTATTATGATGCATTAGAAATCAAAGAAGAATTAGAAAATCTTGGATATTTAAAAAAGAAGAAAACAAAACAAGTTTATCGAAAGAAAAATAAGCTTCATATAGAAACTTATTTAACAAAAGAAAATATAACAATATATGTAGGTAAGAATAACCTTCAAAATGATTATCTTACCTTTAAAATGGCTTCAAGAAACGATATGTGGTTTCATGTCAAAGACATGCCTGGAAGCCATGTTGTTGTGCATAGTGAAGAACTGAATGAATATACAATAAGACTGGCAAGCAAGATCGCTGCTTACTTTTCGAAAGGTAAACACAGTTCTTCTGTACCAGTCAATTATACACAGATTAAAACCTTGAAGAAACCGCAGGGAGCAAAACCGGGTCAAGTGATATTAAATCATTATTCAACCATTTATATTGATCCCGACGATTCATTTCTTAATGAGATTAATAAGATTGATTAGATGATTCATTCACAAATGTTTGTTCATATTGAGGATAAAATACTGGGTAATACTGGCAGCGGTTAACGCGGCGGCATTCAATTGGACAAATAACTGGTTGAGGAACACAAGTGACTTGATTTGTAACGCAGACTCTTTTTGGAGCAACTAATGGTTGAGGTCTTGGACAACCGTTGATTGAACATCCACAGTTGTTCATACCCATACCACATCCATTCATTGCATTCATGTTCATACCACAACCACAAGTATTCATGTTCATATTGCAGCCACAGTTAGGTTTAGATGTGTTTTGACATCCACAACCTTGACCAGCAGTATTTCCACATCCACATGGACGAGTATTCATTCCTTGGCAACCACAAGATTGATTATACATATTCTTTCCCTCCTTCAACATATAGTATGATGAAGTTAAAATTGTGTAAGGGCAAATGAAAGGAGTTTTTATGAAATTAATACCATGGGAATGCTTTGATGAAATTGAAGCATATACAACTTGTGCCTATGATGACTTTCATAACATCATGGATATGAGTTTTCATAACGAAAACAATCAAAAAGTTTTAAAAAACAGAGAAACCTTAGCAAAACAATTACATACTGATTTAAATCATATGGTTGCAACATTTCAGCAACATACAACGAACTTTAAAGAAGTGACATATCTTGATGGTGGTAAAGGCATGTATACACGTGATGATGCTTTTATAGGTTATGATGCTATGTATACCAGAGATAAACATCTATGGCTATGGACATTCCATGCTGATTGTTGTCCTGTTTTGCTGTATTGTCGAGATCAGGGAATTGTTGCTGCTATCCATTCAGGCTGGAAAGGAACTGTTGGGGAAATTGTCAAAAAGGTCACCCAGCATCTCATTCAAGAAGAAAAATGTTTACCTAAACATATTTACGCTTATATTGGACCTTCTATTAATCAAGAGAATTTTGAAGCCAAAGATGATATTATTGATTTGGTTAAACAGATGTCTTTTGATACATCATCATTCTATATAAAAAAAGAAGATGGTGCCTATCTTCTCAACAGCAAAGGACTGATTAAACAACAATTATTGAATTTAGGTGTTAAAGAAGAACACATAACAGTTTCTCCTTATTGTACAATAAAAGATGAAGACCTTTTCTTCTCCTATCGTAGAGATAAAAGTCCTCACCGCAATATTACACTTATTCAACGCAAGTAATCTTTTCAAGATTACTTTTTTTTATCTCATTCATTGATTGAGGAATCCGTTCAATCAATACCGAAGGAATAACAGTATAATGTTTCTCAGCAATTCTATCACCTGCATAACCATGGATATAAACACCTAGTACAGCAGCATTCAAAGCTGCATAGCCTTGACCTAACAGACTAGTAATCATACCCGCTAAGACATCTCCCATACCCCCTGTTGCCATGGCCTTATTACCAGCAAAAACACGATAAGCTTCTTGCCCATCAGTAACAATTGTATACGGTCCTTTTAAGACAAGAACAACTTGATGTTTTCTAGCAAATTCTTTAGCAACAAACAACATATCATCATTATTATCCACATCACACAAACGCTTAAACTCACCCATATGTGGCGTTAAAATAATATCTCGCTCCTGATTCTTTAATAAATCTAAATTCGATGAAAGAATCGTCAAAGCATCTGCATCGATGACCAGCGGCTGATGAGAAAGCGAAAAAACATCAATAACATAACGATAACTGTCAATACTAAGTCCTAACCCACAGCCTATTAAAATAGCATTATATTTTTCAAAATCTTCTTTTCTTAAAACAGGTGCTCTTAATTGTGTTGTGACTTCTGGACAATAAACAGTTAAAGAATCCATCACTTCCTGTGTTGTCATAACCGTAGTCACACCACTTCCTGTATAGACAGCACTTTTTGCACTTAACAAAGAAGCTCCCTTATAATCCTGACAACCAGCAATCAAAATAACTCGTCCATAATCACCTTTATGGCCATCAAAGCGACGACTCTTGAGCATTGGCGCAACAACCTTATCATCAGCCAATAGATACAATCCTGCTTCTTCAAAAACATCATTGACATCCAATATTTCTAAAATGACTTCTCCAGTAAAAGAAATACTATCAGGATTTAAAAAGCCATTCTTCATAGCACTTAAAGTAATTGTTTGAGTTGCACAGACGACACTTTGATAAGGTGTGCCCGTATTACAATCTAATCCAGTTGGAATATCAATCGCTATAATGTTTTGATCATACAGTTGATTAATTTCTTCTATAACACTTTGATATAAACCTCTAGGAGAACTATTAAGTCCAAATCCAAACATTGCATCAACAATAATATCACTATGACTTATTTCGTCCATGACTTCATCTAAAATATCATCATTAAGCAAAACAACATGAATACCATATTCATAACACAAATCCAAATAATATCGATTGGCTTGGGATAAGTGATTTTGATCCTCAAAAATATAGACATCCACTTTTTTCCCTAGATTATTTAATTTAATAGCGAGAGACAATCCATCAGCACCATTATTTCCTGGACCACACAACAAACTAAAATATTCCCCATTCATATGTTTTAACAAACATTGACTCGCTTTATCAACCAATTCTAAAATTGTATACCCATTATCCAACAAGCATTGATCATATTTTTTCATCAGACTTTGACTGCCAATATACATAGATATCACCTTCTTAATTTCCATTATAACAGAAAAAAGGATAGAAATAAATTCTATCCTTATGAGTTGACTATTTTCTTCCACCGCTAGCCCAATGTCTAGACCAATAAGAACTATTTAAACTATCTGTTCTTACACCAGTTGAAGATGTTCCAGCATGAACGAAACGTCCTCCACCGATATAAATACCGACATGGCTAATTCCGCTACCACCAGTTGTTCCACGGAAGAACACTAGATCTCCAGCTTTTAAATCAGATTTAGACACTCTCTTTGTTGCACTGTATTGAGCACCAGAAGTTCTTGGAAGTGAAATTCCATTCTTCTTATAAGCCCATTGAGTTAACCCAGAGCAGTCAAATGCATTTGGTCCACTTCCACCAGTGACATATCTACTTCCCACACGGCTAAGTGCAGTTGCAGCAGCTCCAGCATTACTTGGAATTGGATTTTCTACTTTGACACTTAATGTCTTAGTTGCAGTATTACCAGCAGCATCAGTGACGGTATATTTAACTGAATACTTACCAGCTCTATCTGTATTCACAGATCCGCTAATTTTTACCTTTGAAGTCATATTTCCATCTTTGTTATCAATAGCACTTCTCAAATATTTCTTCGCATTGAAGCTCTTACCTTTTGTCACTGTTACAGAAGACTTAGATAAACTAATATTTGGAGCACTAATATCTTTAACATCAACTTTTAATTTTCCTTCAGACTTATTTCCTGCTGAATCGATTGCTGTGATATTTAATGTCGTAGAACCGATTTCTTTTGTCTTCACAGTTCCATCCACTTTTACAGAAGTCACCTTCTTATCAAAGTTATCAGTTATATTGATATAATCAGTATAATCAAATTGAGAACCGTAATTTACTGTAACTGATTCACCTTTCTTGTATTCAATAGTAGGTGCTGTTGTATCAGAAACATAGAATTCATATGTTTGACTTGTTGTATTACCAGCATTGTCAGACACGCTAAGCTTGATAGTTTGTGAACCTAATTTAGAAGCATCAAGTTTTTGACTTGCCTCAATAAATGGTGTGACATCTCCATCAACATTATCAGTTGCATTGACATATTTTGTAATGTCATTACTTCCATTAACTTCAACATCAATAACATACCCATTACTCTTACCGACTGGCTTCAATTCAGGAGCTGATTTATCAACAACCTCAACTTGAACAGTCTTTGTAGTTGCATTAGAGAATAAGTCAGTAGCTGTTACTTCTACATTATATATACCCAATTGATAAGGATCATATGACTTATCATCGATATTAACTTCTAAATTATCTAGGGTCTCACGATTATCAGAAATAGCAAACATACTTTTATCAAGTTTTGTTCCATAAAGAACCTCTACTTTATTAGAATTAATAACAGGAGCTTCTTTATCAACAGCAGCATAACCAACCAATCCAAATGTTGAAACACACAACAAAGGAATAAACATGGCTTTACGCTTAAGCACTTGTTCTTGCAAATTTTCTAACAAATTCGTCTTAATATTACTTTCCATTCGTTTCCTCCTTTCAATAATATACCCACTTAGAATTATAAAACAACGTTCACAAAAAGTCCACAACTTTCTTAAGAAATTCTTAAGAAATTCAAATTATATCGATTAAATCAATACAATTTAACTTAATTTATTTTATAATTTTTTAGGAATTTACACTTTTTTATCTAAAAATGCTCTTTTTCAAACATATTATAGACAATTTTTGCCTTATTTAGACATGATTTATTAGGACACTTCATATAGATAACTAAAAGGAGAATTTTATGATCATCTATTTTTCACTTTATTGTTTATTAGGTTATTTTATGGAATCAATATATGTTTCATTATTTCAGAGACATTGGATTTCATCTGGACTTTTAAAAGGTCCTTTTATTCCACTGTATGGCGTTGGTGCATGCCTACTGATATATTTTGCTCCTTATTTGAAATCATCCATTTACTTAACTATTTTTGTTGGTGGTTTCATGATGACAATACTTGAATATTTAGCAAGTTTATTTATTGAAAAGGTTTTTGAAACAAAATGCTGGGATTATTCTCATCATCGTTTTCATATCCAAGGAAGAGTTTGTCTGATTTATTTTATAATGTGGTGTTGTTTAAGCTATCTTTTTATTTTCTATATACATCCATTCTTTATTTCACTTCATTTTATTAATGATACTATGAACATAATAGCCTTAATTTATATGGCTTTTATTCTCAAAGCACTCATTGACCGTTTGCAATTTCACAAACTCAATAATGGATTAGATATTCATTAAAAAGTTTATTTAACAAAAGAGCTATCAATTCATTCAAATTTGATATCTCTTTTTATTTTATACAAAAAACCCAATCCTTATAGAATTGAGTTCGTTTATCCCAAATATGCTTCTCTCACCTTAGGATTATTAGCAACCTCTTTGGCATCCCCTGAAATTGTAATATTCCCTGTCTCAAGCACGTATGCTCGATTTGCAATAGATAAAGCCTTATTCGCATTTTGTTCCACCAGAAGGACTGTAACCCCATCCTCCTTATTAATCTCTTGAATAATCTTAAAAATTTCATTAACAAGAATAGGTGACAACCCCATTGAGGGTTCATCCAACAATAAAAGTTTAGGTTTAGACATCAAAGCCCTTCCCATTGCCAGCATTTGTTGTTCTCCACCAGAAAGAGTGCCTGCCAATTGTCCTTTACGTTCTTTTAAACGCGGAAACCTCTGATATACTTTATCCAAATCCTCCTGAATTTTATTATCCGTTCTTAAATATGCACCCATCTCTAAATTGTCCTGAACTGTTAATTGTGAAAAGATACGACGCCCCTCAGGAACTTGTGCCAATTGACGAGCAATAATCTTATGAGCAGGCATCTTTGTAATATCTTCACTCAAAAAAGAAATTTGTCCCTCTGACGTTTTTAACAAACCACTAATCGCATGCATAATAGATGTTTTCCCTGCTCCATTTGCTCCAATTAAAGCAACAATTTCACCTTCATTCACTTCAAAGGAAACATTTTTAATTGCATGAATAACTCCATAATAAACATTTAAGTGATCAACTTTTAACATACTGTTTCCTCCTATTCATCATTTCCCAAATATGCTGCAACAACATCTGGATTATTTTTAATCTCTTCTGGTGTTCCAAATGCCAATATTGTCCCAAAGTTCAAGACAGCGATTTTTTCACAGATACCCATAACCAATTTCATATCATGCTCAATTAATAAGATTGCTATAGAAAACTTTTCCCTCACAATTTTGATTGTTTCCATAAGTTCAGCAGTTTCAGTAGGATTCATACCAGCAGCTGGTTCATCTAGCAATAAGAGTTTAGGTGAAGTTGCCAAAGCTCTTGCAATCTCCAGTTTTCTCTGCTTCCCATAAGGCAAATTAGAAGCTTTAACATGAGCAAATTGTTCAAGATCAAAAACACGTAATAAACTGAGTGCCATTTCTTCCATTGCCTCTTCACCCTTAAAATATTTTGGCAATCGTAAAACCGTACTGAATAAAGAATAGTTTTGAGAATGATGTAATCCAACTTTAACATTATCTAAAACACTCATATCTTTAAACAAACGAATATTCTGAAACGTTCTTGCAATCCCATATTGAGTAATTTGTGTAGGAGACATTTTTAATAATGATTTACCATCAAAAATAACTTGACCACTTGTTGGTTTATAAACGCCAGTCAATAAGTTAAATACAGTCGTCTTTCCTGCTCCATTAGGTCCAATTAAACCATATAATTGATTTTTATCAATCTCAAAATCAAACTCATCAACTGCCTTTAATCCACCAAATTGAATCCCCAATCCAACAGCTTTCAATAAACTCATTATTCACTCACCTCCACTGGTTCATCAGTTTTCTTACTGAACTTTGCCTTTATACGAGGCATTAAATTCTTTTCCTTAATAATCATTGCCGCAATCAAAATAATTGCATACAACAGCATACGATACTCTGAGAATGCACGTAAATATTCAGGTAAGATTGTCATAACAATAGCTGCTATGACAGAACCTTTCAAATTTCCTAAACCACCCAAAACAACCATAACAAGAATTTCTACTGATTTATTGTAATCAAAAACCTTAGGAATGAGAATTGTAATATAATGTGCATATAATCCACCAGCAAGCCCAGCAAAAAATGCTGAGATTGTAAATGCCAATATTTTATAATATGAAGTCGGAATACCAGCCAACTCACTAGCCGTTTCATCTTCACGGATAGATATAATGGCACGTCCATGACGAGATTTCACAATACAGTAAATGACATAAATCGTCACAACAGCACTTAAAAACACAGCTGTAAAGTCTGTGCTGGGAGGAATTCCCATCAGACCTTTTGCACCATTTGTAATATCTATATTCAACATAATAACTCGAATAATCTCATTGAATGCTAATGTAATAATACAAAGGTAATCACCTTTTAAACGCAATGTCGGAATTCCAATAATCAGCCCAACAACTGCAGCCACCAATGCACCAATTAACAAACTCACGATAAATGGAACCTGCATATATATACTACACAATGCTGAAACATACGCTCCAACTGACATAAAACCAGCATGCCCTAATGTTAATTGCCCTAAATAGCCACTAGCCAAGTTTAGACTTGTTGCTAAGACTATATTAATACAAGCCACAATTAAGATACCAGACCAGTAAGTATTAATAATCCCTGAACTCATAGCAAACATCATGCCACCATAAATGAGTAGAGCACAAACAAAAGAAATGACTAATTGTTGAATCTCTTTTTTCTTCATAATACTCACCTACACTTTCTCTCTTACATTTTGCCCAAACAACCCAGCTGGTTTGACTAGCAAAATGAAAATCAATATACCAAAAACAACTGCATCTGAAAACGTTGAAGAAATATAAGAGACTGTAAATGCTTCTGCCACCCCAATAATCAAACCACCAATCATCGCTCCTTGTATACTTCCAATACCACCAAGAACAGCTGCAATAAATGCTTTAATTCCAAGCATTGCACCTAAATATGGATTAATTAAAGAATAACTCAAGCCATAGATAATTCCAGCCACTGCTCCAAGTCCTGAACCAATTGCAAATGTCATAGAAATTGTATTATTGACATTAATCCCCATCAGTTCAGCAGCCCCTTTATCTTCACTGACTGCACGCATCGCTTTTCCTAACTTTGTTTTATTAATAAATAACAACAATAGAATTGTACATGCAAATGTTAAAATCAAAGATAATAAAGATACATAAGAAATACTTAACCCAAGTAATTCTAACTGACCACTTGGTAAAAAATCAGGAAACGTTATTGCTGCTGAACCAAAAAGAATCAAAAATAAATTTTGTAGTAAATAACTTACACCAATTGCTGTAATTAATACCGACAAACTACTGCTATTCCTCAGTGGTTTATAAGCCACTTTTTCAGTCACCACACCTAATAATGCACAGCCAGCAATAGATGCAATAATCGCAACAACAGGCATCCCTAACACGCTAAAAACAACATACGTTAAATATGCACCAACCATTATAATTTCACCATGTGCAAAATTAATCATTTTCGCAATACCATAAACCATTGTATATCCAATAGCAACTAGTGCATACATCCCACCTGTACTTAAGCCATTAATCATTTGTGTTAAAAGCTCCATAAATTGCCCCTCCTTCTTTTAAAAAAAGAAAGGAGAAAATTCTCCTTTACTTTTCTCATTAATCTAAATATGTGTAAGCTCCATCCTTGATTGTTTTGATAACCAAATCTTTAGTTGGATTGTGCTGTTCATCATATTCGAACTGTCCAGTAATACCACCATAATTTGTCTTCTCCAATGCTTCACATACTTTGTCAGGATCAGTCGTTCCAGCAGCTTCAACTGCTTTCAATAATACCCATGTTGCATCATATGCCATTGTACCAAACATATTTGTATCACTATTATATGCAGCTTTATATGCTTTAATATAATTTTGTACAGCATCTACACGGTCATCAAAAGTATTTGTATAATAAGCACCATTAAAAATACTCTTATCTACACCTTTTACACTCAAAACACCATCCCAACCATCAGTTCCTAAGAAAGTCCCTTCAAAATTTTTATTTTTAAATTGTTTAACCATTTTAGCAATAACTTCATAGTAGTCAGGAATAAATACTGCATCAGCACCTGAGTTTTTCACTTTATCTATATAAGTACCAAAATCAGCTTGTGTTTTTGGATATTTTTCCTCAAGAACAATTTGAACATTATCCTTTTTAGCTTGTTCAATAAATGATTCTGTACATCCAATACTATAATCACTATCACTATTTGTTAAAATAGCAATTTTTTTAGCTTTAATTGTCCCATCTCCAACTTTAGAAGCAATAAATTGTCCACCATGAGAATCATTAGAACAAGTTCTAAAGAAATTAGCTCTTGTTGAACCATCATTATTTAATGTTACAGCATCACCAGAAGCACTAGAAGAAACAATTGGTGTTTTATTCTTAGCAGAAGCATTTCCAACAGCTAGACTTTCTCCTGTTAAAACTGGACCAACAATTCCTACAACACCTTTCCCAACCAAACTGTTATAAGCATTAACTGCCTGTGTTTCATCTCCAGCTGAATCTTCAGCAATTAACTCAACTTTATATTTTGCATTCTCTGATGCGTTGTAATCCTTAATTGCAAGTTCAATAGAATTCGCTACTGGAATCCCATAAGTTGAAGTCTCCCCTGTTTTTGGACCAATAAATCCAATTTTGATAGTATCTCCATCTTTTAAAGTTGTTCCAGATGAAGCACCATCTTGTCCACCACAAGCAACTAGCATACTTGCAACTGCCAATGTCGACAATGCTCTTCTCAATTTCATTTTAATCTCCCCTTTTTTGTGTTTTTATAATATACACTTCATTATACTTAACATTTTATACAAGTCAACATATATTTAATATAATTTTTACATTATTCTAAAATACATAATTATTTTTCGGTTTTAGATAAATTTCAATATCTTTTCACAAAGAATGAATACAATTATTTTAAAATCCAATGTTTTAAAGTCACTTTATTCTTTTGTATATACATAAAAACAAATATAAAGCTTCTCTCCTTAACCTATTTGATTTTGGTTCTCTATATTCAAATCAATAGAGTATTTATTTATACAACAATGAAAATCTGTTATATCGTATAAAATTGATAGAATAAGCAGATAATATTATTGAGGTGAAAAAAATGTTTAAATATGAGAGTCGTTATTTACATCCTGTTAAAGTTGATAAACCAAATCCTAACTACGCAACTTTACTACAAGAACAGCTTGGAGGTCCACAGGGAGAATTGAAAGCTGCAATGCAGTACTTCGCACAAAGTTTTCGAATACGAGACAAAGAAATTCGTGATTTATTCCTCGATATTGCAACTGAGGAACTTTGTCATTTAGAAATGATTGCTGAATTGATTAATCAATTAAATGGGCATGAACCATGTGCCAACAAGGCAACCATTGGAAATGTAGAAGCTCATGTTCTAACTGGGCTGACTCCAATGTTAGCTAATGCATCAGGTTATTTATGGACTGCTGCATATGTTAATGAAACTGGTGATTTAGCTGCTGATATATTATCTGATATAGCTTCTGAACAACGTGCTAAAGTTGTTTATCAAAATTTATATCGTCAAATTGATGATAATGGAGTAAGAGAAACAATTGATTTTTTATTAAATAGAGAAGAAGCACATAACACAATGTTTAGACAAGCATTTAATAAAATCCAGGAATCAGCAAGTTCACAACAAGATTGGGGAGTCACAAAAGATTCTAGAATTTACTTTGATCTCTCAAACTTAGATGGGCAAAACTTTCAACCTAATGATGTTCCACCAAGTTTCAATTTAAATAAGTTTTAAATGATTATTTTGCCATATTGACTAAAAATATGGCATTTTTTCTTTCAAGAAAAAAAGAGATACTTTTATGTGAACTCCAAAAGTTGAACTATCAACTGAAAGGGTCAGTTCATTCATTATCTCTTTTTTGATATAATCCTGTATATAATTACTCTCTATTCAATACTTTTTAATGATTCAACCATATCAACCTTATTTAAAACATGACGCATTGTTAAATTAATTAACATTGTAAATCCTAAAGTTATAAAAACAGCGATAACATAACTTGATAAAGTTAAATTTCTCACAAACATTGTCATATCCAATTCAACAGTACGAATAATAAATTGATGTAAAGCAAAACCAAAAATCATTCCTACCAAAGATCCGATAACAGATAAAAGGATATTTTCTCTAAATATATAATCGTAAACCTCTTTTCTTCTAAAACCTAAAACTTTAATTGTTGCGATTTCACTCTTACGTTCTTGAATATTAATATTCGTCAAATTATATAAAACAATAAAATTTAACGCCCCTGCACAAATAATAAGAATCGCAATAACAATATCTAAACTCTGAACCTGATTATCGAATTCACTACCACTACTATCAATATAAGAGAGATTCCCATAGTGATGATCCTGCATATAATTTTCAAGGCTGGTTTTATTAGATTGCGTCATCTTCTTCATTGTCATAAAAGCGTGATTAATTTTCAAATGTGACGATGTTAAGTTCTCATATAATGTCTGAGACATATAAACGTAATTCATAAAATAGTTTTCCATAATACCAGAAACCTTTACATTATATTTCGTTCCTGATATTTCTATATCTATATTATCATTCACGTCAACACCTAACAGTTCAGCAGTTTTAATAGACAACACAATTCCATCATCTGATAAAGCAATTTTTTTATTCGTTTTCATATCATTGAAAGTTATAAAATTCTGAATATTATCCATGGATTGGTAAACCACCATACTCGCATACAAATCTTCCTTATTTTTCATCACCTGTACACTTTGATTCAATACATATTCTACGTTGCTAACTTCATCTCTTTTTAATAAATTCTCCTGATATGTCTTTGCATCTGTTATACTCACTTCTTTTTCCAAACGCACTTGCGCATCATAGTTTAATATCTTTTCATATTGTCTATCTACAACTTCTGATACTGAGTATTTAATTCCAAAACCAGTAATTATTAAGGCTGTACATCCAGCAATTCCAATAACAGACATAAAGAAACGTTTTTTATACCTAAAGATATTTCGCATTGTAACTTTTTGATTGAAAGAGAGTCGTTTCCAAATCATATCCATTTTTTCCAGAAAAATTCTTTTACCAAGTTTTGGAGCCTTTGGTCTCATTAATACGGCTGGCATTAAATTTAATTCACTCATACAAACCGAAAGTGTTGCTATCATTGTTACAAAAACAGAAATAAAGACTGTTTGAAAAGCAATCATATAAGTTGATGAAATGAAAGTTGGTGCATCTATTTGAAACAACATCAAACTATATAAATAATAAATGATTCTTGGGAAAAACTGTGTTCCTAAAACAATTCCTAGAACACATGCAAAGAACGTTGCAAAGATCACATAAACAATATACTGTTTAATAACATCCCATTTAGAATATCCTAAAGCACGTAAGGTTCCACTTTGACTTCTTTGTTCCTCAACCATTCTTGTCATTGTTGTCAAAGAGACAAGAGCTGAAACCAAGAAAAACATTAATGGAAATATATCAGCAATAGACGATATAGAATCTACATTAGAATCATAATTCACCAAACCAGCATTTTCATGCCTTGTTAATGTATAGAGTTTTCCTTTTGGAATTTGATTAACTTGTTCCTTAGCATCTTGAATCTGTAAATCTGCCTGATTTAATTTTTCTTTTGCCTGATCTAACTGATTGCGTGTTTTAAGTTCTTGTAAAGTTAATTTGTTTTCCTGCTGTTGTATTTGTAACTTTGCCTTTTGAATTTGTAAGTCTGCCTCATTTAATTTTGAAAATCCATCTAATGCAGATGATGTTGAATCCAACAGTGTTCTAATAGATGCAATATCATCTAATATTTTTTGTACCTCTGGAGGTGTTTCAGTTAATGGATTATCTTTATATTTTTCTAATTGTGCTTTCAATATTTCTAGATCTTTTTTGAGTTCTTGAGATGTTTCTTCAATTGTACCAATCATATCTTTGGTTTGTTGATTGGCTTGTGATTGTGCTTTAAGATAATCAGTCTCTTTTTCAGCTAATGCCATTTTTGCATTCGTTAATTGAATTTTTGCTTCTAAAATTTGTGTTTCAAAAGTCGTCTTTGAATCAGAATATGTTTTAAAACCTTTATCATATTCAGTTTGAGCTTCATCTAATTTCTTTTTTGCATCTGCTGACAAAGATTCATACAAGTCGCTTAAACGAAGTGATAGAGCACTTTTCACTTTTGTATTCACATTTTCAATATAATCATCATATTCCTCACTAAAAAGATTATAATCACTTGCACCATCAACAGCAATAGATATCTGATTATACAGCACCTTTTCATCACGCAAATCATACAAATCTTTAGGCAAAGCAAAAAAAGCATTATCTTGATTTAAAATTTCAATATATCCTAAGTTTGTTCCATCTCCTAATGTATTTGTTCCACGATCTGTCTTTGCAACATATCTTACATCCTTCACAATTCCGACCACTTCAAAAGTCTTTTTCCCTTGATCATTAGAGATTTCAATTTTATCACCAATTTGCGTTCCTGCTTTAGCAATTTCTACATCAATTAAACATTCATCACTTTTGCTAGGATATTTTCCATCATTTAAGATAGGCTGATTCAGCATCTCATCATTATACGTTTCACTCGTATAAACTTTGACACCTGACAATTTATTGTTCATCATCGTTAATGCATCAAATTGATATCCATATTCAATACGAGATATGCCTTTTAAATCTTTAACTTCATTTATATCATCTTGACTAAAGCCCAAAGTTGATAAATATGTTAAATCACAAAAACGATACTCATCTAAATAAGCATCCATTGTCTTCATCATGGTCCCTGGTGTATTTCTTAACCCTGCAAAAAAGGCGGCACCTAGAAATACAATAGAAAAAATTGAAAGAAATCTAGCTTTGGACTTAAAAATAGATTTCCATAAATTTTTCCAATACGCTGTTTTCTTTTGCTTTACCATTCGATTTGCTCTATTGGTTGAGGATTTTGATTCATCTCAACACTATAAACCTTTCCATTTCTCAAATGAATCACACGGTCTGCCATTGGTGCCAAAGCAGAATTGTGAGTAATAACAACCACTGTCATCTGATATGTTTCACACATCTCACGCAATAATCCTAAGATAGCTTTTCCAGTCTGATAATCCAACGCTCCTGTTGGTTCATCACATAATAACAGTTTGGGATTTTTAGCAATGGCTCTTGCAATCGCTACACGCTGCTGTTCCCCACCAGAGAGTTGTGCAGGGAAGTTAGACAAACGGCTATCAAGTCCAACCCTTTCTAAGACATTCCTTGCATCTAAAGGATTTTGGCAAATTTGTGTAGCCAACTCAACATTTTCTAATGCTGTTAAATTTTGTACAAGATTATAAAACTGAAAAACAAAACCTATATCATTACGACGGTATTCTGTAAGTTTTTTTTCATCATATAAAGCAATGTTTTCACCATCAACCAAAATAGAACCACTGGTTGGCGAATCCATCCCTCCAAGTAAATTTAAAATAGTCGTTTTCCCTGCTCCTGAGGCCCCAACAATAACAACAAACTCCCCTTTATTGACTTCAAAATTAACACCATCACTAGCATTAATCGTTATATCACCCATTGTATAGCTTTTTATAATATTTTTAAATTCTATCAAAGCACACATTTTTCTTACCTTCCTTTGCTGTATCTGTTAATATAATTATAGTAACACATTTTGAAATAAAAAAACATATGGAGGTTGAATATGAGTCAAATATTAATTATTTCAGATTCACACTATTTACGAAAGAATGAACTTCATCAATTTTTTAAACAATTTCCACACTGTAGCACGATTATTCATTGTGGCGATATTTATCCTGGATATCAGCCTGATGAATTTGACAACTTCTATATTTGCAAAGGAAATAATGATTATGTCAATCTGCCACGAATATTAAGTTTTACAATTGACCATGTTCGTTTTACTATAACTCATGGGCATATTAAAAACTATGCATATCAACCAGATTCATTATTAGAATTATTAAATGATTATCCTGCTGATGTCATTTGCTTTGGTCATACCCATATTCCATATTTTCAAAAAACCAAGGACTGTATAATTATCAATCCTGGAAGTTTAGCATTGGGCAGAAGTTACCCAAGGCAAAACACCTATGCTTTATTTGATACCGAGACCAAAGATATTCATTTCTATGATATGAAAACAAAAGATGAAATTATTTTAGAAAATAGACAGTTATAAAAAAAGATGGATTATCCAGTTGCGAAGCAACATATCCATCTTTTCATATTCCCAATCATTCATTTCTATTATTTTTCAACTAAATAATCAAATTTCTCTATTTTATCAGTTTCAGCAATCATTAGGAAATGGTCTTCATTTTGAATTAAATAACTTGGATCAATTGATAACAGTAACTTATGTGTTTTCATATCTCTTAATCCTAGAATATTAATACCGTAATTTTTTCTTAAGTCAAGACCATTTAAAGAATGCCCAACCCAGGCAAGTGGAACCTTCATTTCGACAATACTATAGCTTTCATCAATTTCCACAAGATCAGTAATATTCTTTCTCAACATTGATCTAGCAACTCTTTCACCCATTTCCTTTTCAGGGCGTACAACACGATCAGCACCGATTTTTTCTAATACGACTTTAAATTGCTTATTTTTTGCTTTGGCAATAATATGAGGAACACCTATTTCCTTTAAGTTCAATACACCTAAAAGACTTTCCTCAAGATGATTTCCAATCGCAACAACACCAACATCAAATTCTTCAACACCCAAGTCAATTAAAAACTGACGATCTGTAATATCCCCAATTACAGCCTTTGTGGCAAACTCCGAAACTCTTTGTACACATTCTGGATCTTTATCAATTGCTAAAACTTCACAACCAAATTGTGATAATGTTTTTGTAATTGTAGAACCGAAAACACCTAAACCTAAAACAACATATTGTTTACTTTGCATAATACTAACCTATTAAGACATCACTTTGAGGATATGAGATGTCTTTTCCTTTCATCTGACTATAACGTTTAGCAAACATCAAAACCATTGTAATTGGCCCTATACGACCTATATACATCAATATAATTATGATGACTTTACCAACACTTGTCAATAGTGGTGTTATACTTGCTGATAACCCAACAGTTGCAAATGCTGAGAAAGCTTCAAATGTTAAATCAATAAATGGCAATGCCTCTTCTGTAATTGAAAGTACAAACAAACCACTTATCGTTATAAAGAAACTGACCATAGCAATTGTTAAAGAACGCTTAACTACCTGATCAGCAATTGAACGCTTCATCACCTTCACAGTATCGCTCCCTTTAATCAACGCGAAAATATATAATAACATAATAGCAACTGTTACAGTTTTAATACCACCAGCTGTTCCAGCAGGTGATCCACCGATAAACATAAACATTGACATTAATAATTTGGTAGAAACATGTAAACTTGCCATATCAACAGTTGCAAAGCCAGCAGTTCTCAAAGTCGTTGACTGGAAGAAGCTAGCTAGAACTTTTTGTGGCCAATCTAATGGTCCTAAGGTTGCAGGATTATCAAATTCTAAAGCAAGAATAATCATCATTCCAGACACAATTAAGAAGGTTGTCATAATTAAAACAATCTTTGTATGAACTGATAAAGCAGATATATATCTTTTTAATTGAAAAACTTTAAAGTTCTCTTTATATTTATGCCAAGATGTTCTCAAATCAACCCAAACAATAAATCCAAGTCCTCCAGAAATGATTAATCCAGCAATGACAAGATTGACCAAAACATTTCCTTGATAACCAATCAATGATTGGCTGCCAAGAATATCAAAACCAGCATTACAAAAAGCAGAAATCGCATGAAAAATCGAATAATATATTCCTTTTGCAAAACCGAATTGTGGAATAAAAACGAAACTCAAAAGAAGTGCTCCTGTTAATTCTATAACTGCAGTATACTTAATAACTCTTTTGATATATATAGCAATTGCTCGCATTGAACTCTGATTTAAAGCTTCTTGCATAATTAACTTATTTGTATAAGATAATTTCTTTTTAAATGCAACTAACATCATATTTAGTAAAGTTAAAAAGCCAAGACCACCAATTTGTATAAGTGCTAATATAATCAATTGACCAATCAAAGAATATTGTTCTGATACAACAATTGGTACAAGCCCTGTCACACAAGTTGCAGAAGTTGCTATAAATAAGTGATCCAAATATGGAATAACTGTTCCATTATTAGAAAAAGAAAAACATAAAAGAATTGAACCAATCAAAATAACCATAAAGAAACTAAAAGCAATTCTTCTCGTTGGTGAGAAAGATTTCTTCTTCTTATCTTTATGAATATCAACAGCTTCCATTTTTATCCTCCCTCAAAATCATTTCTGCACACATGATTCCATCAACTGCGGCCGACATAATACCACCTGCATAACCAGCACCCTCTCCAATTGGGTAGATGCCAGCAAAACATGATTCATAATATTCATTTCTCAACAACCTTACTGGCGCACTACTACGTGCTTCAACTCCAGTAATTAATGTATTTTCATCTATAAAACCAGGCATTTTCTGATTCATCAATATGAGTCCCTCTTTTAAGTTGCGATTAATAAAATCA
This sequence comes from Coprobacillus cateniformis, assembly GCF_009767585.1. Taxonomy (NCBI): domain Bacteria; kingdom Bacillati; phylum Bacillota; class Erysipelotrichia; order Erysipelotrichales; family Coprobacillaceae; genus Coprobacillus; species Coprobacillus cateniformis. The sequence goes on from NZ_WSNW01000001.1 coordinate 3,555,599, forward strand.
GGAAAAAGAAGATTCAAATTACTAAAAACATAGCCAATTTGATAACTTGGCTTAACAGTTCCAAGCTGAGTTGAAATTCTATTTTCTAAATAGTCCTGTACCAATTGAACAGGAGCACAATAATTGTGACCTCCCATTTCAAATGCAGCCTTTTCTAATTGACGCTGGAAAGCAATTCCTGCAAGTGGATGTTCACTTTCAAAGTCTTCCGTCTTTACATTAACCAATATTGCGCTATTTGCATTGACACCATCTCGTGCATAATAACTCATACCATTTACACACAACGTTTTCTCTTCGTGCATGGAAGGCACAACATAGCCACCTGGACACATACAAAATGTATAAACACCTCTTTTTTCTTTTGTTGTAACAGCCAATTTATATGGTGCAGCTTTTAAATAAGGAGATGTTGCACTATCTTTGTATTGAATACGATTAATAGATTCTTGTGACTGCTCAATACGCACTCCAACTGCAAAAGCTTTCTGCTCCATTAACAAACCTTTATTGTAGAGCATTTCATATGTATCTCTAGCACTATGGCCAATTGCCAAAACAAGATCATCAGCCTCAATGAGAACTTCTTTTTGCTGGTGGATAGCTTTGACATACTTTTTATCATCTTTAATCTCAAAATCAACAAATTGAGTATCAAATAGAAACTTTACCCCTTTTAATTCCATCTCTTGACGCATGTTTATTAACACACGTCGTAAATAATCTGTTCCGATATGAGGCTTAGACAGATATAAAATATCTTGAGGTGCGCCATGTTTAACAAATGTTTCTAATATATATTGTAACCTTTTATTTTTAATTCCAGTCGTTAATTTACCATCTGAAAAAGTCCCAGCTCCACCCTCACCAAATGCAATATTACTTTGAGAATTAAGTTGTCCACATTTTAACAAAGCATCAACGTCTTTAACCCTTTGTTCAACAGGCTGCCCTCTTTCTATAACTGTTACTGCTTGCCCTACCTGTGACAATACATAAGCACAAAAAATGCCAGCGGGTCCACTTCCTACAACAACAACCTTGTGATCATTGCGTGGTAAATACTCATATTGATATGGTTTCACTCTTTGCACTTGTTGATGTTGTCTCAAAACAGTTTCTTCATCATCAACTTCAAATTCAAAACTACAAATCAAATGAACTCGCTGCCTTCTTGCATCTACTGATTGTTTAACAAGACGGACATTCTTCATTTCTTTTTCACGCATATTTAAGACTTGTGAAAGAATTTTTGCATAATTATTTTTACCCAATGCGACTTTCACATTATTTATTCTTAGCATGGAATTCCCTTTCTATTGCCTGAGCTACACGATATGCACTTGCAAATGCAAAATGCAAATTATATCCACCACATAGCCCTGCTACATTTAATATTTCTCCAACAGCATACAGATGTGGATATTTTTCAATCTGTAAATCATGATTGACTTCCAGAAGTGATAAACCGCCCTTCATAACCTGTGCTGTCTCATACGATCTGATTCCTGTCACTTGAAGACGAAAATCCTTAAATAGTTTGACTATTTCAAGTGTTGAAGTAAGATTTCTTCTTGCAAAATATGTAGAAATCTTATTATGAAGTAATCCATCGTAGAAATGATTATAGCCCTTATTCATTCTAAGTTCAACATATTCATGCAATTTCTTTACATCTTGATCATCAAAAAAATCAATTGAAAGCTCATATTGATGATTTTCCTGATAAAAAGCAGAAAGTTGCATGACTGCAATACCACTGACTCCATAATCAGTAAACAATAATTCCCCTTTTTCTTTATGAATACATTGATTATTTTCCAACAATGAAAATGTTCCTTTCACTCGAACACCTTTCCATTCTTTAATAACTGGTAATGTCGTCATTTGAACTAATGAAGGTGTACTCTTCACAACATCTAATTTTAATTTTTTCAAAATATCATAGCGAGAATTATTTACACCCGAGAGTTTTCCTGCTTCACTCCCCATAGCAAATATAACATAATCAGCCTGATATGTCTGATGTGTTGTATGGACTAGATAACGTTTACTTTGTTCAATGCTGATAACTTCCTGATTATAAAAAAAGGAAACCCCTAATTCATTTGCACAATTCATCATCACTTGTTTTACTGATAATGCCTGTTCACTTTTAGGATATAATAAATTACCTTGATAGACACAATACAAACCTAGTTCATTCATTTGTTTTAACATATCAAATTGATCAATAATATCTTGGACATAATCTTTTTGATCAGTACTAAAATAATCAACGGACATGTCTTTATTTGAGAGATTACATCTTCCATTTCCAGTTGCTAATAATTTTTTCAGTGGTGATGCATTTTGTTCTAAAACAATGATTTCACATTGATATTCTAATTTCTGTTTTAATAATATAGATAAATAAACACCTGAAGCCCCTGCTCCAATAATGATAATTTTCTTCACAATTGTCACCTCTTCACCTATTTTATACGAAATATAAGGATTATACCATTTTTTATTGAAAAATAGTGAAAAAATGTTTATAATACAAAAGTAATTTTAAAGGAGGAATCATTCAATGGGTAGAGCGCACGAAGTCCGTAAAGTCGCAATGGCAAAGACTGCAGCAAAAAAAGCAAAAGTTTATTCTCGTTATGGAAAAGAAATTTATTTAGCTGCAAAAGCTGGTGGTCCTGAACCTGATGCAAATCTATCATTAAGACGTTTAATTGAAAAAGCAAAAAAGGAGCAAGTCCCTGCTGATGTTATTAAACGAGCTATCGATAAAGTCAAGAGTGGTGTTACTGAAGATTATGAACCAATACAATTTGAAGGTTTTGGTCCTAACAACTCAACAATTATCGTCAAATGTTTAACAGATAATATTAATCGTACTATTTCTCAAGTTCGTCCAGCATTTACAAAATCTAAATCTAAATTAGGAGCTGAAGGATCAGTTGCTTATTTATATGATGTTGAAAGTACTGTTATTTTTAATGGTATGGATGAAGAAGCTGTATTAGATGCTTTAATTATGGCAGAAGTTGATGCTAAAGATATTGTAACGTTAGATGATGGACGTATCAAAATCACTGGTGAACCAACTGATTTATATAAAATCAAAACTGCAATTGAAGAAGCAAAACCTGATGTCGAATTTGATGTTGATGAAATCACAACAACTCCACAAGATTATGTGGAACTTGAAGGTGATGATATGATGTTATTTGAAAGATTAATGGATTTATTAGATGATTGTGATGATGTCGATCAAATCTTCCATAATGTTTCTAATTATGATGATGGAGAAGAATAACATGCATTGCATGTTATCTTTTTTTGTATGCTAGTTACACATCTCTATCATAGTGGATGTCTCATTGAATTAGAACATCATAGCCTTCTCTTTGATTATTATCAAGGAGATTTAAAACTCAATCAAGAAAAACCACTTTATATCTTTGTTTCTCATAGACATTTTGATCATTATAATCCGCAAATATTTAAACTTAAACATCCAAAAATCACCTATATTCTCTCAAATGATTTAAGACATAAATACGATGGAAATTATGTTGATGTTCACCAAACATATCATTTTGATGATATAAAAGTCAAAACTTTGTTATCTACTGATGAAGGATGTGCTTTTATTGTAGAAGTTGAAAATAAAACTATTTATTTTGCTGGAGATTTAAATTGGTGGCACTGGGAAGGCGAACCCAATCAAGATAACGATTACCAACGCAGCACATATCAGCAGGAAATAAACACTATCTGTCAGCCTCTTGATATTGCTTTTGTTGTTGTAGACAAAAGACAGGAAGAAAGTTATCTGCTCGGTTTACAATATTTTTTAAATCATGTCCAAGTTCGATATATTTTCCCTATTCATTATTTTGGTGATTATACAATTAGTGATCAGTTAAAAAAAGAAAAACTTGATAATCCATATCATGCTCAAATCATAGATATACATCATCAAGATGAAACATTTGAAATCTAGATCTCATTAGAGATCTTTTCTTTTACCATCCAAATTCTAGATACTTCTTTGTCTCTGTATTTAACAATTGATGATTTCCTCTTAAAATACGATTATCCCTACAAACAAGAACATTGTCCTCACTTATGAAATAAAGGTCATATCCTCTATCAGTCGTTTTTGTATAATGACTATAAGAAAGGAGATTTTTCAATACAATCGGATAGAGTCCCTCACTGTAACTTTCAAAATACATCAGCTGATTACCATCAGCCACCTCATAATTAACATAGCATGCTAAACTTGATTGCTGAAAGATGATGTATGGTTTTTCAGCTGCTATTGGCAAATTGACTTTTGGATAAGCAGTTCCAGATATAAAATAAGAAATTGAAATAAGACCTGCTAAACAAAACAATGTCAATGGGATTTTCAAGGCAAACCAAATATTTTCAGTTTTATTAATAAAGCAACTGCCAACAACTCCAACAATAATATAAATAATAATGATAATTTCATAAGTTATATATGGCATTTTTGCAAGGATAACAGCAATTAATGAGAAAAGACAAGCAATAAGTATGGAAGTATAATAAGAACGTTTTAATATATGGATATATGTATAATTCACTTTCTTAGTCAATTTATATTTCACAAAAGGATAAATATTAGCTATAAAGACATTAAGAAATATAAATAACCAAAAAAGAATACTCATTATCCAATAGTCATTTGAAATACTGAGAACATCTAATGAGAAATATGCCCAAAACAAAAATAGCCCACAAGCAGACATGAAAAAATCATAAATAAAATGACGATGTGAAGTTTTAGAAATAACATCTTTTTCGACCTTTTCATCTGTATGAATTGGCCTAGCCTGTGTGGAAGTAAAAATAGAGAATGGCTCACAGTAATCCAGTAATTGATAACCATTTTTCTGAAAATATTCAAAGTATTCTTCCTTTTGAGGAATATTTATGAATCCATCTTTTTTACTATAAACATCTACATAATAATAGATCTCATGAACAGGTTCAGTTTTGAAAACAAGATATTGAGAATGAATTTTTGTTAAATATTTACCATTCTTAGCCATCTCATTTATATAATCCTCTAATTGTTGCTTTTCAAAGTAATGAAATTTATTATATTTTAATTCATGATTCATCAATATCCTCCTCACTCTTCTTTGTATCTTCAATCATTTCAAGGAGATGCTGATATTCTTTTTCTAACATTATACGACCTTTATCTGTCATAATATAACTTCTCTTGCGCCCTTCTGTCTTCTTTTCATGTATCCATTTTTCAGCTTCAAACTTTGAAAGAATTGCATATAATGTTCCTGGACCAAGAATAATTCTTCCATGTGTTAATTTTTCGATATATTGTGAAATTTCAACACCATATCTTTCTTTTTTTAATGCTAATAAAACATAATACATTTGTTCTGTTAATGTTTTCAATTGAACCCTAGGCATACAATCAACTCCTTCATATCGTCTAACGATATGTTCCTCATCTTCAGTCTATTATCGTTTAACGATATTGTCAACAAAAAAAGAGAAAATCATATTTTCTATGATTTCTCTCTAATAATCTCAAACCAGTAATCATCTGGATCATTAATAAAATATAATCCCATAGCCTCATTTTCATAACAAATACAATTCATTCTCTGATGTAATGCATGAGCTTCTTCATAGTTATCAACTGTAAAACAAATATGGCTTTCATTCTCTCCAAGTTCATAACTTTGAGGATGATCCTTTAACCATGTTAATTCTAATTGAAATGGTGAAACACCATCACTTAAATAAACAAGTTTAAAACTGCCATCACTTGCTTCTTTTTCTCGAATAACTTCTAAGCCTAATGCTTCTTTATAAAAATGAATACTCTTTTCTAAATTAGTAACATTAATATTACAATGATTAAATATTGCTTTCATCTTATTCGCTCCTTTTTACTCATCTTTTGGAAAAACAGTTGTTATCATAGGTTTTCCTTCACGATCTACAAGAATTGTTAATCCTCCAGAATTCCCACTTGAATGGTAAAGATAATGAATACCAGTTTCTTTATCGACGAGGATTTCCGTTGCAGTCGCAAATGAACTTTGTTCATAGATACTTATAAAACGTTTATCTTTTTTTGCCATACTTCTTCCTCCATCGTTAACATTATAACAGAATCAAACGTTATTCCAAAATTATTTTCTTTTTCGTTTAACTAAAGTTATATCATAGCTTTCTTGAATCATTATCTCAATATCTTTTGGATCAACTGTACCATCTAGAATAATTGAATTCCAATGTTCTTTACTTAAATGATAACCTGGAACAACAGATTTATATTTTTCTCTAAAAAAATCTAACCACCCTTTTGTTCCCTTCACATTCACCCAAATACTTCCATTTCTTTCAAATATCCACGCAAATATTTTATGATTTTCGTGATGTCTCATACATGTCCAATTCGTATCAGAGAATGGATAATCTTCATATACATTTTGATATGTTAAACAATATGTAATGATTTCTTGCCTTGTCTTCATTATCTCACCTTCTTTTTTATTATACATAAAATATAGATAAAATGATAGGTATTTAGCACTTTCTTATAACTAGTGCCAAAAAGTTCATATTCAATTCACATTTAAGTTTATAATTATTTGTGTTAGCAATCTATAGTTATGAGTGCTAAGCATAAAAAGGAGGAATAAAAATGTTAAAGCCATTACATGACTATGTTATTTTAAAAAAGGAGCAAGCTGAAAAGCAAACTGCAAGTGGGATTATTCTCACCAATCCAAAGGAACAGGCAAGCAATCAAGCAACAGTTGTTGCTGTTGGTCCAAAATGTGACGACCATTTAAAAGAAGGAATGACTGTTATTTTCAAGGAATATTCAGGAACAAAATTTAAAGATGAAGAAACTGAATATATGATTTTAGAAGAAGAAGATATTTTAGCGATTGTTGAATAGGAGGAATTAATCATGAGTAAAGAGATTCGTTTTTCTAAAGATGTTAGAGATGCAATGTTAAAAGGTGTCAATACTTTGGCTGATGCTGTGAAAGTTACAATTGGTCCAAAAGGACGAAATGTTGTTTTAGATAAGGGATATGGTTCACCACTCATTACAAATGATGGAGTTAGTATAGCTAAAGAAATAGAACTAGAAGATACTTTTGAAAATATGGGTGCTAAACTTGTCTATGAAGTTGCCAATAAGACAAATGATGTTGCTGGAGATGGTACAACAACTGCGACTATTCTAGCCCAAAGTATGATTCAAAATGGATTAAAAGCCGTTGAAAAAGGTGCTAATCCTGTTTTAATGCGTGAAGGTATTGATTATGCAAGCAAGGAAGTTGCTAAATATATTTTAGATAAATCTCATATTGTAGAAACAAGCAATGATATTGAAAGTGTTGCAACAATTTCAGCTGGTGATCAAGAGATTGGTAAAATTATTGCACAGGCGATGGAAAAAGTCGGTAGAGATGGGGTCATCAGTGTTGATGAATCAAACAGTTTTGATACTGAATTAGAAGTTGCTGAAGGTATGCAATATGATAAAGGTTATGTATCTCCATATATGGTGTCAGATCGAGAAAAAATGACTGTTGATTTAGACAATCCAATGATTATGGTTACTGATCAAAAAATCAATACAATCCAAGAAATTCTACCAATTCTTGAACAAGTTATGCAAGCCAATAAATCTTTATTGTTAATTGCTGATGATTTCGAACAAGAAGTCATTTCTACATTAGTTGTTAATAAATTAAGAGGAACATTTAATGTTGTTGCAACAAAAGCACCAGGTTTTGGTGATAATCAAAAAGAAATCTTACAAGATATTGCAATATTAACAAATGCAAAATTCTATAGTAAAGATTTAAATATGAATTTAAAAGATATGCAAATGGATGAATTAGGATCAGCTAAAAAAGTTCATATTACTAAAGATCACTCAACTATGATTGGTGGCGCTGGTGAAAAAGATGCAATTGATCAACGTGTTCATGAAATTACTCAACAAATGAATAATTCAAAAAGTGAATATGATAAGAAAAATTATGCTGAAAGATTAGGTAAATTAAGTAATGGTGTTGCTATTATCAAAGTCGGTGGTGCAACTGAATCAGAATTAAAAGAAAAGAAATTAAGAATCGAAGATGCATTAAATGCAACAAAAGCTGCTGTCAGTGAAGGAATTGTTATGGGTGGCGGTGTGACATTAGTTAATGCTTATGTTGCTTTAAAAGATCAATTAAAAGATAAAGATATTGATAAACAAAAAGGTATTAAGGTTGTTTTAGATGCATTGCTTGCCCCAATGAGTCAAATTGCTGAAAATGCTGGCTATAATAGTGATGAAATCGTTGAAAAACAAATGAAGTCTCCTGAAGGTCAAGGCTTTGATGCAAAAGATGGTGAATGGGTTGCAATGTTTGATAAAGGTATTATTGACCCAACAAAGGTAACACGTAGCGCTTTATTAAATGCCGCAAGTATATCTGCATTATTCATTACAACAGAAGCTGGTGTTGCCCCTATTAAAGAAGACAATCCTGCTCCAGTTCCAATAGGTGCTCCAGGAATGTACTAATATTTTGATCTCAAAAACACAAGTGAAAAAGAAGTTCTCATAGTTTAGAGGACTTCTTTTTTCAATATACTCTTTTGAATATCAAAAAAACAGTTAAATGCTACATAGTGCAATAGCAATCAAATGAAACGACATAGAGATAACAGAATAAAGATAAACGTCACTGACAATGATAATAATTTATAAAGAAAAAGGATAAATTTTTACATATCTTTCCTATTTACAAGACTTCCATTCATCTTCTAATATAGCCATTAGAATATTATCAGCATACTTATCACCATCTTTAATAGCATCTTTTAATATGCCCTCTTGACGAAATCCAGCATGTTTATATGCTTTAATGGCTCTCACATTAAACGAAAAGACATTTAATTCTAAACGATGCAGATGCAGTTCTTGAAAAGCAAAATCTCTTGTTTTTTCCAGAGCCCATGTTCCAATCCCTTTTCCATAATCAGTCGGATGAAATAAACATATACGAAAATTAGCACTTCTTAAATCATTATCAATTTCATTAATAACACTTTCACCAATAATTTTACCTTCAGGAGAAATAATCATAAAATCATATCGATCACTAGCATCCAGGCATTGATAAAAAAATGAAATAACTTTATCCAATTCAAAATGTTTTTGGCTACCTGTCAACCTAGCTGTTTCTGAATCCAAAGGATTGAAATTATTCCTAAAATATGGTTCAGCATCTTGCTTTTGCGCTAATCTTAGTTTATATCCAGCTTTTGACCATTCTGTTCTCATAATAGCCTCCTTTCTCAAATAAATCTAAAGAAGATACATGTGTATCTATATTCTTGAAACACCTTCTTCTTGTGCTTTTTGAGACACTGCTTTTGCTACAACTTTAGCAACACGTGGATCTAATGCACGAGGAATAACATATGTTGGAGAAAGTTCCTCTTCACTGACAAGTGATGCCAAACCTCTTGCAGCAGCCATTTTCATACCTTCAGTAATCTTACGTGCTGTTACATCTAATGCTCCTTTAAATAATCCAGGAAAGGCCAATACATTATTAATTTGATTTGGGAAATCTGAACGACCAGTTCCCATAACTGCAACACCCGCTGCAATTGCATCATCATACTTGATTTCAGGCTCTGGATTGGCCATTGCAAATACAATAGGGTCTTTTTTCATATCTTTAACCATCTCTTGCGTTAATAAACCTGGTGCAGAAACACCAATAAAAACATCAGCCTCTTTAAGTGCTTCAGCCATTGTCATACGCTTTGCCTGAGAATTTGTAATTTCAGTTAATTCCTGTGTTAAAAAATCATATTGAGCATAATCTTCTTTTGTAACAATACCATGAATATTAAAACCATAGATTTCTTTTACTCCTAGAGAATGAATCATTTTAATAATAGAACTTCCAGCTGCCCCTGTTCCACTCACAACAACAGTTATATCTTGAATATCTTTATGAACAACTTTTAAAGCATTTAATAAACCAGCAGTGACAACGATAGCTGTTCCATGTTGATCATCATGGAAAACAGGAATATCTAATTCGTTAATTAATGTACGTTCTATCTCAACACAGCGTGGTGCACTAATATCCTCTAAATTGATGCCACCAAATGTTGGTGCCATTGCTTTAACAATCTGAATAATTTCCTTTGGATCTTTAGTATCTAAACAGATTGGAACTGCATCAATATCACCAAATTTTTTAAATAATATTGATTTTCCTTCCATAACTGGCAATGCTGCTTCTGGACCAATATCACCCAATCCCAAAACAGCTGTTCCATCACTTACAACAGCAACACTGTTGTGCTTCCATGTATATTTATAAACAGCTTCTTTATCCTTAGCAATTTCACGACATGGTTGAGCAACTCCAGGTGTGTATGCTAATGATAAATCATGACTTTCGTTTAACGGTACCTTTAATTGAATTTCTAGTTTTCCTTTTGTTTTTTCATGCATTCTTAATGCGTCTTGATATATATCTGACATGCTTTTTCTCCCCTTTTCACGTTTCTTATTATGACACAAATCATATAAATTGAAAAGTCTATAGCCTTTTTTACTTTGATTATAATTATCCAAAAAATCTGAAGAATAAATAATTTCTTCAGATTATAAAAACATCTTTACCCTATCATTACATTTAGAATATAAAACTTTATTCAATATCAACAACTTCAATCTTGAGAGTTTTTTCATCCAAAAAAATTCCTTGACTTAAAGTAATTTGACATTTTTGTGTAGCACTGACACCAATCGTTTCTCCTTGATGTAATTCAGCCCTTTGCTCAATTATATAACAAATGACATTAAACATGAATTCATGAAGTTCTGAAAGCTGTATGGTTGTTGGCAATGTTTCTATTTCATAATGTCCAAAATTCTTTAATCCGATTGTATAAATGTGATTTCCTTCTTGATTTGTAACAATTCCTAAATAAACCCATAACATAACAGGTAATGATTCATCTTGATAATAATCATTCATAATATCACGATAAATATGCTTAGGCCAAACCATCTCATCACCATAAACCGCAATAGACTGTTCAAAATTGAAACAAGCATCAATAAGTTGTGATTGCAATAACATAGCCTCTCTTGTATCAATACCATGCCCACTTGTCGTGACAATAATATGTGCTTTATGTTCCTTGACTTGCTCAACAGCATCTTCCCACATATAGCAGCCTTGTGCATAATATTCTGCCTCTCCTTCAGGAACTGGAGTTTCCATAATAGAAACAGATATCATTGATTCTTTGACATTCGCAACATAAACATTTCCTTTGCTCTCTTCAATTTGATTACACTCTATATGGCAATTTTCTTTGAGATAATGAAAAACATCTTTAAGATTTACATTTGAGTCTTTTAATAAAACAAAATGAACAAACAATGTACGCTCTTTTAATTCATCACTTTCATTCGCTGCATTCATCCAATATTCTCTAATTTGTTCAATCATATTGATACATTTTTGTTGTGCAGTATCTTCATGATAATTTTCATATTCGCTAAAAATATGACCACAATGACCAATTTCATCTTCATGATAACCACCACATACCCCTACAAGCCATGATGAGAATCGAGATTTTTTAAACTTAAAAATATAGTAATGTAAATTATGTAAGTCAAACTCACCAGCAATTTGAATTTGACTAGGTGCTTTCCCCAATTCATTTTCGTGACTTAACCATTCAATCATACATTGCAATGCATTTTCTTTTTGATCCATATTTTCCCTCCTATTTCCATCTATAAAGAAAAGCAGATTAAAAATCTGCTTGTTTATAATGTTGTTATCATGATAGTCATAACACCATCATAAACAACCTCGTTTTGATCACTGCATACAATAAAATGATCACCTTTCTTAACAGCTTGACCATCCATTATTCCTTCTCCTTCAAGAATACTAACCATTTGGAAAGGTTTATCATTTAAAATCGTATTTTCTCCAGTCAACCTATAACAATCCACTACAAAGAATTCACTATCTACATAGCGTGTTTTAGAACCATTATCTAAATGTGAATTTGTAAATAGAGTATTAGATGAATGAAGAGATGGAACACTTGTCACATCAATTGATTGTTGAACATGAAGCTGTCTTTCATTTCCATCTTTATCTTTTCTATGATAATCATAAACACGATATGTAATATCTGATGATTGCTGTGCTTCATAAATAAGAGAACCACTGCAGATAGCATGAATTGTTCCTGTTGGAATATAGAAGAAATCCCCTTTATGAATTTCAAAAGAATTCAATAAATGATCATAGTCATCATTTTCAATTGCTTTTACAAATTCTTCTTTTGTTTTGGCATGATGTCCCATAACCATTTTTGTTCCTTCATCAGCCTGCAATACATACCAGCACTCTGTTTTTCCTAAAGAATTTTCATGTTTTCCTGCATATTCATCATTTGGATGAACTTGTACAGATAAATCATTCTTTGCATCAATAATCTTCACTAATAAAGGAAATTGGTTCCCTTCGACATCTCCAAAAAGTTCTCTATGATTTTCAAACAGCCAAGCCACACTTTTTCCTTGATACTCACCATCACCAATAATACAATCTCCATTTTTATGTCCTGAAATCGCCCAGCATTCACCTGTTTGATCACTAGGGATATCATAACCATAAATATCTCTTAATTTATGTCCTCCCCAAATCATTTCTTTAAAAACTGGTTGAATCTTTAAAATATGTCCCATATTCTTCTTCCTTTCCTATATATTTTAAGAACTCCTCTATTTGGTTCTCATTAAAAACTTTCATTCCATTCTCTTCACATAATTTTGCAAAGACACCTTGTCCATCAATTAGCTGATGAGAAAATGTTCCATCATAAATACCTTGATTCCCACAACTAGGACTCCTAAACTTTAAAACAACAACTTCTACATTATTTTCTTTCAATATTTCTAATGCTTTTTGAGCACCCAAGATATACTCATTTGTAACATCAACATGTTGACATGTCTCAATTCGTAACAATTCTCCTGGCTGAATTTCTGCTGGGTCACGTGGTGTAGATAATCCACCAAGAACCTCTGGACAAACTTCAACAACAAAACCTAAATCATATAATTGTTTGAAACCTAAAACAAGATTATGTGAGCCATTATATGTGCATTTTACGCCAAGCAAACAACTACTCACCCCAATTTTCATTAATAATCCTCCATATCTCCATAGCTTCATCTACCACATAATCAGCGCCAGCCTCTTCAAGTTCAAGCCTTCCTCTAAATCCCCATGAAACCCCTATTGTTTTCATATCTGCACGATAGCCTGTTTCTATATCCACATCACTATCACCAATAAAATAACAATCCTGACGACTTAATTTCATTGCCATTAAAGCGAAATGTACCGACTCTGGATTAGGTTTTATAGGATATGCATCCTGCTGACCTAAAATAGATACAAACCGATTTGGAAAAAGATGTTCAACAATTTGAATGGCCATATCATGAGGTTTATTTGTAACAACCGATAATTTGATTCCCTGATCATATAAAGTCTCTATAAGTTCCATAATCCCCTCATAAGGTTGGGTATGATCCAGATAACGCCTTGCATAGACAACCTGAAACTCTCTTAGACATTCATCAAGAATATCAAGATGTTCCTGCCCTAAAGCTCTTTCCATTAATTTTTGTATCCCATTTCCAACAAAATGATTATATTTTGAAATATCATGTTGTGGCAATTGATGATTTCTTAAAACTTCATTTGTAGATAGAGCCAAATCTGTTAAAGAATTAACTAATGTTCCATCTAAATCAAATAAACAACCTTTTCTCATAACATCCTCCAATATCAGTATTATTATAACAGTATTGAAAAAATAATGAAAGATGTTATAATAAATTAGTATATAAAATGGGGTGAAATCATGAATGAATTGAAGTCAACAAAATATATGAAAATCTTTTCAGCACTTGGATATGCAATTGGTTTTGGATTAATTATTTGGTATTCTATCTTTCAAAATAACGCAGTCTTTCCAATTGTTGGTGTTATAGTGATTTTTATTGGAAGATTCATCGGTTATGGATTAGATAGAATTGTTGAATTGAAAGAAGACAAAAAAAAGAACTGATCATTATCAAACAATCAGTTCTTTTTTTAATACAAAATCTACTGCATTATTCTCAATAAAACCGATAACTTTCGTTTTATATAGAATGCTACCCTACGTATTTCATTGTTCTAATTACTACTTATTTTAAAACAATTCCTTTTGCATCAAAGAAACATTATTCATGTCATCCATGAGTTACCTTAACAAAAGATCATTGCAAAGCAAAACATATCTCTGTGAATTTGGACTCTAGACCTTCTTTTTCTTTCTTTGATAGATTTTTAAGCCAATAATAAATATGCACAATCCAGGAAATCCAATTATGATTCCATAATGTAAAACAATAGCAGCTGTTGAACTTTGAATTGTTTCAGGCATTGTTTCAATATATTTATATATAGGTTCTCCTTGATAATTGACGCTAATAATTGCCAATCCGTCGCCTTTATATATAGGCGCCTCTTTCCATTTTTGAATATTAACTTGTATATCCAAGTCTGATTTGTTTATTGTCTTCTCAACCAAAAGTGATATATCTTGTTGAGCTTTCATTTGATATGAACCTTGAAATGATTTCAATACCCAAAAGGTATCAATCTCTTCGTCTTTTTTATAAAGCACGACATTATGGAAAGATTGATCCATATATTGAGAAACAGTTGCAGCATCACGGATATGATTTCTCTTTCTCCTATCTTCTGCTTTTGCAGTGACAAGAATTAACCGATGCTGATCAATTGTCATTGTTGATGCATAAGTCAATCCTGCTTCATCAGTAAATCCACTCTTGCCACCATTTATTAAGCTTACATCCATATCTTTATTATCTTTTGCATTTTGTAAAGATGAAATCCACTGATGATTACCTTTTGAACTTTTATAAGAACGTGCCTCAAAAACTTTTACGAACTCCTTATTTTGTAAAGCATGATTCAATATTAGAGCCATTTCATGAGCAGTCGTATAATGTTTTTCATCATGCAATCCTGTCACATTCATAAAATGGGTTTGCTGCAATCCTAATTCTATGACTTTTTCATTCATGGCAGTGACCATATGATCAACATCTCCAAATATCAAACGTGCTAGAGCCTGACAAGCATCAGCACCAGATGGCAGTAAAGCGCCATATAATAAATCCTCATATGTCACCTTTTCTCCTGGAAATAGCCCAGCAACAGTTGCCCCTTCTTCAACAACCCCTTTAAAATCAGCTTGCTTTATTGTTACAACTTCCTGAAGATCAGTAATATAGTCTAAAGCCAAACTCACAGTTAAAATCTTTGTCATGCTTGCTGGATATATCTTTTCATTACTTTTCTTTTCCATATAAACAAGCGAAGTATCACGGTCATATAAATAAGCATATTGAGAATATAATTCAATGTTTATATTTGTATATGCATGGATTGGTTGTATAGAGAGGAAAATCAGCAAACAAGCAATGAGTGAACTAACGATCTTCTTCATCCAACATTCCACCTTTCTTTAAAAAAGACAACTTTGTTTCAGAGATAATAATAGCTATAAAAATTAAAATAAATCCAAGAATGACTTTTAACGTTAAAATCTCACCATAAAAAATAACTGAAAATGCAACTCCAAAAACTGACTCTAAAGATAAAATTAAAGAAGCATTACATTCACTTGTATATTTTTGCCCAATAGTTTGACATACCATTGTCACTGCAGTGGCAAAGAATGCTAGATAAAACAATTGCAAGAAAATAGATGATTGAATGTGGCCAACTAACGTGATATCTTCACTCAATACTGTAACCACCAAAGCTACACAGGCTCCACCAATAAACTGAAAGGTTGTAAATGCACCACCATCTACACCTGTTGAAAACTTTTTTATCATTAAAATGTGGATTGCATATAAAAAGCCACCACACAATGTTAATAAATCACCAATATTGATAGATAAATCACCATTAAGAGAAACACAACCAATCCCTAGAATACAAATAAATGCTGCAATAAAATTATAAATATCAGGTCTTTTATGATGAATTATCCAAACAAGAAAAGGGACAATCGCACAATAAACAGCAGTTAAAAAAGCATTCTTACCTGGTGTTGTAAAAGATAAACCCCATGTCTGTACATAATATGCAGCAAATAAACAACAACCTGTTAACATACCACCCAATATATTCTCTTTTGATAAATTCTTAATCTTGGAAAAAAAGAGAATTGCTAAGAAAATAGCAGCGAGTACAAAACGTATCAGTAACAATACAGCTGGTGTCAAAAAATCAACTGCACTTTTCATTACAATAAATGAACTTCCCCAAATCAACGCTGCTATAAACAGAAACACTGATCCTTTTAATTTTTGACTCATTTTTTAATCCTTTCTAAAAAGAAATGGTACAAAGTACCATTTTCTTTTTTATCCATTCATTACATCATGGCATCGGTGACAAAGTTCACCTTCCATTTCATCTTCATCATAATAGTTCCAACATCTAGGACATTGAATACCATTGAATTTTTCTGCTTTCATATATGCAGTATCAAATTCTACCAAATCAGTTAAATCATCTGTTAACTCCACTTTAGCAACAATAAATAACTGTTTTAAATCATTAACCAATTGAGCCATATCCTCATATTCATCTTTAAAACAAATTGTTAATTTTGCTTCCATATTAGATTTAATCACTTTTTCATTTCTTAAGTCTTCTAATGCTTTCATAACATCTTTTCTAACCATTAAGAAACGATCATAATATGCTTTAATACTTTCAGCATTATCAATATTCAATAATTCTGGTTTTGGTTCTAAGAATACAGACTCTGCTTTGTTTTCATCACAATGGAAATGATCATGTAATTCTTCTGCAGTAAAGACTAATACTGGAGATAATAATTTCATCATTGTTTTTGCATAATGATACAAGACAGTCTGAACTTGTCTTCTTCTCAATCCGTCTGCTTTTTCAATATAGAGAATATCTTTTGTGAAATCCATATAGAATGCACTTAATGTATTCGTAAAACAATTTAAAATCAATTGATTAGCTTCACTAAAATCATATTGATTTAAAGCTTCTTTATATCCTTTGACAAGTTGATTTAATTCTACTAACATATACTGATCTACACCTTCAAGTTTTGAAGTTTCTACAACATCACAAGATTTAAAATCAGATAAATTTCCAAGAACAAATCTCATTGTATTTCTCATCTTACGATAATTTTCAGCAACTTGTTTCATAATCTCATCTGAAATACGGACATCAGACTGATAAGCAATTGAAGTTGCCCATAATCTTAAAATATCTGCTCCATATTGATTGACCATTTTAATTGGATCAACAGTATTCCCCAATGATTTAGACATCTTATTTCCTTTACCATCTAAAACAAATCCATGAGAAAGGACAGTTTTATATGGAGCACAGCCATGTGCCGCTGTTCCAATAATCAAAGAGGAATTAAACCAACCACGATATTGGTCACTACCTTCAAAATATAAATCAACTGGATATGGATATCCTCTTTCTTTCATAACTCCTGTATGTGATGAACCAGAATCAAACCAGACATCCATAATATCTTTTTCTTTTCTAAAAATACCATTTGGTGAATGCTCATTTGTATAACCTTCTGGCAATAAGAAATTTTCATCTTTTTCAAACCAAACATTAGACCCATATTCTCTAAATAAATGCGAAATATGTTCAAAAACCTCTTTTTCCATAATTGGGGTTCCATCTTCACAATAGATAATTGGGATTGGTACTCCCCAACTTCTTTGTCTAGAAATACACCAGTCACCACGATCTCTAATCATATTATAGATACGGACATGCCCCCATTCATTTAACCAATTGACCTTATCAATTTCACTCAATAATTTTTCTCTAATCTTGTCAATTGAGCAGAACCATTGATCAGTTGCTCTAAAGATAATTGGTTTTTTAGTACGCCAATCATGAGGATAACTATGAGTAATAAATTCAAGCTTTAATAAAACACCCAATTCATCCAGTTTCATTGTCACAGTTTTGTTAGCATCATCAACATACTGACCAGCTAGCCATTCACCACAATCTTCCATCATTTTTCCATGAGCATCAACATTACAATAAATATCTAATCCATATTTTTGTCCAACAACGAAGTCATCCATCCCAAATCCAGGGGCTGTATGAACACAGCCAGTTCCTGCCTCAGCAGTCACATGGTCACCTAGAATAACTAATGATTCACGATCATATAAAGGATGCTGACATGTTATCATTTCCAATTCAGAACCCTTGAATCTTTGTAGAATTTCTTTTTGTTCTAAACCAAATTTTTCCCATAAAGAATCAACAAGTTCTTCAAGTACTAATAATTTGCCCTTTTCACTTTGAACAAGTGCATAAGTATAATCAGCATTTAAACAGATTGCTAAGTTTGCTGGAATTGTCCAAGGTGTTGTTGTCCAAATCACAAAACTTGTCTCATTATCCAAAATACCTTTGCCATCCTTAACTGCAAACTTAACAAAAATTGTAGGACTTTTCACATCATGATATTCAACCTCTGCCTCAGCTAATGCAGATTCACTTGATGGTGACCAGTATACTGGTTTTAAACCTTTATAAATCAAACCTTCCATTGCCATTTTCGCAAAAACATCAATTTGATTTGCTTCAAATTCAGGCATTAATGTTAGGTATGGATGTTTATAATCTGCAAATGTTCCTACTCTTATACACTGCTCCATTTGTTTATGAACCTGTTCCAATGCATATTCACGACATTTTTCTCTAAACTCAGCAGTCGTCATCGCTTTACGATTCACGCCTAACTTTTGAATAGCATTTTCAATTGGTAAGCCATGTGTATCCCATCCTGGAATAAATGGAGTATAAAATCCTTCCATGTTTTTATAACGACAGATAACATCTTTAATAACTTTGTTCATCATATGTCCAATATGCATATTTCCATTTGCATATGGTGGACCATCATGAAATACAAAAGCATCTTTTCCTTCATTTTGTTTAACAACTTTTTCATACATTGATGAATCTTGCCATCTTTGTACATATGCAGGTTCTTTTTTAGGAAGATTCCCTCGCATTTCAAATTCAGTTTTTGGCATTAATAGTGTGTCTTTATAGTTCATATTTTTTCCTTCCTTTCTAAATAAAAAAACGCCCAATAAAGGACGTTTAAACGCGGTACCACCTTTTTTTCATATCACATAGATATGCTCTCAATGTCTTAACGCGACCAACGGCTAATCCCTACTTATTTTCAGGACGCTACTCAGGAGTGATTCATTATAAATTTAACTTCCTTGCTTTCACCAGCCACAAGTTCTCTCTAAGTTTCCTTTATAAACAGTCTCCATCTTCGTAGTTAATTTTCTTTTTCTTCTCTTATTAAACTAAAAATTTCAGATTTGTCAATAGTTTCTAACATATCTTCACTCATTTTTACAACATTTGCTCTAAAATCAATAGCTTCTTGCTTGAAATTATCCATATCTTTAGATAAACCTCTGACATACTCCATTGATTCTTTTAATATCATATTGGCATTTCTTTTGGCCTTTTCAATCAATTCACTTGCTTCTTTTAATGCCAATCTCGCAATCTCTTCATTCGTTTTTTCATGAACATTTAATTCTTTTGTAAGTAAGGTATTTTGTTCATTCAACTGATCTATATCACTTTGTAAAGATTGGATTGTTTCTGTCTGTTCTTGAATTTGTTGTTTTAACTCATTGATATAATCATCAACTTCAAGCCTATTATAACCTCGAAATTGTCTATCAAATTGTTCCACATCTTTCACCTCACTTATAAAAATACCCTGTCACAACATGATTTCCCTGCTTCGTTTGTCGATTTTCATCTACAAGTTTCACACGCCCATGACGCTTAAAGGATATTATATCATCATTATGACACAAAAAGCTGACTTCTTCAACATCTTTATGATTGACTTTGACATTTCCTGCACGAATTGACTCACTTGCTAATTGTCGAGGAACTTTGTACAATGTAGAAACCACTTTATCAAGTCTAAAACTTGATAAAAAGAAAGTTTTTGTCATATATTGGTGTTGAATTTCAATTGTTTCATTGATTACTTTTAAATGAATTTTAGATTTTTTTATTTGTTTCAAATGCATTTGTATAAATGAATACGTCTGTTGTGTACAAGCAAAGAATAATCTATCTGCATCATAAATATCTCCTATACACTCACGCTTAATACCTAAATTCATCAAAGCACCCAAAACATCTCTATGCTGCAATTTACCAAACTGCTGATGATAAAGAACTTCAACGACTACAATTTCAAAATCTTCTGATAAAACTTCATAAAAATCTGGACAAATAATAAGTCTTTGATTCTCAGCATTTTTAAAGCCACCCTGACAATGAATTTGTAAATCTTGAGTTCCTATTACTTTATATACAATATTCTGTTCATGTGGATTTAAAAAAGCTGTTAATATCATTCTTTGATGATTGAGAGCTTGATAGCGACAATCTAAAATCTTCTTAACAAAGGCTTCATCACCTTTAAAATGTTCTAACATAAGCAAAAAGAAAGTATTAGCAAGAGCTAATACTTATATTATTCTTCACTTTCATTTGAATCCATTGTGATATTTCCACTGACTCCAATATTTTTAGGTGTACACAGAAAAATCTTAGGACCAATTTGTTGAATATCTCCCTCAATCGCAAAGATAACTCCACTCAAGAAATCAATCACACGTTTAGATTGTTCTTTTTGTAAACGATGCAAATTGACTACAGCTGCCCTTTTTTGTTTTAAATAAATCGCTATTTCTTGTGTTTCACTATAAGCTCTAGGCTCAAACAAAACCAAATGACTATCTTTATTTGCACTTAAAGCTCTTACAGCATCACTTGTTTTTGTAGATTTTGCTTTTTCAAACATACTTGTTGTTTTCGCAGGTTCTTCTTCCGTATCTATTTCTACCTCTTCATAAATATCATCGTCTTCATCTTCTTCTTCAAAAAACCATTTTTTTACTTTTTGTCCGTATCCCATGAGGTAACCTCCTTATATTTCTTTCTTTATTATAACATAACATGTGTATGAAAAAAAGAGAAAATTGTTTCCAATATTTCTCTTTTTACCAAATCGGTTTCTTTATAGCTATTTATTTAACACTCGATATTCACCAATATAACATCCTCTCCTATTGTTATAATATTTTCAATAGGAATAATAAACGTTGGTGGCCCTTTAAAAACACACAACAATCGAAATGCTGATACACGTTCCACAATAATTGCCTGTATACATCGGCAAAGTGGATCTATCTCAACATCGACAACATAACCAATCTTCGTTCCAGTTGCTGCATTCACAACATCTTTGCATTGTAAAGAAACAAATCGCATACAATCACCCATACAGTATATGCAAACACTAAACCATATATTTCTTTAAATGTGATAAAGCCTGTTTTTCAATACGTGAAACCTGTGCTTGAGAAATAAATAATTCTTTAGCAATTTCACTTTGTGTATGTCCTTTAAAATATCTCTCATTAATAATTTGTAATTCTTTTTCATCCAAGTGATTCATAGCTTCATATAAATCAATTGAATTCTGCATATCTTCCATTTGATTTTTACGATCAGGAATCTGGCTTTCTAAATCAATTTGTCCATTCCCATCATTTTGAACTTCTTGTGAAAGAGAAGTTACACTATTGGTTGATGATAATGCCTCAACTAATAGAAATTCATCAACATCTAAAATCTTTGATAATTCTTTAGTTGATGCTTCCTTATGATGTTTTTTCATATATTCTTCATTTGCCAATAAAGCTTTATATGCCAAATCACGCATAGAACGTGGGATTCTCATTGGTGAATTATCTCGAATATAACGTTTAATTTCTCCAATAATTAAAGGAACTGCATATGTGGAAAAACGAACATCTAATGATGTATCAAAATGATCAATAGCTTTGATAAGACCAATGACACCAACTTGGAATAAATCATCTAAATTACTGACTCTCTGATGATATTTTTGGACTAATGATAAAACCAGTTTCAAATTAGAAAGAACAAGTTTTTCCTTTATATTTTCATCATTTGTTTGATGATATTGATCTAATAAATTCATCGTTTCCTGATGACTTAACTTTTCGTATTCTTGAATAGTATAACCATTAATTTCAACTTTGTACCTTGACATACTTTCGACTCCTTTGATAGAAGTCTCACCATTTTAAATGACATTATTCATCATCATTCAATTTATTTCGTAACTTTTTGATAATCTTTTTCTCTAATCTAGATATATATGATTGTGAGATCCCTAATACCTCTGCAACGTCTTTTTGAGTTAATTCATCATGACCTACCAAACCATATCGCATCATTAATATTTCCTGTTCTCTTTCATTTAAATGGTGCAAAGCACGATAAAATTTTTCTTTTTGATCATTATGTTCAATTTCATCTTGAACAATGTCTTTATCAGTTCCAATAATATCTGACAATAATAATTCATTACCATCATAATCCACATTTAAGGGTTCATCTAAAGATATTTCTTGCCTTAATTTGTTATTTTTTCTTAAAAACATTAATATTTCATTTTCTATACAACGTGAAGCATAGGTTGCCAATTTAATGTTCTTATCCATTTTAAAAGTATTGACAGCTTTTACTAATCCAATCGTTCCAATACTAATTAAATCTTCAATACTTCCATTTTGAACAGAATCGTACTTTTTAGCAACATAAACAACAAGACGCAAATTATGCTCAATTAACAAGTCTCTAGCCTGAGCATCTCCCTGTTGCAGTTTTACCAAAGCATCTGCTTCCTCTTTACCTTTCAAAGGTGCTTTTAAAACATCATGTCTACCAATATAAAATAGAACTTTCTTTTTGAATAGCCAACGCTTAATCCATTGTAAAATCATAACAAGCCTCCTAATAACTGAGAATTTAAAATACAATCATACTCGTTAGATGACATCACTCCTACGTAAACATGATGTAGAACTTGATGATTAATCTCTATCTCTTTCATAACAATAATATCTACTGTTTCTACCTGATTTGCTGTCTCAATCACAATGCTGTCAATCTTTTCATAAGCCTCCAACAAAGAATGACTAATAAAAATAACAGGATATCCCTTATAAAAAACTTTGTTTCCATTATCTACAAATCCTAAACATTCTTTTCCTAAAAAAGAAACATTGACCATTTCATCTTTTTGAAGTTTATGTTGGCAAAATGCAATATAAAAATAAAAAATACCAAGAACTATAAATGTAAGAATAAGTAATGAAACAAAATCAAAACCTTCTACCAATAAAACACCTTGGAATATTGTAGAAGATGGTAATATCATCTCCAAAAAAGCCAATAATGAGATATAGACAAATAAAAACAAAGGATAATAGATATAAGTGAGTTTTTTAAAATAAAAAAGAGTTAAGAGTAAGTCATATAACAAGAGGAACCCATCAAAGAAATCTATAAAAAGAAAAATGATCGATATGTTATAGGTAAGCATATATTTGAACAGTTCTTTTATAGTCATTTGTTGATTTAATAAAAAACACAATAATTCAAATGTTAGTAAGATCATCAATGCATTGATAGCATATGTGACTTCCAAATAGACCTCCATGATTTCACCCCTCTTTCATTATAGAAAATATCACGAGAAAATTATGTCAAAGAAAAGATGAGATTCAAGAATTCTCAAATCAAAAAAAGATCTACCTGAATACTTGATGTCCATTCATAATTATTCTTAATCCAATTTACAAATAGAAAATAAATCCAATAACATTTCTATTTTAAATATCATAAAATACGATCAAGCTGATTTATTCATTTAATGAAACTCAAAAAAAGAATGTATAAAATCACATTCTTTATTCATAAATCTTCTATTCATCATTTTTCCAATACCACCATTTTAGTTTATCTGGATCATGTTTCTCATTTTCTGCATAATAAACAGCCAACCGAAAGACATATAATAAACATCTGTCTTCTTGATAACCTTTATAATCACAAGATTTTATAAATAAGATTTCCGGATCTTTTCCCTTCAAATCAGCAATACAATGAATACCGATGTGAAACAAATCTTGTTCAATGCTTTTCCCTATTCCTGGAATCTGTTGTAAATCACTCATCAATTTCTCTTCGCTATATATGTATCAACTTCTACTGCAGTTAATTTTCTCACTTGTGTATGAGGAAATTCAAGATATTGACTTTTTTGATATATTGGTTGCATTAATACACATTTCTTTTGATTGTTTTTTTGTAAATAAATATATAAATCTTCATTATTGACAAATATCTTATATGACTTTCTGCCTTTATCATTTTCTATTTCATAGATACCACAATTTGTTTTCATTGTATAATCAGCAGTTCTTAAATATAGTTTTGCTATATCAAGTGACTTAAATGGAAAGTTCCACCTCTGCAATCCTCTTTTTGGTTCCTTTTCAATACAGATACAACGGCCACAAGTTCCACAAATATATTGAGTATGATTTTTTAAACATTCTAACGGTTTCAACAACGGTGTTATTCTTGGATCTTCACTATAACATTCCTGACACATCTCACTCTTCCTTTCTTCATTCATCTCTATTAATAACAAAACTATTTCTGAGCAAACACATATGCAATCCATTGAGAAGAAGACCTTCTTGTCTCAAACGATTTATATCCTTTATGACTATAAATATAATCAATTTTCCATTGATGAGGTTCTACTTCTTTTCGTTTAAGCAGTTCTCTTAAAGCATGACAGCGCTTATCATCCCAGAGGTTTCTTTGATTAGCTATATAAACCAGATCAGTAAGTGATAACATATATGCTTGCGGAAACATAATATCAGTTATATGTACACTGATTGGCTTTCCATTTGATAATCTTTGAAACATGTTATGTTTAAGCATATATTCTGTTCCTAAATCAATAAAATATTCTACTTCCTTATCTTTATGCTGAGTCATCTTTGCATATGTGATAAGTGCCCTTACTGTTTTTCCTATGCCAATATAACAAGGTGTTGCATGCATACAGCCACCATGCTTACAAATCCCATCATATGTCCATGCTGTTTTTTGATTTCTTTCAAAAACTTGATATTTCTTGATCCAATTCAAAGCATTTTTAACTTCTTGTGATTTTGCTAGCCCCAATCTTACATATGCCTCCATAAGCATAGCATTATAACAGGGCACTATATAATGAAGGCTCCCTGTATATGAAAATCCCCAAGGTGTAGATAATTTATTTGAAACAAAATTAAGCATTTTATTTGTGTAGTCCAAGCGCTCAATATAGGGTATTTCAGATAAACAAATCAATCTAAAAATATTAAAAAAAGCATTTTCATCATAATCTTTTGTTAATTTTTCAACAACCCTTGAACGCTCGAGGAAGTCTTGAATTTCTACATCAGAAAGTTCTTTACATTCATCATAATATCTCCTTAAAAGTAATGCAGTATCCAATTTTACCCCTCCTATGATACATTTATCAACTGATAAATTGCTTCTTCTTTTGTACTTACAAAGAAAAAATTCTTTCCATGGTTAGATTCATAAACAAAATCATGAAATGATTGACTCATATACTGTCTAAAATCACCATAGATAGCAATTTTTATATGATAATTAACAAACTTTTGAAGAATTTCTCCTGCTAATCCTGTTTTTAAATGATAAAAATCATCAGCAAAGGCTTCTTGATTAAGAACAATCCTTTCAGCATTGGTTTCATATTGAACAGACATAACAAATTCTAATGCATCCTGAACATCTTTCATAATAACTGTATCGCTTGATACAACTGCAATAATTATATCATTATGTATAACACTTTCAATTTTCATTATTCCCTCCCAAGAATATCCCTATTATTACAGCAAATATTTATATAAAACAGCTGTTTATGATGATACCCTATAACCTTATAAAATCATACACCTATGCAACAAGATGATTTTTTTAAAGTATATCATGTTCAGTTGCATATATCAATATAATATGCAACTTTTCTATGAAGATAAATCGTTTTTTCCTAATAATAATTTTCATTATATGATTATGATATCTAAATTCAAAAAAGGCCAATCAAGGCCTTTTTATCTCTTATTCAGTTTCTAATTTTTCAATAAGTTCAGGCAATTCACTTAAATTCATAATAACAGCATCTGCTCCATTATCAATATATGTCTGCTTGACTTCTGTAATAGCCATCATCTTTTCATCTTGACTCAACAACTGATATTCTTCTTCACTATATCCCATTAAAGAACTTCCTTCTATGACACCAACAGCATAAACACCAGCATTGACTGCTTCCTTGATATCTGATACAGTATCTCCAACTTTGATTATATGCTGAACACTTGTTAAATGTAAGTTCATCATATTCTTAAATATCATATAAGGATATGGACGGCCAAAGTGTTCAGTTGCATCAGGTGAATACCAGCAGTCTGGTTCATAACCTTGTTCTTTCGCACTTTTTAAAACAGGCTCCATCATCATATCAGTATAACCAGTCGTCGATCCAATCTTTAGTCCTTTCTTACGTAATTTTTGGACTGTCTCAATGACATATGGTTTGATTCTTGTATGTTGTGTGATTCCTTCCATCAATGTTTTTTCAAAAATATCATAAATCTGATGAACATCTTCATCAGTATATGAACGCTGATAAACATCTTGAAATTCTTTTTTTAATGAATCCATTTCTAACATTGTTTTGATATGATCAATCTTTAACATGCCCATTGGTTGTCTGATTTCATCAAAAGTCGGATGCAATCCATAAGCTTCAAAAGCATCATGAAATGCTTGAACTGGTGCAAAACATCCATAATCAACTGTTGTTCCTGCCCAATCGAAAATCACTGCCTCTATTTTCATTCTTTATACCTCCGCTAAGAAATCACGAATAATATCACATAAGTTTAAGATATCTTCTTCATAGATTTCTCCAATATTTCCAATTCTAAATGTTTCGGCTGTCGTTAACTTTCCAGGATAAATAGCATATCCTCTTTTTTTAATATAACGATACATATCAGAAAAAGCAAAATGTTTATTTTCAGGGTAGTAGAAAGTTGTAATAATTGGTCCTTGATATTCAATATCAACATAACTTGCCATACCCATTTCAGCCATTTTTCGAATTAATAAACGATTGTTGTCATAGTAACGTTTTGATCTCGCTGCAATGCCACCTTCTGCCAACATTTCATCAAGTGCCTTTGAAAAAGCAAGGACAACATGAGTTGGTGAAGTAAAACGCCATTTCCCATCCTTTTCCATCGTTTTCCATTGATCGTATAAATCCAACGATAAACTTCTTGCCTTCCCTTGACTTTCCATTAACAATTGTTTATTTGCAATAATAAATGAGAATCCTGGAACCCCCTGAATACATTTATTGGCACTACTAATCAGAAAATCAATACCTAATTTTCCAACTTCTATATCAACGCCACCAAAACTACTCATTGCATCAACAATAAAGACTTTTTGATGTTCTTTCACAACTTTCGCAACGCTTTCAATATCATTTAAAATACCTGATGTTGTTTCACTATGCACCATAGCAACATGTGTAATTGAAGGATCTTCATCTAATATTTGAGCCACTTTCCTTGCATCTGGACTTTCGTTCTCAGCAAATGATATCAATTCATAAGGAACATGTGCATGCTCACAAATATCCTTCATTCTATCACCATATGCCCCATTAGCAATAATCAAGAGTTTTTCATCATCACCAATCACACTTGTTATCACTGATTCGACACCAAAAGTCCCGCTTCCCTGCATCAAAACAACTGTATAGTCATCTTGAGAAACATGCGCTAACTCTAAGAGCTGGTCTCTCATTTTTAAAGTGATTTGCTTATAATCATCATCCCATGTACAATGATCAAATAACATTTCCTGTTTCACTGTAGGTGTTGTTGTTAAAGGTCCAGGTGTTAGTAATTTATAATTCTTCATTCTTATTTCTCCTTACATTCTTCTGATAATTTTTGATGTTTCTTTAATAAGTCTGCTGTTAATTTTTCTTTAAAAACTTTTGGATAGGCAGATTTATAAGCTGATGAAGATGTTTCACCTTCGTATAATGGATTGGGATAAGTTTCTAACAATTCTTTTCTGCCATTGTCTATAATACATTGAGCCATCTTCATTGCTAATTTTTGATGATCACTGTCTTTTTTATTAATAACTGCAACCGATTCAGTGAGATTAAAATTTCCTTCAGTTGGATCAATATAATCAATTGGTAATCCTGATGTTTTATCTCTAACTGCTTGATGTCTTAAACCAAACCCAATCGCAACTTCTCCAGCTCTAACCTTTTTGATAGGTCCTGATCCAGATTCTTCAATATGCGCTCCTGCATTACTATAGATGCCTTTTAAAACATCCTTTGCTTCCTCTTCGCCATATTCACTCACAATTGCTTGAATCAGCAACCAGGCTGTTGATGAAGAGGAAATATCAGTCACAGATATCATATCTTTATATTCTGGCTTTGCTAAATCTTTAATACTTTTTGGAGCATTTATACGATTTGTTTTTAATTCTTCAGTATTGACAATCATTGCACCTTCTTGTGAAGTGATTGGTGTATAAAAACTTGGATAGTCTTCTATTGATTTTGTATCAAAATCCAAATCAACAAACATATCATTTTGTGATTGTGCACTTTCTAAATAGAATGAACTCATTGTAACCAAATCAGCTTCAATATTTGTTCCTTCAGCCAATAGTTTCCCTCCTAATTCACTTGTTCCAAAAGTTTGAAATAAGTATTGCCCTCATAACCGTTCTTGTCTAATGCATTCTTCATCGCTGTAACAGCTTCGTCATCCGCATTAGAATAAATAACGACTTGATTAGCTGTAGATTGACAACCAGTCAATAATGTTGCACATAAAAGTACCATAGCTAATATTCCCTTTAATAATCTTGATTTCATTTTGTTTTCTCCCTTTTCTTTCGATGTGTGAAATAATAGAACAATCCCTTTGCAATAAAATTTATAATGAAAATAAAGATTGATAATACAAAGATTTCATTAAATTTTGCAAAGTGTTGAAGTTCCTTAATTTTTGTTGTCATAACCATTGTTCTTGCACCTGCAATAAAGATAACTGCACTGACTGTCACCATAGCATTAATAAAATAATAACTAAAAACTTCTAAAAGAGATGATAAAGCATTAGGTGTAACGACTCTCAGGATAGTTTTTAGCCAACTATCTCCCATTAATCTTGCTGTTGTTTCATAACCAGCATTCATTTTCATCAATGAATTCTTCATCATGAAATATGGAGATGAGAAAAAATGAACAATATTACAAACAATGATAATGATGAACGTATTTTGAAGGGGTGATCCTGAAAATATCAATAAATAAGCAATTCCAATAACCATCCCTGGAACTGTATTTGTGACCAAAGCTATTGTTTCAATTATTTTCTTCAACCGAGAATGAATGGCACTTCTGGCAACAGCCAAAGCAGCACCATAAACAACAAGTGTTCCAGTCACTGCTGTCAAAATAGCAACAATCAGCGAATTTTCGATAACACCTATAAGCGTTGGTTCCTTTAGGACGGCTTCTATGTGTGTCAACGTTAATGACATATCATAAGGCCACATCTGGATAAATGGAATGATGAAAATAACTGTAAATATAGCAAGCACAAACACATTTATCATAAGTCCAATCAGGCTCCAAAAAACATCTCTGAAAGTATTTTTCTTAAATTCAATTGTTGATATTTTGTTATAGCGAATGTTATATTTTTCTAAGTAGTGAAGCAATGCAATGCTTAAGACTGATGGCAATAACATTATCATTGCAACAACTGCACCATTTGCAAAGTTAGGAATACTCCCTAACATTTGATTATATAGAACGCTAGCAACAACCTCAAACTGTCCACCTACTGACGCCGGAATTCCAAAATCAGTAAAACTAAGAAAGAAAGCCTGAATAAAAGCTGCGGCCAAAGTTCCTAACATAGGCTTTAAGAGTGTCATGATAAATGTTTTGAATGAATTATCATTCATCAGTTTAGAAACAATAATAAACTTTTTATCAATGTATTCCATAGCATTGTGAATGAGCATAAAGGCAATAGGTAATGTATAAATAACATAACCCAGCAATAAACCATTCATGCCATAAATATCAAAGAATTGATGACCAAAGATTTTTGTCCATAAACCCTGTTTTCCAAATGAATATATAATTGCAAATCCATAAGTGATTGTTGGCAACAACATAGGAAGCATTGTCATATTCTTCATAAACTTTTTTAATAGCAGAGGAATATTGGTATAATGAATAGCATAAGCCATCATAAAAGCTAATAATGTTGTAATCAATGCACTTAATCCCGAGACAAGGAAACTATTCTGTAATGCTGTTAAAAAGCCTTTTTCTCCAATAACCTGAATGTAATTAGCAAAGGAGAAGTTTCCTTGACTTTGAAAAGATTGTATAAGTAATGAGCCAAGTGGAAGAACAAGGAAACAAGCAAAGAGAACAATAACAAACCAGTATATTGCTTTGATTTCAAAGTTCTTTTTCATATTTATACCATTTGTTCTTGCATAGGACGAAACAATGCAAATATATTTCTTCTTTTTATTTCTAATTGATTTAATATAAAGTCCTGTACAAAATCACAACTTGGTTGATTTAAAATATCTTCTGGTTTTCCATATTGAGAAATTTGACCCTCATTAATGATTAAGACACGATCTGATAATGTCAAGGCTTCTTCTGGATCATGAGTGACAATAATTGTTGTTAAGTTATACTCCTTTGCAATCATCTTAATCCTTTCTTTAATAGATTCCTTTATGACACCATCTAATGCACTTAATGGTTCATCCAGTAATAAAATCTTAGGTTTCATAACCAACGTTCTGGCCAAGGCAACACGTTGTTTTTGTCCACCAGATAATTGATCAATACGTTTATTTAAATGTTTTTCTAAGCCTAGCAAATGAACGAGTTCCTGAACTTCTTCTGGTGATGAAATATGTGGTTTGTTTTTTAAACCATATGTTATATTTTCATAAGCAGTCAAGTTTGGAAATAATGCATAGTCTTGAAAAACGATATTAAAACCGCGCTGTTCCATAGGTACATCTGTAATATCCTGATCATTAAAAAGAATTCTCCCACTATCAATATCTGTAATACCAAGAATAAGATTTAATAAAGTTGTTTTTCCACTCCCTGATGGTTCTAAAATAGAAACAATCTCCCCATTGGGTATATCTAATGATAAATCATTAAGAATATGAACACCATCAAATGACTTTTGTATATGTTCTAATTTTAACATTTTTTTCCTCCTGTCCTTATCGACACTTGCATTATGCCAAGTTCTTAAATATTTTTCTACGCATTTTTCTTTAAGAATTTGTTAAGGATTTGTAAAGTCAAAAAGACCATAGATGTAGTTTTTCTACATCTTTTGGTCTTCTTTTTGGAATCCTCTTTTTTTAATAAGTTGACTATATGTATCTAATTTTTTTGTGTATTTTTGATAATCACAAAATAAAATTCCAACATATAACATATCAATTATACTGGTTTGTTTTGTTCGTGAATAAATGGCATCTCCATATAAATATTGTTTTTGACTTGTATATAAGGAAACTTCACCATATTGATGAATGAATGCATTCTCAAAGTTACTTATTGTTATTGTATGAGCTCCGCTCTCTTGTGCTAATTTCAATGTTTCAATTGTATTAACAGAATTACCTGAATAAGAAATACCAATTGCTATATCATCTTGACCAAGATTTTGAGCATGAATATTTTGCAAATAATAATCATTATAGTAATGCACATCTTTCCCTAAATATAACAGTTTTGTCATTCAATCACTAGCTACACTCGCTGAATTTTCAACAGCATAAATACTAATATGCTGTGCACTATGTAACATCCTCACGGCTTTCTCAAAAGATTCGACAGAAATTGATTTTAACGTGTCTTCAAGCATTTGAATTGTTGTTGCAATCATTAAAGATGGAATATCCTGTACTTTACTCAGTTGTGTAATATCAAAGCCATAAAGTACATGAGTATGAGTTTCATTTGATTTTATTAAACTATATTTCAACTGTTTAAATCCCTTACATCCAATCGCTTTGACAAAACGCATAATAGTTGGTTGTGAAACACCAACTTCCTTTTCAATAAATGTCATTGATAATTTTTCAATACTGTCATTATAATCAAGAATATAATCAGCAACCTTTTTTTCTGATGGACGTAACTGATTATAAACAGTTTGAATTTGAAACTGTATTGTCTCTTCCATAATTTCCTCCTTGTAGAAAAACTACATTTTTATTAATTTTCTATACTCTTATTATGTAAAATTTTATTCATTACATAAAATCTTCATACGTTAAGAAAATGTAATATTTATATTAAGGAAATCATATAGACACAAAACATTTGATAAAACTAGTTTTCTATGAAATAAAAAAGGCATATTTTCTTATTAAAATATGCCTTTCCTTATTTAATTATTCTGAAACCATGCGATCTAAACGTGCACGACGTTTTTTAGCATCTTTTTCACATTTTGTCATTAATTCTTCAGCGTGTTCAGGATTAACTTTTGCTAACATTGCAAATCTATTTTCATTTAATAAGAAATCTTTGAACTTAGTGAAATCAGGTTCTTTAGAATCAATTTGTAATGGATTCTTTTCTTGATCTTCTAAACGTGGATCATATCTGAATAAGTTGAAGTAACCACATTCAACAGCACGTTTTTGTTCAATTTGATGATTTGCTAAACCACCTTTAATACCATGTTCAATACATGGAGCATAAGCAATAATTAATGATGGTCCATCATAAGCTTCTGCTTCTTTCATAGCTTTAATTGTTTGCATTGGGTTAGCTCCCATAGAAATTTGAGCCACATAAACATGTCCATATGCCATAGCAATTTGAGCTAAATCTTTCTTAGAAGCTGCTTTACCTCCAGCAGTGAATTTTGCAATTGAACCAGCTTGTGAAGATTTAGAAGATTGTCCTCCTGTATTAGAGTAAACTTCTGTATCAAGCACTAAGATATTGACATTTTGATCACTTGCTAAAACATGGTCAACACCACCGTATCCGATGTCATATGCCCAACCATCTCCACCGATGATCCATTGTGATTTTGTAACCAATTCACCTTTCATATCTAATAAAGGTTTGATACCTTCACATTTTGAAGTTTCAACTAATGATACCAATTGATCATAAAGTTTTCTTTCTTCTTCACGTTGACCTTTTACACCTTCATATTGAGTTAATACGTCTTGAAGTTCAGGTTCACAATCAGCTTTGTTATCTCTAATGATTTCTAAAATATGTTTAGCCATATAGTTTTCAGCTAGTTTCATACCAAAACCATATTCAGCATTATCTTCAAATAATGAGTTAGCCCATGCAGGTCCTTGACCATTTTCATCAACTGTACATGGAGTTGATGGTGTAGATCCTGAATAGATTGAACTACATCCTGTTGCATTAGCAATTCTCATATCTTTACCAAATAATTGAGAAGCCAAACGGTAATATGGAGTTTCACCACATCCACCACAAGCTCCAGAAACTTCAAAGTATGGTCTCATGAAACCAACACCTTTAACAGTAGTTAATGGATAACGATCAGCCTTATAAGATACTTTTGTATACATATAATCAGCTAATGGCGCATGATCCAATTCTTCTTTTACTGGTACCATAGTTAAAGCTTTCTTTCCTGCTTTACCTGGACATTCAGTGACACAAAGACCACATCCAACACAATTATCAGGTGAAACTTGGATACGGTATGCCAAACCATCAACATTCTTACCAATTGGTTTTAAGACATCATCATGGATATCTTCTGGTAATGCATTCATTTCTTCATCATTTAATAAGAATGCACGAATTGTTGCATGTGGACAAACCATAACACAGTTATTACATTGGATACAGTTTTCTTTTTCCCAGCGAGGAACTTCAACTGCAATTGCACGTTTTTCTTTTAAAGCAACACCTGATTGCATAGAACCATCTAACTTATCCATGAAAGCAGATACTGGTAAATCATAACCATCTAATGAATTAATTGGTGATACAAAGTTATCAAAATGATCATCACCTGTACGTTGACGTGTCTCATTAACTGTTAAATTAGCCCAATCAGCAGATACAGGAACTTCTACAATTGCATCTTTTCCAGCATCGATTGCTTTATAGTTTAATTCAACAATAGCGTCACCTTTTTTACCATATGTTTTCTTAGCCATTGCTTTCATATATTCAACAGATTTCTCAATTGGTAAAATTTGTGGATTTAATGCAAAGAAAGCAGATTGAAGAATTGTATTTGTTCTTCTTCCCATACCAATTTCACTTGCAATTTTATTTGCATTAATGATAAAGAATTTAGCATTCTTATCTGCCAATTGTTTTTTCAAACGATTTGGTAAATAATCAACAACTTCTTTTTCATCAAATTCAGTATTTAATAAGAATGTTCCACCCTTTTTCAAATTCTTCAACATATCGAATTTGACAACATAGTTATCTAATGAACATGAAATAAAATCAGCATTATTAACATAATAAGTTGCACGAATTGGAGTATGTCCAAATCTTAAGTTAGAACGAGTTGCTCCACCTGCTTTTTTACTATCATAAGCAAAATAAGCTTGTGAATATAAATCAGTATGGTCCCCAATAATCTTAATAGAAGATTTATTAG
Organism: Coprobacillus cateniformis; assembly: GCF_009767585.1. Taxonomy (NCBI): domain Bacteria; kingdom Bacillati; phylum Bacillota; class Erysipelotrichia; order Erysipelotrichales; family Coprobacillaceae; genus Coprobacillus; species Coprobacillus cateniformis. Next base: position 3,590,649 of record NZ_WSNW01000001.1, read on the forward strand.
CAGATACCGTACCATCAGATCCTAATCCATAGAATAAACAAGATGTGTAATCAGCATCAACAGTAAATTCATCATCTTCTTTTAATGACAAATGAGTGACATCATCATGAATACCAATTGTAAATGAATTAAATGGATCAGTTTCTAATAAATGATCATAAACACCTTTAATTTGACGAGGTGTTGTATCTTTAGAACCCATACCATAACGACCACCAATGATATTGATATCTTTATCTTTTAAAACAGCAACAACATCTAAGTATAATGGTTCACCAGTTGATCCGATTTCTTTCGTACGGTCTAAAACAGCAATTTTCTTAACTGTTTCTGGTAAAACATCTAATAAATATTTTGGAGAGAATGGTCTATATAAGTGAACTTTGATTAAACCAACCTTTTCTCCATTTTTCATCATTTCATCAATTGTTTCTTTTACAGTTTCTGTTACTGATCCCATTGCAACGATAACTCTATCTGCATCTGGTGCTCCATAATATGTAAATGGAGCATATTCTCTACCAGTAATTTCAGAAATCTTTTTCATATAATCAGCAGCAATTTCTACAACAGCATCATAATGTTTATTTTGAGCTTCTCTACCCTGGAAGTAGATATCATCATTTTCAGCCCCACCACGTTCAATAGGATTTGTGTGTGGATTCAATGCATTGTCTTTAAATTTCTTTAATGCTTCTTTATCTAATAAACTATCTAGAACTTCATAATCCATAACTTCTACTTTTTGAATTTCATGAGATGTTCTAAAACCATCAAAGAAATGAATAACTGGTACACTTGCTTTAATTGCTGTTAAGTGAGCAATTCCACCTAAATCCATAACTTCCTGAACACTATGAGAACAAATCATAGGGGCACCAACTTGACGACAAGCATATACGTCTTGATGATCACCAAAAATATTTAACGCACGTGTTGCAAGTGCTCTTGCAGCCACATGGAATACACCAGGTAACAATTCACCTTGAATTTTATAAAGGTTTGGAATCATTAATAGCAAACCTTGTGAAGCAGTAAAAGTTGTTGCTAGAGCACCACCTTGTAAAGCTCCATGAACAGCCCCTGCTGCTCCAGCTTCTGATTGCATTTCAATAACATTTACAGAAGACCCAAAAATATTCTTCATCCCTTGAGCAGCCCAAGCCTCAGCGTTTTCTGCCATTGGAGAAGATGGGGTAATTGGATAGATACTTGCAACTTCACTAAATGCATAGGCCACGTGCGCAGCTGCAGTATTTCCATCCATAGATAAATACTTTTTAGACATAATTTTCTTTCCTCCTATATATCTATAGTATACTCTTTTCTCTTGTGAATTTCCATATCAATTTATTTAAAATCACTGGGAAGTATATGCTAACTCCCAAATATATCCATATGTTCACAAAACTACTAGTTCATTTTCATTTGAAAAGCACGTAATCACAAAAATAGACTTTTTTTTCCATAAAAAAAATGATAGAATATTGAAGAATAAAGACAAAGGAGTTCATTCATGAAAAAAAGAAACTGTTTTATTGGACAATCAGGTGGTCCAACAACTGCTATTAATGCTTCATTAGCTGGGATTATTGCAGAATGTATTGATACTCAACAATTTGCTCATGTTTATGGGATGATTAATGGAGTCAAAGGTTTATTAGAAAATAAATATATGGATTTACTTGAAATCTTTAAAAGCACTGAAGATTTAAACCATCTTAAGCATTCTCCTGCTATGTATCTTGGATCATGTCGCTATAAATTGCCAGAGTTTCAAGAAGATCCACAAACATATCAATTGTTATTTCAATTATTTAATGAATTAGAAATCACTGATTTTTATTATATTGGTGGAAATGATTCAATGGATACAGTTGCTAAACTATCAACATATGCGAAAACTATTGATTCTCATATTCGTTTTATTGGCATCCCAAAAACTATTGATAACGACCTTATGGGAACTGACCATACACCAGGATTTGGATCAGCAGCAAAATATGTTGCAACCTCTATGTTAGAAATAGCTTATGACAGCTCTATCTACAAACTCAACGCTGTCACTATCGTCGAAATTATGGGAAGAAACGCTGGATGGTTAACTGCCGCAAGTGCACTTGCAAGAACAGCATATAGCGATGCACCTGACCTCATTTACTTACCAGAAGTTCCCTTTAGCAAGAAAGCCTTTTTAGAAGATATTCATGCAGTGTTCAAAAAAAAGAGAAGTGTTATTATTGCTGTAAGTGAAGGAATTAGAAATGAAAACGGTGAATTCTTAGACTCAGATTCAAAATATGCAAAGCGTGATGCTTTTGGTCATATTCTTCATTCGGGCACAGGAAAAGTATTAGAATCTATGGTCTATCAAGAATTTAAATGCAAGGTAAGAAGTATTGAATTAAATGTTTTACAAAGATGCGCAATGCATATTGCATCAGCTGTTGATTTAGATGAATCATTTGAAATCGGACGTTATGCGGTGAAAACATCTATGGCTGGAGAAACAAGTGTTATGATGGTCTTCAATCGTACCAGCAATAACCCCTATACTATAGAATGTGATTTTAAAGATGTGACTTCAATTGCCAATCTTGAACAGCGTATTCCTGTTGAATGGATTAATGAAGATCATAATGATATCACGCAAGACCTTTACAATTATCTTTATCCATTAATACAAGGCGAGATTGCAATTACATATGAAAATGGTGTTCCACAATATGCAAACATAAATCATTTAAAAAACAATTAAGAGGTTCAACCTCTTTTTTTATTTCAATATCATTGCTTTCTATAATAAAAAAATCAGGAATAACCCTGATTTTCAATGGAAGACTTCAAATATATTTTTCACAACAATATTCATTCTCTAATCACATGACCTATTTGCTTCACCAATACTCCTTATTTTTGTAAAGATATCTCTTCTTTATAAATAACCTAATATAAATTTAAAACAAATTTTCCTATAAAATGGCAGAGTCTTATATATTTGGTGTGAGAATAAAGAATAATATTCTTCAACCTCTTTTAATTCTTCATCACTTATTGTATGGGTTGAGAATTTCGCCTTATATGCCAACATTTCAATATCATCCTGAATATATCCTCCATAACGAGAGATACGTTTCATTCTTTGATAATAAAGAATGATTTTTTGATTTGATGATTTATGCCTCAATTTGAGCTTAAATGCTTTTGTTGAAACCAATCTATAAAGGAAAACAATTGCTAAAAAAATAAATCCTCTTATTATATAATCACTATATCCCAAAATACCCTGGTACCAAAGAGGTTCCTGTGTTTCTAATATATCGGAATCTGGTGTCTCTATAGGCGTTTGAGTATCAGGCTGATCTTGATTTGGTGGCTGCTCAGTGTTAGGATTCGTTGCTTGAGGTGTCTCTTGGCTGTCATCTGTTAAATTATCAAGCATTGTACCTAATGAATCCACGCCAGAGGATGAATCTGTTGGTGTCATATCTATCGGTATCCATCCAATTCCATCATAGTATATTTCTATCCATGCATGCGAACGATTATTACGAATTTCAGCTACACCATCTTTAAAATCACTAGATTTCATGACAAATCCGCTGACATAACGTGATGGAATTCCCAGGCAGCGTAACAATAAAGCTCCCGTTGTTGCAAAATGTGTACAACTCCCTTTCTTTGTTTGAAATAAGAAATTTTCAACAAAATCTGCTCCAGCAGGCAATTCTCCTGTCTTTAATGAATATGTTGTTTGCTTTTGCAACATATATTGAACTTGATTTGCTATTTCTATAGGATTTGAATAATTGGTTAAATCTTTTCTCGTAAGATAACCATTATCTTCTAAATTTGAATCAATAAATTGATTTAAATTCTCCCTAAGTTGATCTGGGACATTCAAGTATTCATCCTCGACATATTGCTGATAATCCAAGTATTGTTCACGAGGAAAACTATTCAGTGTTTTTAAAGATTCTATATCATATGCGAAAACATCAAAAAATTCATCCGTTCTTTTAAAATACGAATCAGCAATAATTTCATTTTGTGTATCAGCAAAATATGGAACTAACTGATAACTTGTTGATTTTTTTGGAGTCACTTTAACTTGTTGAAAAATTACATCTGTATATTGTTCTTTTATATAATTTGTATATAGAGTCACAGATCTAGAATCTTCAAAATTTTTAATAACAGGTTGCCATTTATTATTTTCATAATGCGCCAGAGAATATCCTCTTAAATAAGAAGAGAATGGTTCAGAAGATTGTACAGTTAAAGCTATACTATGACTAAGTGTAATATCTCCTGTTGGCAGACCACCATTAATTGAGGGACTTAACCCAGTTCCATTATGACTATCTCCAAAGAACCCATCAAACCAATTGGTTATTTGAGTCAACACTGATGTTGAACTTTGTCTAAAAATTGGATTTGATTCTAAATTTATACTTGAAAAAATGAGAATAAAAGATAAAAAAAGAAGAAAACATATTTTTAAAATAGGTTGTTGTTGTTTTTGATGTTTCAATATTGCACTAAATAACAATTCATATATCAGAAAACCAATAACACAATAACTTGTTATACTATTCAACTGATGTTTTATAAATACTGGAAAAAGAAATATAAATAAACATAACAGTAATTTGATATAAGTAAGTTTCTTCTGTGTAACAGTTGAAACAACTAAATAAACAATGGGAATGCCAATCATAAGGTAGAATAATATCGGAACAATACCACCTACTAATTGAGCATTTTTAAACAATTCATCAAACCGTAAAAAATAATCAAACTTAATGACTACTTTTAATTGATCAATAACACTTTCAAATTGGTAAGATGTATAACTTAAAACAAAACAAACAATCCATCCAATAATAACACATAAAAAACCAGATTTATAACTTTTTAGCATCGTCAAATACACAATACCTGAGAAAATAATGAGTAGAAATAATCCTGATACAAACTCTTCAGGAAAATACAAAGAATAACCTAACCCTCCACTTAAACCAACAACGCCCAAAATAATAATCACAAAGTCTAAGCAGATGTTACACTGTTTTTGAGGTAACTTTAAAATCAAGTTTTTCATTTTTCATACACCTCAATTCCTTGACTAGAGACAACAAAGACACTCAGATAATCATGATTTTGTGCTAAAGCACTTTGATATTTTAAACTCATATCTTTCAATATTCTTTTCATACATTCTCGCAAATGTTCTTGATTTAAAATCAGTTCTGGTACCATCCCCTCAGTATGTGATTGAGGACATAAAATTTCAAAATGAACTTGTCTTTTCAATAATAAAGAACAGAGTGAATAAAACCTATCCAAAGCTTGATTATCTTCTCTCATGTGATGAAGTTCAACAGCCAATAGTATTTTTTTAACAATAGGTTGACTTCCTATTTTTACAAATAACTCATCTTTTTTCAAAGAAGCTTTCCAGTGAATATGTCTCAATGAATCATGTTCATGATATGGACGTAAATCAAAAATTTCCAAATAATCTTCACCTGACTGATAAGGCGAATATTCAGTAGACTCTTGTGTAAATCCAACAGTATTTTCTAATTGCATATCTATAGGTATCAATGATGGAAAGACATAGAAGTAAGCATGTTGATTTGAGCTTCTTTTGAAATGAATACAACCAAGCAAATCAAAGCAATAAATATGATGGATTTGAACATAATAATAACCACAGTCATCAATTGTTAAAGCATCCATGGCGAGTTGATCATAGATTTTCTGTTTGCGACGATAGATGACTTTTCCTAAACTATCAATAACACTATAATCAACAATCAATGAACCACAATGGAACAAACTCTTATCCACTCTTGTAAATGTCATATAAAGATTTTCATGTCGCTCTAGAATAGAACGATGACATGTTACAATGACATCCGTCATTCTCATACTTTTGTAACTCACTATCACAGAAAAAAAGAAGAGCAAGACACCCAATGCAAATAACAAAAACAAAAAATAACCTAACAGTAAGCTCCATACCCCATATAGAAATATCAAGACACAAAGATACTTCATAAGTCCTTTATACATTATTCAATACCTGGCTCTCGAATGTGATCAAGAATATCATCTAACAAACTATAAGCTGACATTTCCTTCATTTTTGCATCATAATTTAAAATGATGCGATGGGCAAGTACCATATGTACAACGTCTTTTACATCTGATGGAATAACATAATCTCTATCATGCATAAAAGCACATGCCTTGGCAACCTTCATAGTTGCTAATGAGCCACGTGGACTAGCTCCCTGTTCAATATATTCATTGTGTCTTGTCGCATCAACAATAGCAACAATATAGTAGTATATTTCATCACTTATGAAAACCTGATCAACCTGTTTTTGAAAAGTTGTCATCATTTGAGGTGTTATTATTGCTTGAATCGTATCTAGCGGATTACTTATCTGACGATTTTTCATAATTTCAACTTCATCAGTAATACTAGGATATCCCAAATTCAATCTAACCATAAAACGATCCAACTGTGAATCTGGCAACAACTGTGTTCCAGCAGAACCAAAAGGATTTTGTGTTGCAATCACAAAGAATGGTTCTGGTAAAACATATGTATTTCCATCAACAGTCATCTTCCCTTCTTCCATTAACTCAAGTAATGCAGCTTGTGTTTTACTAGAAGTACGATTAATTTCATCAGCTAGCAGCAAATGACAAAATGCTATACCTTCCTTATATTCAAAAGTGTTTTTTTGAGGATTATACATCGTAAAACCAACAATATCACTGGGCAAGACATCTGTTGTTAATTGAACACGATGATAATCTAGTGTCATACTCTTAGATAGTGCTAATGCTAAATTTGTTTTTCCCACTCCAGGTATATCTTCTAATAAAATATGGCCTCGTGCCAATAACGTCATGATAATTTTTTCAATGATTTCATCTTTACCAACAACTGCTTTTTTTATTTCTTCAATTACTTGTTTTATTTCTTTCATGCATTCATCTCCTTATACTCATATAAATATAGTATATCTTATAATCATACATTTGAGAATATAATTTAAAAAGAAAAGAGCATTTTCATGCTCTTAAGATTTCTTTAATTTTAAACGACTTACCAATTGAATTAAGATATAAAATAAGACTGCAAACCCTAATATTATTGCCATATTCATTATGATTGGCTGTAACTCAGTCCAAGAATAGCCAGACAAACTAGCAATTTTATTATTGCCATCAATAAACCAGTAAGATGGTGTCAACTTAGCAATATTTAAAACAAATGGTGCTAAAAACTCTTGGGGAACAAATGCCCCTGCAATGAAACTCGTTCCTAACCCAACAACCGTTGATATTCCGCTTACCAATTCACGATTATGTGTAACAGTCGTCAGGAAGAAACTAAAGACAAGTATAAAGATAACCAAAACAAAAGAATTTAATATCAGCAATAGTCCTGCATTGGTTAACATTGTTGCTCCATATAATGCAAAACTTGCTATCACATATAATGACCATACTCCTATGGATGTGATAATATTTCCTAATAGAAGTTGACGATTAAAACTCTGATATGAAATTGATGACACCAAATTTCTACGACGAATTTTTTCTTCATTAAAAGAAATCATCACCATTGAGACAACAACAATAATAATTGCCAGCAACGTATAATTTGCAAAATTATAGAAAGTGGTCGCTTTTGCAATGTTGTTATCAACAACAACATTATGGAAATCAACGTCAGTATGAATATTTAAATCTCTACTCACATATTGAGTCAATTTATCATCTGCTATATCTGCCTTTAAATAAAGTTTAGCAGTATTTAAATATTTATTCATCAAAGTCTTAGAATACATAGAATTATATGAATCTGGCACTTCCATTGTTTCAATTTTCACATCTTTATTGTTTAAAAAATCATCAGTGAATCCTTTAGGAATGATCATAATATAATCAACTTTTCTAAAGAACAATGCATCTCTAAGTTCCTCATCACTATCCTGAATATTAACATACTCAGCATTCTCTTTAATATATTTTTGAAAGGAATTTATAAATGATGATTCTTGATCGTGATTTATAAATGCTATGCGTGATTCACTCGCTTCAAAAGCATCAGTATTTTGAGCACCACTCGTTGAAGATATAGTAGCTATTCCAACAAATATAAGTGTATATACTATAATAATTGGAAGAAAAGATTTTGCGACCTTCAAATAATTTTTAAAGACTATCATATTTTTTCCTCCTTGATAAAAGAACTGAAATCATTGTAAGAATAACTCCCATAACAGCTAATATTGAAACATTTAGCAAGAAGCGCTCATATGTTGGATAGTAATACAAAGCATAAAGTGCATCAGTAATCACACTAACAGGATTGATATACCCTAAAATAGGTACATTTTCCTGAATAATATATTTTAAATCAATCACCATCATTCCTGATAAGAAAGAACAAAAAAGTGATGCTGATGTTAATATAGATATCTTTGTATTCTCTGAACATTTAAATAAATTGCCAATTAAATTACCAAGTGTAATTCCTACATAACTTCCTACTGCCATTAATAGGAGAATATACCCAATTTGATCTCCAAAAGCAATATTTAGTCCTAGTGTTAAATATCCTAAAAGCAATAACATTGCAAGATATTGCATAATAAATGCAGCTATATTTCCTGTTAAAATCATTTTAACTTTGGAAACAGGGGCAACCTGTATACGTGTTCCTTGTCGAGAAAGGTTTGCCTCTATATTAGTGGATACCTTTAATCCCCAGAAACCACCATACATACAAGTCATTCCTATTAAAGTATAAAAGTAAATCACCGTAACATCTAAAGAAGACATTTGACGACTTTCAAAATAATCTTGATTCATATTCAAATCTTCTTGAATAATTTGTACTAATGCTTGAGGATTTTCTTTAGCAATCGAATTCATTGTATGTGTCGTTTGCTGATAACTATCAATAACACTTTGAATAATCGTTTGAGCAATCCCATTTTCTTTTACTGATATTTTTAATGTATTATCAATTGTTAAATACCCATCAATGTCTTCATCAGACAATAACTGTTGTGCCTGTGTTAAAGAAACATATTGAACATCTAATAATTGATCATCAGTTTCTTTAGATAATTCATTTAATAATGATTTTAATTCCTTGTTTTCTTTGACTTCAACAACAGCCAGTTTCGATGGTTCGAATCCTTCACTTGAATTTAATTTTGAAAATGCCAAATTAAAGAAGGTTGCAAGAATTAAGGGAAATAAGAATGTCCAGAACATCATTGTTCTGTCTCTAAAAAGCAGTTTTGCCTGATAAATAAAACTATGCATCGCTTAATCCCTTAACTCTTTTCCTGTCAATTCTAAAAAGACATCATTAAGTGTTGGTCTTTCACTAAAAACACTATTATATTGAATATGATGTTCCCTTAAGACATCAATCAATTTTCCTAAATTATTTTCTTTGGTACAGTAAGAAATATGAATTGTATTTTGGATTTGTTCAACACTTAATATTTCCGGATTCTGACGTAATTCTTCAATCAAATCAATTTCATCTTTTTCAACCACAAGTGTGACTCTCTCTCCAAGTTGAATTTGATTTTTTAGGTCATCATTGGTTCCATGAGCAATGACCTTTCCCTTATCCATAATAACAATTTCATGACATAATTGTTCAACTTCCTCCATGTAATGAGTAGTATAAACAATAGTTGCTCCATTCTCATTTAATATTTTAATCCCTTCTAAAATGTGATTACGGCTCTGTGGATCTACTGCAACAGTAGGTTCATCAAGAAAAATCAAATGAGGTTTATGTGCAATCCCACATGCAATATTTAATCTTCGTAATAATCCCCCGCTTAATTGTTTAGGTTTAAATTTCTTAAATTCTTCTAATCCTACCAATGCAATAGCATCTTCCACATATTGTTGTCTGATTGCTTTATCCTTAATGTATAAACCACAAAAATAATCAATATTTTCTTTGACATTGAGTTCTTCAAATACAGCAACATCTTGAAATACAACTCCAATTTTAGATTTGATATCATATGCACTTGGACTCATTTCCTTATTAAAAATACGAATACTTCCTTCATCAAAATTTAATAAAGAAAGAATGGTATTAATACAAGTTGACTTCCCACTCCCATTGGGTCCTAACAACCCTAAAATTTCCCCTTCTTTGACTGTTAAGTTAAAATGATCTAAAGCAACCAGATCACCATAACGTTTTGTTAAATTCTTAATCTCTATAACATTATTCATTTTGACTCCTCCTTGTCGTCACTATACTACCAAACCTATTCGTTGCACGCTATACATTCTCAGTTGCAGTTACGCTACTTTAAGTTTCTTTTCCGATTTTCTTTGATAATTTGGTTAATTCTCTGTGCTTCACAACCATGAACACAGTAAATAGCAAACCAAACTCCACCAAAGACAATTGTTAACAAAGTAGCTTCTGCTATTACATTCCATAATTCAAATTGCTTATGAAAAAGAAATTTAATAATAAATACAGAAGACATCATAATAACATAACTCGTTATTGCAAAATGCTCTCGTAAAATAGTTATTGATTCACCATAAGTAATAACTACTGCAATAAAAAGACATGTTACAAATATCTGAAAAATACTCCTTACTGATAAAGAAGCCCATTCTCCTGTATATTCAAGACTCATTAAAATTGCATTTAATAAAACAACCAACATAAAAGATGTGCTCATAATTGTTAAAACATACTTTAATCTTTTCATCATACACCTCCTATCCCTCAAATGCCTTTTTAAAATCAGTTATATATTTTCTACTGATAATTAACTTTTCCTGGTTTAGAAGTGTGGCTTCATATTTTCCATTAAGCAAAGCTCTAATATGGTCCAAATATTCTAAATTCAAGAGACATGATTTACTAATTCGAATAAAACCATGGGAATTTAGTTTCTTTTCTAATTCATAAAGTTTTTTAGAAACTTCATAAACATCATCACGACTATAAGCAAATGTCTTTTCATCAATTGTTTCAATATAATATATATCAACTATATTGACTTGATAGATATCTCGTTCTTTCTTACATTGAAGTTTTATGCTATCATGTTCTAAAAGTTCAATAATTTTATTAATATCTTGATTTTGAATAGGACAGCGAATAATAATTTCCACCTCTTCGCACTCCTTGACTTCCTCAATCGAAATCTTCATTAATCTCCCCCTCACTTGTTTTCAGTATACCAAGTTTCTTTTACAAACTCTATAAAATATAGCCCAAATGCAAAAAACACAACCTTAAAAGCAAAAAGAAATCTACAATTGCTCATAGATTTCCTTTTTATATCCAATTATAATTTGATTTTCCATAATTAACAGAGGTCTCTTTATTAGCATTCCATTGCTTGACAATAATTCTACTGCTTCCTCAATACTCATATCAGGTAATCTATCTTTCAAAGCCAATTCTCTATAAACCATCCCTGATGTATTGAAAAAAGGTTTTATACCTTGACCATAATCCAATATCCATTTATATAATTCTTGTTTTGTTGGTGTTTCTTTAACAATATCTCTTTTAACAATTTGATACTCCTTAGCTTGTAATTGTTTTAAAGCTTTAAGACATGTACTACATTTAGGATAATAAATAAATTCCATTGTCTATACCTCCATCAAAGATAATGCAACACGTTTCTTTTTCAAATCTATGTCATAAACATACACATCTAAGATATCTCCAACATTACAGACATCTAAAGTATGTTTAATTTTTTGTTTTGACATTTTAGATATATGAACTAATCCATCATTTTTAAGACCAATATCAACAAATGCTCCAAAATCAACAACATTTCTTACAACTCCTTGTAATTTCATGCCTACTTTAAGATCATCTATTTTTAAGACGTCTTGTCTTAAAATAGGTGCATTGTATTCATCACGAGGAGAACGATGTGGAGATACAAAAGCATCAAGAAGATCATCTAATAAAAACGTGTCCATTCCTAATTCTGTCTTAGCTTGTTCTTTATTGACTTTTACAATCACATCTTGTGCCTGTTGTGTTCCAATATCTTCTTTTGTCAAATGAAGATATTGCAATAAACGAGATGCATCTTGATAATTATCTGGGTGAATACTTGTTTCATCAAATCTTTCATTCCCTGATAGAATTCTTAAAAATCCTACTGCCAATTCATAGGTTTTATCACCAAGCTTATGAACCTTTTTGATTTGATCACGAGATGTGAATTTACCGTTTTCTTCACGATATTTGACAATATTTTTTGCTAAAGTCATAGAAAGACCAGAAACATATTGTAATAATGATGGTGAAGCTGTATTAATATTAACTCCAACTTGATTGACAACTTTTTCAACAACGAAATCTAATTGTTCAGTCAACTTCTTTTGATTCATATCATGCTGATATTGACCAACAGATATCGCTTTTGGCTCGATCTTGACAAGTTCCGCAAGCGGATCTTGAAGTCGCCTAGCAATAGAAACAGCAGAACGCTCCTCAACTTGATATGTAGGAAATTCTTCTTTGGCAATTGCGCTCGCTGAATAAACACTAGCACCAGCTTCAGAAACAATAACATATTGAAGATTTAAAGCATTCTTCTTAATAAATTCAGCAATAAAACTTTCAGTTTCACGACTTGCTGTCCCATTTCCAATAGCTATAATTTCAATTCTATATTTTTGAATCATCGAAAGAAGAATTTTTTCATCTTTTGTATAATCGGCTTTAGGCAAAGTGATAAAAACTTTATTTATATCTAAAACCTTTCCAGTTGGATCAATGGCTGCTAATTTACAACCTGTTCTAAAAGCGGGGTCTACTCCTAATACATAACGATCTTTTAGAGGTGCTTGTAATAATAATTTTTCTAAATTAATAGAGAAGACTTTTAAAGCTTGTTCCTGAGCCTTTTCTGTCAATTCACTTCTGACTTCTCTTTCTACTGATGGGTAAATCAAACGCTTAAATGCATCTTTTACACATATCATAATGAAATCATTTAGATTAGATTCACGTTTTCTCATCACTCCATTATATATATAGTTTTCAAATTTTTCTTCATCAATTGTTATTGAAACATTCAAAACCTTTTCTTTCTCAGCACGATTCATAGCCAAAATACGATGAGAAGCTATATACTGTACCTTTTCATTATAATCATAATACATCTCATAGATACCATCTTCATCAGGGTTTTTCTTTTTAACAGAAGATGTTATTATTCCTGTTTTATAAATCATATCTTTTGTATATTTACGATAACGAGGTTCATCACTTATTTGTTCTGCAATAATGTCTTTAGCCCCTTGGATGGCATCTTCAATGGTTAATACTTCTTCATTTAAATATTTTTGAGCAGCAGCCTCTAAATCAAATTGTCTTGATAATTTTAAAATATCTAAAGCAAATGGTTCTAATCCTTTAGCTTTTGCAACAGAAGCTTTTGTTTTTTTCTTTTCTTTAAATGGTCGATAGTAATCTTCAACTTCACTTAATTTCTCTGCCTTCAATATTTGATTTCTAAGATCTTCAGTCAACATTCCTTTTTCATCTATCAAACGAATAACATCTTCTTTTCTTTGTTGAAGATTCATTTGATATTCATAAACCTTAGAAATCTCTCTAATTTGATCTTCATTAAGTCCATCCGTCTTTTCTTTACGATAACGTGCAATAAAAGGAACAGTAGCCCCCTCTTGTAATAAAGACAATACATTTTCAATTTGTTTTTCACTAATATTAAGTTCAATGCTCATTGTTTTAATAATCTCAGTATTCATATATAAATCCTCCCTAAATAAACTTAATTTATTTTATCCATATCAAGTTTTATATTTTTTAATATCACTGCTTGTTATTTTATCATAACTCACAGAGAGTTTCCATATTTGACTTTACCTTTTAAAATACCTCATGACTATATTATTCATTTAAAATAAAAAGCCAACATTCTATCGTTGGTTTCAACTCTTAAAGATTTGGTGCAGCTGATGAGTTCTGCACCACTCTATCAACTACATTCATCTTCGTTCATTTGTTAATAACATTATACCATATGACGGTTTTTTATTCAATACTATTTTAAATATTTATCACTTCCTTTTGTACATAATTATACAAATTTACAATTTGATCCATTTCTATATCTGTACATTCATTTTCTGTGATTTCTTTTCTTAAGAGTTCTTTTATATTATCTACCAATACAATAAATTTGCTTTTGTTATGACTCTGCACATTCCTTTCTATTTCTTTTGTCAACTTAAATTGTGCTTTTGAATTTGTGTGTATATATGTTTTTAAAGTGATTTCGATATTCTCATGCCCTAGTCTTTCGCTTATAGCCTTGATATCCGTCGAAAAATCCGCGAGCATAGTCGCATGACTGTGACGAAATCCATGCAAAGTAATTTCAGGAAGTTGAGTTTTTGCTAAATATTTTTTTAATAATCTTTGTAAAGAAGTAAAACTCATCATTTTATCACCACCAATAACAAATTTTTGTTTTATATCCTTTCCATAAATTTTTCTTTGACCTATGTAATATTCTTCAATTAATTCACACAAAAATTTATCCATAACAACAATTCGATTAGAATGAACAGTTTTAGGTGGTGTAATAACTTGTCCCTTTCCCTTTTCTCTATTCGCTGTAGAAATAATCTTAATATTCTTTTGAGCAAAAGAAACTTCATTCCACCTTAACGATAATAATTCTCCCTTTCTTATTCCTAAAAAGAAAAGCATATTAAATATAACTTTATCAGTTGTGTTGTTTATATATTCATTAAATTTTAAAAATTGTTCTAAATTCCATATAACCTTTTCTTTAGGTATTTTAACTCTTTTATTAATCATTCTTACACTAGCGATAGTATTTGTTTTTATATAACCATTCTCCAATGCGAAGTTAAAAATTTGTTTCAAAACACCTATTAAATTATTTACATGAGATACACTATAATTACATTCATTTAATAAATAATTTTGATACTTTCTTATAGCTATTTTATTTATATTTGATATATTACTTTTTCCAAAATATCGTGAAATAACAACATATCTATTTTCAATAGTTTCAACAGTTGCCTGTATAATATCAATTTTTTTATCTTCAATAAATATTTCATAAAGTTCATCTAATGTCATAAAAACACTCCCCTTTTAAAATTTTATACTATTATTTTAAAAGACGTCTTCCATATTTTTCCACCGGTTTTCTTATTATATCTTATTTTCGACAAATTTTTATTATATTCGTCATTTTATGCATATTCTTACTTTTATTATTTACAATTATTGGTAATAAAGATATTATTAATATTTATTGTTTTCTTTCTTACCTAAAATTTCATACCCCTCATATATCAGTTCCCTTAAAATTCGTATCATTTTTTCATCAATCATACGAATTCCATTTACTTCTACAACTGGAACGGTTGAAACTGTTTCCCAGCCTAAATCAACTTGATCGGTTTTTAAGATGGTATATTTTTCAATAACTTTATTTTTTGTATGTGGCATTATTTCAGCATACTTCTTATTTTTCTTATAATAAAACACTTTTTTTTCACACCCTTTCATTTCTCATGTTTGTTTTTAAAATATTCTTTTAAAAACAAATGCAATATATAGAGATTTGTATCATCTGTACAAGGAATATTATTCTCATAATATTCCTGTATTTTTTCCCAATAAAATTCATTAAATTGATTCATATATTTATGTGTAAAATGAATTATTCCAATATCTTGATTTACATAAGACACAAAGTTCATATTTCCTTTTAAATTCTCTCTCAAAGGTATTAATTTTATATCGTCTTTCATAAATTCAATCCTCTTTTTCTAAGATTTCTTTTTCAATCAATACATTATCTAAAAGACTTGCTATAAAGTTTTCTTTATCATCTATTGTTAGAATGATTTTCTCTTTATTCAAGATGTTATTAATGTTATTCATACACTTGAAAATATCAACTTTTTTATCCTTACAATCGATATTAATATTAAATAATTTGTTTTCATCAGGACACTTATATCTCCAATATCCATCTTTTATTTTTTCTGGCATACGAATTATTCTAATGAACAAATTGTTACCAAAAGAAGTCAATATCAGTTCAAAAAAATACTTATTTTCATCAAACTGATTTAAAAATTCAAAGTTTATATTTATATCTTCAATTTCCAACGATATCTTTATTTTTTCTAATAAAGATGTCTCAAAATAATAATGTGGCAGATTGTCATAATTATTAAATGTAGGAATTTGATATTCTTCTTTTTCTTCTTTTTCTTCTTTTCGGACTGGTTCATCTTCAACTTGTTCATCTGGCTTTTCACGTTTTCTTTGTTCCTCTAACTCTTGTGCTTTTTTCTCACGTTCTTCGCGTTCTTTTTTCCAAAAATTATTTTCTACCATATGATAACTTATTGCAAAATCATTATTATGACTAAAATTATATCTTTGTTTCATATCACCAATCATCAAATGATATTCATCTTTTCCGTATTCGTTATAAAAATCAATCATTCTTAAAGCTGTATCTAACGTTAAGATTTCATTATTTAAAAACTTCTTTTTCACATCATCTACTTTTAATAGCTTAATATAATCTTTTACAGATTTATCAGCTATTCCCATTTCTTTTGCTATCCATTCATTTTCACGACCACTTGCAATTTTCTTTTTCTTAAGTTCTGGAAAGATTTTATGATAAAGTTCAACTTCTAGAATCTTATC